>NZ_JACAQP010000015.1:0-55957 GCF_013387025.1 Pseudomonas reactans | reverse complement strand
GCGTTCGGCCAGCGTGGTTTTACGGGGCGCTTGAGATCAACATCAAAAGCCAGATCAAAAGCAGATTGGCTTTTCTGTAGGAGCGGGCTTGCCCGCGATGGCGGCCTGATGGCCGATACATTTCAGCCGATTCAAGGTGCCATCCCATGCTCCAACTAATACTCGGCGGCGCCCGTTCCGGCAAAAGTCGTCTCGCCGAAAAGCTCGCCAGCGACAGTGGTTTGCCCGTCACTTATATCGCCACCAGCCAGCCGTTGGATGGTGAGATGAATGAGCGCGTCGCGCTGCATCGCCAGCGTCGCCCCGAGCATTGGGGCCTGATTGAAGAACCTGTGGAACTGGCTCGCGTGCTGCGCGAAAACGCGGCGCCTGCGCAGTGTTTGCTAGTGGATTGCCTGACGCTATGGCTCACCAATCTGCTAATGCTTGAAGACGCTAATCGCCTGGCGTCCGAACGCGATCAACTGCTGGAAACCCTGGCCACGCTGCCGGGTGAAATCATTTTTGTCAGCAACGAGACCGGTCTGGGTGTCGTGCCGCTGGGCGAATTGACTCGCCGCTATGTGGATGAAGCCGGTTGGCTGCATCAAGCCTTGGCCGAGCGCTGTCAGCGTGTTGTCCTGACGGTTGCCGGCCTGCCCCTGACTTTGAAAGGTACTGCGTTATGACTGACACCTGGTGGCTCAACCCTTGTAAGGCGATTGACGCCCAAGCGTACGAACATGCGCTGGCGCGCCAGCAGCAATTGACTAAGCCGGCCGGCTCTCTCGGGCAGTTGGAGGCGCTGGCGGTGCAATTGGCGGGCTTGCAGGGCCAGGTCAAACCGTTGGTCGATCACGTGTGGATCGCCATCTTCGCCGGTGACCACGGCGTGGTCGCGGAAGGCGTGTCGGCGTTTCCTCAGGAAGTCACCGGGCAGATGCTGCTCAACTTTGTCAGCGGTGGCGCGGCCATCAGTGTGTTGGCGCGGCAGTTAGACGCGCAGTTGGAGGTGGTCGACCTCGGCACGGTCACGCCGTCTCTGGACCTGCCCGGTGTGCGTCACCTGAATATCGGCGCGGGCACCGCCAATTTCGTCAACGGCCCGGCGATGACCGTGGCTCAGGGGCTGCTCGCCCTGCAGGCCGGCCGCGACAGTGCGCGGCGTGCGTTGGCGAGCGGGGCGCAGCTGTTTATCGGTGGCGAGATGGGCATCGGCAACACCACCGCTGCCAGTGCGTTGGCGTGTGCCTTGCTCGATTGCCAGGTCAGTGATCTCACTGGGCCGGGGACGGGTTTGAATGCCCAAGGCGTCAGCCACAAGGTGGCCGTGATCGAGCGCGCCCTGGCGCTGCACGCCGGTCAGCGTGGTGATGCGTTGCAGACGCTGTTCAATCTGGGTGGCTTTGAAATTGCCGCTCTGGTGGGCGCCTACCTGGCCTGCGCCCAGAAAGGTATCGTGGTGCTGGTGGATGGTTTTATCTGTACCGTCGCGGCGCTGGTCGCGACACGCTTGAACCCGGCCTGCCGTGAATGGCTGGTGTTCGGCCATCGCGGTGCCGAGCCGGGTCATCGCCATGTGTTGCAAAGCTTCGACGCGCAGCCGCTGCTGGAACTGGGCCTGCGCTTGGGCGAAGGCAGCGGTGCGGCGCTGGCAGTTCCGTTGTTGCGTCTGGCGTGTGCATTACACGGGCAGATGGCGACCTTCGCCGAAGCCGCCGTGGCAGACCGCCCGGCATGACCTTGCGCCTGGACCTGCTGCGTCACGGTGAAACCGAGCTGGGCGGCGGCCTGCGCGGCAGCCTGGACGATGCCCTCACCGCCAACGGCTGGGCGCAGATGCGCGCGGCCGTGGTGGCGCAGGGGCCTTGGGACCGTCTGGTCAGCTCGCCGTTGCAGCGCTGCGCGCGGTTTGCCGAGGAATTGGGGGCTCAACTCAAGCTGCCGGTGAGCCTGGAAAAAGATCTGCAAGAGCTGCACTTCGGTGCCTGGGAAGGGCACAGTGCGGCGGCCTTGATGGAAACCGACGCCGAAGGGCTGGGGTTGTTCTGGGCGGATCCCTACCGCTTTACACCGCCGGAGGGCGAGCCTGTCAGCGCCTTTTCCGACCGGGTCTTGGGCGCTGTCGCACGCTTGCATCAGGCCTATGCCGGTGAGCGTGTGCTGTTGATCAGTCATGGCGGTGTGATGCGTCTGTTACTGGCGCGAGCGCGTGGTCTGCCGAGGGAGCAGCTGCTGAATGTCGAAGTGGGCCATGGCGGGTTGTTCAGCCTGCACGTCGATGCTGACGGCACACTGACGGAAGGGGTGTAGACATGCTGCCCTTCTGGATCGCCCTGCAATTTCTCAGCAGCCTGCCGATTCGCTTGCCGGGTATGCCGCAGCCTCAGGAGTTGGGACGCTCACTGCTGTTTTATCCGGTGGTGGGTTTGTTGTTCGGCGTGCTGTTGTGGGGCTTGAATTCGGTATTGATGGGCGCCCCGTTGCTGCTGCATGCCGCATTGTTGCTGACGGCCTGGGTGTTGCTCAGTGGTGGCCTGCACCTAGACGGTTTGGCGGACAGCGCCGATGCCTGGCTCGGCGGTTTTGGCGACCGCGAGCGCACGCTGACGATCATGAAGGACCCACGTAGCGGGCCGATTGCCGTAGTCACCCTCGGGTTGGTGCTGCTGCTCAAGTTCACCGCGTTGGTAGCCTTGATTGAGCAGCGCAACGGCGCCGCACTGATCCTGGCGCCACTGATCGGCCGCGCCTCGATGCTGGCGCTGTTTCTTACCACGCGCTATGTGCGTACCGGTGGATTGGGCCAGGCGTTATCGGATCATTTGCCGAGAATTGTCGGCCAACAGGTACTGATCCTCAGTGGTTTGGCCTGCATTCTTATCGGCGGCTTCAACGGTGGGATGGCTGTATTGCTCGCTGCGGTCTGCTTTATCGGGCTGCGCCAATTGATGGTCAACCGCCTGGGCGGCACCACGGGCGACACCGCAGGCGCCTTGCTGGAGCTGCTGGAAGTCGCGGTTCTGGTCGGCCTGGCGCTGTAACACTTTCTTGCATTTCATTAATCGCGGGTATATACACCTTCCATGCTTGCCTCCCAATGTTTATGTACCAACCTGCGACGTGCCGCCCGTGGCGTCAGCAGGCATTACGACGGCGCCCTGGATGGCTTCGGGATCAACGTTGCCCAGTATTCTTTGCTGTGTAACTTGCAGCGTCTCGACCAGCCGAGCATTTCCAGCCTGGCGGAAGCGATGGGGCTGGATCGCAGCACCTTGGGGCGCAACCTGCGGGTGCTGGAAGGCGAGGGCCTGGTGCGGTTGGTGGAAGGCGATGACCTGCGCAACCGCCTGGTGATGTTGACCGAGGACGGTGTCGCACGACTGGCGGCGGCATTACCCGCCTGGGAAGCGGCGCAGCAGAAATTGATCGATCAACTCGGCGCGCAAAAACGCGAAACCTTGTTGGCCTTGCTGGACGAACTCGCCTGAGCGCGGATTTGTTCGAATACAAGCGGGTATATACCCGCGAGCGGAGAATAAGAAATGACCTCGATGTGGCGCACCAGTGGCTGGATTCTTGTAGGGAGTGCGCTGATCCTGGCGTTGTCATTGGGCGTGCGGCACGGTTTCGGCCTGTTCCTGGCACCGATGAGCAGCGAGTTCGGCTGGGGCCGTGAGACCTTCGCCTTTGCCATTGCCTTGCAGAACCTGATCTGGGGCCTGGCGCAACCGTTCACCGGCGCCCTGGCTGACCGCTTTGGCGCGACTAAAGCGGTGTTCGTCGGCGGCGTCCTGTACGCGGTGGGCCTGGTGTTGATGGGCATGTCCGATTCGGCGTGGTCGTTGTCCTTAAGTGCCGGCTTGCTGATTGGTATCGGCCTGTCCGGCACCTCGTTCTCGGTGATTCTTGGTGTGGTCGGCCGGGCCGTGGCGCCGGAAAAACGCAGCATGGCCATGGGGATTGCGAGTGCTGCGGGTTCGTTTGGTCAGTTCGCCATGGTGCCCGGCACCTTGGGTTTGATCAGTTGGTTGGGGTGGTCTGCGGCACTGCTGGCACTGGGCCTGATGGTGGCGCTGATTCTGCCGCTGGTGGCGATGCTCAAGGACCGGCCATTGCCGGTGCTGGCGGGGCAGCAAACCTTGCGCGAAGCCTTGAAGGAAGCCTGTTCCCATTCCGGTTTCTGGCTGTTGGCCTTCGGTTTTTTTGTCTGCGGTTTCCAGGTGGTGTTTATCGGCGTGCATTTGCCGGCCTACCTGGTGGATCAGCACTTGCCGGCCACCGTCGGGACCACGGTGCTGGCGCTGATAGGCCTATTCAATATTTTCGGCACCTACACCGCCGGATGGCTCGGTGGGCGCATGTCCAAGCCGCGCTTGTTGACCGGTTTGTACCTGCTGCGTGCGGTGGTGATCGTGCTGTTCCTGTGGGCGCCGGTCACTGAAGTCACCGCCTATCTGTTTGGTATGGCGATGGGCTTCCTGTGGCTGTCTACCGTTCCGCTGACCAACGGCACCGTCGCCACATTGTTCGGCGTACGAAACCTCTCCATGCTCGGTGGGATCGTGTTCCTGTTCCACCAACTCGGTTCGTTCCTGGGTGGCTGGCTAGGCGGGGTGGTCTATGATCGAACCGGCAACTACGATTTGATCTGGCAGGTCGCGATCCTGCTGAGCCTGCTCGCTGCGGCCCTGAATTGGCCGGTACGCGAGCGGCCAGTGGCGCGATTGCAGGCGCAGATGGAGGCGGCATGAGCATAACGATACGCGGGTTGATACTCGCCGCGGTGTTGGTTTTGATGTTGCTGGCCTGGTGGGGCTGGCAAAACGGCGGGCTGGCGTTGATGCAACTGGGTATGTCGATCTGTTAAGTTCATGGTTTGACTACTTAAGGACACACGACATGCAGATGCGTTGGCTTGCTGTACCCGTCCTGATGGCTATTGGCAGTGCTGCGCTGGCTGCCAGTTGCCCGCCGCTGCTGGAAGGCCAGTTGCCCAAGCTGCGCGCCAAGGAATCCATCGACCTGTGCCAGCGTTTTGCCGGCAAGCCCCTGGTCATCGTCAACACCGCCAGCTTTTGCGGGTTCGCCCCGCAATTCAAAGGCCTCGAAGCGTTGTATCAGCGCTACAAGGGCGACGGACTGGAAGTGATCGGCGTGCCGTCCGATGACTTCAAGCAGGAAGCCAAGACCGGTGAAGAGACCGCCAAGGTCTGCTACGTGAATTACGGCGTGACCTTCACCATGACCGAGCCACAGAAGGTCAAGGGGCCCGATGCGGTGCACCTGTTCAAGGTGTTGGCGCAGCAGACCGACACGCCGCCGAAGTGGAATTTCTACAAGTACGTGGTGGATCGGCAGGGCAAGGTGATTGCCAATTTTTCTAGCCTCACCAAGCCGGACAGCCCGGACATGATCAAGGCGGTGGAGGAGGCGATAGCGTCCAAGCCTTGATCGCCAGCCAATAAAAAGCCCCGCCTCCTTTGCAGGAGAGTGGGGCTTTTTTATACGGCTGTGGGTTAGAACTTGTAGGTCAGGCCCAGGCCGAAACCGTTGGCGCTGTTTTCGTACTTGGCGTTGTACGTCTGGCGCAGGGCATTGGTGCGCTGTACTTTGACGTCTTCTTCCTTGAGGTACGAGTAAGCCAGGTCGATGGTCATGTTATCCATGACCGCGTAGCCCAGACCCACACTGAAGATCGTACGGTCGCCTGTCGGGATGCGTGGTGAGCGATCAGTATTGTTGGTAGGCGACTGGTCAAAGGTCAGGCCGGTACGCAGTACCACCTGTTTGGTCAGTTGGTACGAAGTACCGACTGCATATGCCCAGGTGTCGTGCCAGTTCTGATCTTCTTTGATGGTACCGACCAGCGCCGGGGCAACGCCGCCACCGTTGGCAGCGGTTACACCTTCGTTGTTGACGGTGATGTCTTTCAGGCGGCTCCAACGAGTCCAGGTAGCGCCCGCATAAAGTTTCCATGCATCGTTCATGTCCTGAGTGACCGACAGATCCCAGGATTCAGGGGTGTCGATCTTCAGCGAAGCATCGTAACGATTCCCGCGTAGCGCAATGCCTGGAACACCCGTACCCGGGGTCACTTCAGTATGGCCTTCGAGCTTGTACTTCACTTTCGAGTGATAAGTCAGGCCCACGCGGGTGGTGTCGGTGGCTTGCACCAGAACACCGAAATTGAAGCCCAGGGCAGTATCGTCACCCTTGATCTTGATGTTGTTCGGGCCGCTGCCTGGAACCTGAGGCAACGAGACGTCCGACTCCAATACACCAGAGATCCGGTTGATGGTCGGGCCAAAACCGATGGAAACCTTGTCGTTGAACGCGTAGCTGACGGTCGGCTGGAAGGTGATGACCTTCACTTCGCTCTTGCTGCCAAAGCCACGGCCCTGGAAACCACTTTCGTAGTCAGTCACCAAGCCGAACGGAGCATAGACGCCGAAACCGACGGCCCACTGCTCATTGAGCTTGTTTGTGTAGAAGCCGAATGGAACGGCTGTGAAAGGCACCATGTCACCTTTGTTGCTACCGCTGGTGTTGGTGTTGCCACTGACGTGGCTGATATCGGTCGAAGCGTCAATCGCAGCAACACCGCCTGTAATTTGCTGCCCATTCAGGCGAGCCATACCGGCCGGGTTACCGTAAACAGTGCTTGCATCATCGGCAGAAGAAGAGCGACCTGCGAAACCCGTACCCATCCCGCTGACGCTCTGTTCGTTCAGTGCGAAACCGCTTGCGAACAGTTGGGAAGATGCCATGGCAACGGCGAGGCTAAGTGTGGTCTTGAGCATTACTTTTTTCATTATTAGAACTCCGTGGTGATCACCGCTGCGGAAAGTAACAATAAATTTAAGATCGCGCTATAGGCTGTAATGCAGGAGATAGAGCGGTTTTGTAGGACAATCCGACCAAATTCCAGGGTTTTTGACGAATCTTGCAAATTGCCCGGTCAGCAAACCACGTGATTCATGGGTGAAACACAGGTTTGCCAGGCTTGAGTGAAATCGCGCAGCCGTCCTTGTGGGTGAAAAATTTCTTTCCAGATACGTGCCATTGCCAGCACATCACCGGGCGGAGGCAGTGCGGGGGTGTGTTGTTCCACCAACAACCATGCGATGGCCGTGGCGTAACGCAGGTTGACGGTGAGTTCCAGTTGCGGGGCGCTGAGGAACGCGTGCTGGCTCGCGAGCCCGCGGACCAGGCTGGCGCGCTCGGGGTCGAGCGCCAGGTAGTCATCCCACAAGGCGCGGTGGCGCGGTTCGGTGATGCTGTACAGGCCATGCCCACGGCGGTCGTGCAGTGCGGAACCGAGTTCCGACTGACTGGCGGCAATGCCCAGCAGCAGGGACTCGGCCGTCGGGTCATGGCGGCCGAGGTACATCAAGGTTGGCCGGATCACATAACGACACAATTCGCTGGCAGCGATACCCATACAAGCCTCAATCCGTGAAAGTGGTCGACGAAGCCTGAGAAGGTGGGGGCTTGGCAGCAGTGGATCGGATCTCAGGCTCGCCGGAAGCGGATCATGCCGCTTGAGTTGAAGTGTAGTGTCATATTTATGATGTAAAGGACTGTTTTTAAAGCATCTTCTTCATTTAGTTATAACGTTTATGCCTATTTGAACTTAGTGCAAAGACTCAATTGGCAAATTCCGGGCAATAAAAAACCCTGCTTTTTAAACAGGGTTTTTGTATTTCAGCGACTCGGGTCGATCAGGCAGTCAGTGCCTGGCGGGTACGCTCGATCACGGCCTGCAGCGGTTCTGCGCTGGAGTATTGATCGGGGTACAGACGTTCGCTGTGACGAGCGATGCCATGTTCGTTGACCAGGGTGAAGCTGAAGCAGCCTTTGCGAGCGGCCATGATCAGGCAGTTCATTGGAGCAAAAGCGTTGGTGAGGGTGCGAATGGCATCCTGAGTATGGATTTGAGCGTTCATATTATTGGTGTTCCTACAAATGACACAGATAAGAACCGTGCCGTATTAAAACGTTCCAGCGACGTTGATCACGATTGATCGAACGAAGAAACCGACTGGAACAAAGCAGCCAGTTTGAAGCGCTGATAAGTTAGGCGCGCTTGGGCTGGCAGGTAGGTACTTAGGAGGGCAGGCAACACAACAGGGGCAAAGGTTCTGGGCCCGGGGTGAAGATCCTGATCAATTTGCAGGTTGGTTCGGTCAGAGTATGGAAACTTCGCAACACCCTTTGCTTGTTCAAAGGCAGTGTCGTCGCAAGTGATACCTGGAAACCATCGAGGTGGTCGATCCCGTGTTGGACAGGGGAGTTGTTCGACCAGAATTGACTTTCAGCTTGGTACTAACGCCGCGGATAGTAACGGATTGAAACAGGTAAGGGAAGTGTGTTAGCTAAAAAACTTTCATCAGCCGCCCAGAAGGCCCCGATAAACCAGCACTGTAGTCGCCGCCGCCAGTGAACAGCCCAGCCCGTAGGCGGCAAGGGTCAGGCGTAGGGATCGGCCGGTCTCGACCACCTTCATCACGTCGCCCATGTCATTTATCCGGCCTTCGCCCAGTTCGATGCACAGGCTCACAGCAGTGAACGCCGCCGACAGCAGGATCGCGATGGCGAACAGCGCCCCATCCGGTGACGGAAGTGCTGCATTGATCCCCAAGGAAACGGCGCAGATGGCCAGCAGCAACACGGCGAATAACAGAATCCCTTTCATCAACCCACCCACTGTTGCGTTGTAGGTTGGGGAGTGTGGCGAGCCGGGAAAGATTTGAAAAGTCCCTGGTTTGTCCTTGCGGTAACATTTTTGTAGCGACTGGCTTCAAAAAAGGCCGGCTATATAACCATCGAGTGGGTACTTGTGCACATTGGTTGCGGCGTGTGTAACCGCTCTGTCAAGTGCACTGTGGGGCTGCCATTTGCCTGCATTGGAAATTTAAGTCAATGAAAAATCTGGCTTTTTTTTATTGGTGAAAAAATCGTCAGTTTGACTGCGGCCCCCATTCCATGGGGCTTTGCGCGAGTTCAAGGGGGGTTGTCCACTGAGTTATCCACAGCTTCTGTGGATTGTCCCGAGCGCTTGCTCTAGAACGGGCGTGCAGAGTTTTTTCAGCTTTACCTGTACGAAAAAAAGAGTAGAGTGGCGCGCCTTCCGTTCTGTCCCACAGTGCTTTATGAAGTTTCGCTCAGTATCACCTTCTGTTACCGACGCCCCTCAAACTGTTACCGCTCCCAAGCGCTTCTCCTTGAAAGTTGCCCTGTGGTTGCTCGACAGCCCGCGCCTGGGTCACAACCCCAACGTCAAGCACTTCGCCGGGCGTTTGCTCAAGCAGCCGGCCCGTGAAGGGGTGGTCGCTGCGCAGAGCCGCCTGGGCCAACTGATGTGCCGCGAATGCGGGAATGCCCGCGACCGCCGCATCGGTCACGACTTGCTGCGCCAGGCGGCCCGCGCCGGTGACCGGCGCGCACAGCGCGAACTGGGTCAGGTCGAAGACTGAGCTGTCCTCAGGCCCTGTGCTCCGCTAACCTTGGTTTTTTTTCGGTGATGGCAGACATGTCTATGGTTTTTGACTGGACCAGTATTGCCTTGGGCCTCGCTGGCGCTGCCGTGCCCTTACTGGCCGTGTGCTGGCAGCTCCAGCGACGGTTGACCGCAAGCATGACTGGCTGGGAGTTGCTCGAGGAGCGCTTGGCCACTGCACAGCTGGCCCAAGAAGGCCTGGCCGCACAGCTGGATGCCAGCCGCGATGAAATCAGCGACTTGAGCCAGGCCAACGCCGCCAAGCAAGCCGATCTCGCAGCAGTACGCCGCGAGGTCGAGTTGCTGCAAATCGATCGTGACAACGCCCGCGATGCTGCCCACGCCTGGAACCTTGATCGTAGCGCCAAGGAAACCGAGCTGCGCCGCCTCGATGCCTTATCGGCCGCCTTGCGCGCCGAACTGCGTGAACAACAGGACAGTCATCAACAACGCCTGACCGACCTGCAAGGCTCGCGCGATGAGTTGCGTGCGCAGTTCGCCGAGTTGGCCGGAAAGATTTTCGACGAGCGCGAACAGCGCTTCGCCGAAACCAGCCAGGAACGCCTGGGCCAATTGCTTGATCCCTTGAAGGAGCGCATCCAGTCCTTCGAGAAGCGTGTGGAAGAAAGCTATCAGAACGAGGCGCGCGAGCGTTTTTCCCTGGCTAAAGAGCTGGAGCGCCTACAGCAGCTGAACCTGCGCCTGTCGGACGAGGCCACCAACCTGACCCGCGCGCTCAAGGGCCAGAAAACCCAAGGTAACTGGGGTGAGTTGATCCTTGAACGGGTGTTGGAGCATGCAGGCCTGGAAAAGGGTCGCGAGTACCAGACCCAGGTCAGCCTCAAAGGCCCGGATGGCGAGCGATTCCAGCCCGACGTGCTGATCATGTTGCCCGGCGACAAGCAGGTGGTGGTGGACTCCAAGGTCAGTCTCACCGCGTATCAACAGTACGTGGCGGCGGATGACGAAGTGATCGGCCAGGCAGCTCTGAAGCAGCATGTGCTGTCGCTGCGAAACCACGTCAAAGGTTTGGCCGGCAAGGATTACAAACGCCTGGAAGGCCTGCACAGCCTGGATTTCGTGTTGCTGTTCGTGCCGATCGAGGCGGCGTTTTCTGCTGCATTGCAGGCCGAGCCCAACCTGTTCCAGGAAGCCTTTGACCGCCATATTGTGATCGTCAGCCCGACCACCTTGCTCGCGACCCTGCGCGTGATCGACAGCTTGTGGAAGCAGGAACGCCAGAGCCAGAACGCCCGGGAAATTGCTGAGCGCGCCGGTTGGCTGTACGACAAGTTCGTGCTGTTTATCCAAGACTTGGATGAAGTGGGTAACCGTTTGCAGCAGTTGGATAAGGCTTACAGCGCGGCGCGAAACAAGCTGACAGATGGACGCGGAAATCTTGTCAGCCGCACCGAGCAATTGAGGTTGCTGGGGGCACGGGCGAGTAAAAGCCTGCCGGCTGATTTGCTTGAGCGGGCGATGACGGATTCAGATGGCGTGGCCCATCTTCCTGAATAAACGATCGCCTTTTGTAGGAGCGAGCTTGCTCGCGAAAAACGTCAACGATAACGCCGGCATTTTGAATGACCGTGTTGCCTGTGCGTTCTTCGCGAGCAAGCTCGCTCCTACAGAGGTAGGTGTCTGCTTAAAAGTGCCCGCAACGCCGCTGGCTTCACCGGCTTGGCCAGGTAATCCAACCCCGCCGCGTGCACCTCGGCCACCATCTCCGGGCGACCGTCGGCACTGATCACCACGCCGGGAATCGGCTCGGCCAATTGCGCGCGCAACCAACCCATCAGCTCAGTACCGGTTTCGCCATGGTCCAGGTGGTAGTCCACCAGAGCCAGTTGCGGGCGCACACCGTCGGCGAGCAACGCCGCACACTGCGCCTGGTCGGTGGCGGTCCACACCTCGCAGCCCCAGCGCGTCAACAGGCTGCGCATGCCGATCAGGATGCTCTCTTCATTATCCACACACAGGACCTGTGCACCGCTCAACGGCAGTCCGGTTTCCTGTGGCGTCTTGACCTGCTGGCTGGCCTGGTTGCGCGCCAACGGCACGCGTACGCTGAACACGCTGCCTTTGCCTGGCCATGAACGCACGCTCAACCGATGGCCGAGCACACGACACAAGCCGTCGGCGATTGCCAGGCCCAGCCCCAGGCCTTTCTCCGCGCGGGTCTGGTGGCTGTCCAGGCGCTTGAATTCTTCGAAGATCACCTTCTGTTTATCCAGCGGGATACCGGGGCCACGGTCCCATACTTCCAGGCACAGCTCGCCCTTGCGTCGGCGTACGCCAAGCAGCACCGGGCCGTCGGCATAACGGAAAGCGTTGGTAAGAAAATTCTGCAGGATGCGCCGCAGCAACTTGATGTCGCTGTCGACGCGCAAGCGACTGCCGCGCAGGCGGAAACGCAGGCCTTGTTCCTGGGCCAGCGCCTTGAACTCCGCGCCCAAGGTGTCGAACAGTTCGTTGAGTACAAACGGCTGGCGCTGCGGATTGATCTTGCCGTTTTCCAGGCGTGAGATATCCAGCAGGTCGCTGATCAGGTCTTCGGCGGAACGCAGTGAGCTGTCCAGGTGTTGCACCAATTTCCGCGCTTCGCTGGAGAGGCCATCGTTCTGGTGGGAGAGAGCGGCGGAAAACAGCCGCGCGGCATTCAAGGGTTGCATCAAGTCATGGCTGACGGCCGCCAGGAAGCGAGTCTTTGACTGGCTGGCGGACTCGGCCACGCCCTTGGCATCGGTGAGCGCCACATTGAGCTGCGACAGTTCATGGGTACGCTCGGTCACCCGTTGTTCTAAACCTTCGTTGGCCTCGGTGAGCGCCTGCTCGGCTTCGCGGAACGCGGTAATGTCGGTGAAACTCATGACGAAACCGCCGCCGGGCATCGGGTTGCCGATCAACTCGATCACCCGGCCATTGGGGAACAAGCGCTCGGAGGTGTGCGCGCGGCCCTGGCGCATCCAATGCAGCCGTCGCGCCACATGCACTTCGGCCTCGCCCGGCCCGCACAGGCCGCGTTCGGCGTTGTAGCGGATGATGTCGGCGATAGGTCGACCCACGCTGATCAGGCCGTCCGGGTAATTGAACAGCTCCAGATAACGCCGGTTCCAGGCCACCAACTTGAGGGACTGGTCGACCACGCTGATGCCCTGGGTAATGTTCTCGATGGCGCCTTGGAGCAACGCGCGGTTGAACTGCAGCACTTCCGACGCTTCGTCGGCGATTCGGACTACGTCTTCCAGCTGCATTTCCCGCCCTTCGATGGCAGCTTTTACGACCGCACGTGTCGAAGATGCTCCCAGCACGCCAGCCAATAGCCGCTCGGTGTGGGCGATCCAATCATTGTCGGCATTCTGGTTAGGGTTGAAGCCTTTGCCCTGGCGATAGGCGAAGCGGATAAAGCTTTGCTGGGCGCGTTCTTCACCGACAAAGCGCGCCGCCAGGCTGAGCAAGTCGCTGATCTGCACCGACAACATCGAGCGAGCGCTGGCACGTTGGCTGATTTCCTGGCCGATGAAACGCCCGGCTTGCCAGTGCTCGGAAACCCGCGTGCGCGACAGCATCGACACCCACACAAACAGCGTGAAGTTACCCGCCAGGGAGAACACGGTGCCCAAGGTCAATGAGGTGACGGACAGGCCCAGCGGGTGGGAATGCATCCACGTCAATCCTGGGAAAAGACTGAGGGACCAGCCCAGGCTTTTCGCCGTCACTGGTAGGACCAAGGTGTAGAACCACAGGAAAGTACCGGCTGCCAGCCCGGCAAACACCCCGCGCCGGTTGGCTTGTTTCCAATACAACGCACCGAGCATGGCTGGAGCCAGTTGCGTCACGGCGGCAAAGGCGATCTGGCCGATGGTCGCCAGGCTCGCGGTGGAGCCCAGCAGGCGATAGCTGACATAAGCCAGCAACAGAATGATCACGATGCTCACGCGGCGTACCGACAGCATCCAGTGGCGGAACACTTCGAACGGCCGCTCGGCGCTGGAACGACGCAGCAGCCAGGGCAGCAGCATGTCGTTGGACACCATGGTCGACAGGGCGATGCTCGCCACGATGACCATGCCGGTAGCGGCTGATGCGCCACCGATAAATGCCAGCACGGCCAGCGCGGGATGAGCTTCGGCCATCGGCAGGCTGATCACGTAGGAGTCCGGCAGTACCGAACTGGGCAGCATCATCTTGCCGCCCAAGGCGATCGGTACTACAAACAGTGCGGCAAGAATCAGATAGGCGGGAAACACCCACTTGGCCAGGCGCAGGTCCTGCGGGTCGATGTTCTCCACCACCGTGACGTGGAACTGTCGGGGTAGGCAGATGATCGCCATCATGGCCACGCCGGTCTGCACCACCATGGAGGGCCAGTTGACGGTCTCTTTCCAGTATTCCTCCAGGCGTGGCGCGAGCATGGCCTGGCTGAACAGGTCGCCGAAACCGTCGTACAGGCCGTAGGTCACAAACGCGCCGACCGCCAGAAACGCGAACAGCTTGACCAGCGATTCAAACGCAATCGCCAGCACCATGCCACGGTGGTGTTCCGTGGCATCGAGGTTGCGCGTACCAAACACAATGGTGAACAGCGCCAGCACCAGCGACACGATCAGCGCGGTGTCCTGGGCGCGGGTGCCCGTGGTGTCGGCGCCGGCACCGATCAGCAGATTGACGCCCAGCACGATGCCTTTGAGTTGCAGGGCGATATAAGGCAGCACGCCGACCAGGCAGATCAGGGCGACGACCACGGCGAGGGATTGGGATTTGCCGTAGCGTGCCGCAATAAAGTCGGCGATGGAGGTGATGTTTTCCTGCTTGCTGATCAGGATCATCTTCTGCAGCACCCAAGGTGCCAATACCAGCAGCAACACCGGTCCCAGGTAGATTGGTAAAAAAGCCCACAACTGTTCGGCGGCCTGGCCTACAGCTCCGAAGAACGTCCAACTGGTGCAGTAAACAGCCAACGACAGGCTGTACACCCAGGCGCGCATGCGCGGCGGCAATGGCGCGCGGCGGCGGTCACCGTAGAAGGCGATGGCAAACATAATGGCCATATAGGCCAGGGCAACGGCGGCGATCAGCCCGCTGGACAACGTCATGGTAACTCCGCACATAAGAACACCCAGGCATTCCAGGCCCGGTTGGACAGTCTCGCAGAATGCCTGGAGTTAGTCAGTGTCGACCAAGGTCGTGTGGGTTCTTATGTCGCAGGGTCTTTTGGCGCAGGATATAGATCGTCACCAGCACCGCGCTGGTCAGCATGAACCCGCGCGCCCACGGCAGTGGCACCAGGTAGCACGACACGCCAATGCTCAGCCACATCAAACCGATGGCGTAGACCTTGCCTTTGAGGGGAATGCCATTGCCGTCCAGGTAATCACGGATCCACGGCCCCAGGCGCGGGTGTTGCACCAGCCAATGGTAGAAACGCGGGGAGCTTCGGGCGAAGCAGGCGGCAGCGAGGAGCAGGAAGGGCGTAGTCGGCAATACCGGTAGGAAAATGCCGATCACCCCCAACGCCACACTGAGCCAGCCGATGGCCAGCAACAGGTAGCGCAGGAGCAGAGGACGATTGCCCATGGGTGTCACGGGCAAGCGACTCAGTGGTGACGTGGCTTGAGGATCGCCGGTTTTTCGTCAGGTGCGTTGCACAGCAGGTACAGCGCGGTCAGGGCTTCCGGGATCTGGACGATCATGTCGTCCATCAGGTTGGCGTCGGCGGCGATGTCGGCGAACTCAGGCTGGTCGTCGAACAGGCCCGAACCGACCATGATCGGCAGCAGCATTTCGCTGACTTCTTCCTCGGCGGTTTCAAACCAGGCGGCTTCGCGCAGGAACACGCCTTCCATGAAGCCGATGCACCAGCCGCGCAGGTCGGAGTCATCCGGCTCTTCGCCCAGGTCCAGTTCGCACGGCAGCTCGAACTCCTCGTCGGAGGCCAGTTGGCGACCGATGTGGGCCTTGAGGGCCAGCAGGGTGGATTCGATTTCTTCGCGTTGGGCTGCGTCGGTGTAGTGCGGCTCTTCGGCGAACAGCGCGTCGATCCATTCACGGTCGGGGACGACGTCGGAGCAGATCGACAGGGCGGTCAGGTAGCCGTGGGCGGCCACGTAGTCCAGCGCCTCGTCATGCAGCTCATCGGCGTCGAGGAAGGCTTGCAGGCGGGTTAGTTGCTCAGCGAAGGACATTGAAGGACTACCTTGGGAATAAACGATGCTGAATTCTAGGCTTTCTTGAGCGCCCAGGCCAGCCGCACTGCATATTTGCCAGGTTTTAGATAGCGCTCGCTATTCGTCAGTGGCGCCCTTTGCCGGGGAGCGCTCGGGTATACTGCCGCGTTTTGTGATGCCCTTGCAGGCCAAGCCCAGTGCGCGAAAACTTCGCTTACGGATTATTTCCCGTGAAAGCGGTTTTTTTCGGCCAGCCTGTACAGAGGGATTTCGGCACTATTTTGGAGTTTTACATGCTCGAACAGGCACAACGCGTCCTCAAGGACATCTTCGGCTACGACAGTTTTCGTGGCCGCCAGGGTGCGATCATTGAGCGCGTGGCCAGTGGCGGTGACGCCCTGGTACTGATGCCTACCGGCGGCGGTAAATCGTTGTGCTTCCAGGTGCCGGCGCTGTTGCGCAATGGCTTGGCCGTGGTGGTGTCGCCGCTGATCGCTCTGATGGACGACCAGGTGGCAACCCTGGAAGAGCTGGGTGTCGCCGCCGCGTCGTTGAACTCCACCCTCAGTGCCGAGCAGCAGCGCGACCTGGCGGCGCGGATCAAGCGCGGTGAAGTGAAGATGCTGTACTTGGCCCCCGAGCGTCTGGTGCAGCCGCGCATGCTGGCTTTTTTGCAGAGCCTGGAAATCGCCCTGTTCGCGATTGATGAAGCTCACTGCGTGTCGCAATGGGGTCATGACTTCCGTCGCGAATATTTGCAGCTTGGCCAATTGGCGGAGCTGTTTCCCGATGTGCCGCGCATTGCCCTGACCGCCACTGCTGACAAGCGTACCCGCGAAGAAATCGTCGAGCGCCTGCATCTGCAGAACGCCGAGCGCTTCCTGTCGAGCTTTGACCGACCGAATATTTTCTACCGTATCGTGCCCAAGGAGCAGCCGCGCAAACAGTTGCTGGCGTTCCTTTCCGAGCGGCGCAGCGATGCGGGCATCGTCTATTGCCTGTCGCGCAAGAAGGTCGATGAAGTGGCTGCGTTTCTCTGCGAGCAAGGCTATCCGGCGTTGCCGTATCACGCCGGCCTGCCCAACGACACGCGTTCGGCTCACCAGAAACGCTTCCTCAACGAGGAAGGCCTGATCATGGTCGCCACCATCGCGTTCGGCATGGGCATCGACAAATCCAACGTGCGCTTCGTTGCGCACATGGACCTGCCCAAATCCCTTGAGGCGTACTACCAGGAAACCGGGCGTGCCGGCCGTGACGGTTTGCCGGCGGATGCGTGGATGGTCTACGGCCTGCAAGACGTGGTGATGCTCAAGCAGATGCTGCAGAACTCCGAAGGCGACGAGCGCCACAAGCGCCTGGAACAGCACAAACTCGACGCCATGCTCTCGCTGTGCGAAGAGACTCGCTGCCGCCGCCAGACCTTGCTGGCGTATTTCGACGAAGACATGCCCGAACCCTGTGGCCACTGTGATAACTGCACCGACGGCGTGCAGACCTGGGACGCCACCGAGCCGGCGCGCCAGGGTTTGTCCGCCATCTATCGCACCGGCCAGCGTTACGGCGTCGGCCACTTGGTGGATGTGTTGCTGGGCAAGGACAATGAGAAAGTACGCAGCTTCGGCCATGAAAAACTCTCGGTCTACGGCGTCGGCAAGGCCCGCGCCGAAGGCGAGTGGCGCTCGCTGTTCCGGCAAATGGTGGCGCGCGGCCTGGTGGACATCGACATCGAAGGCTATGGCGGCCTTCGCCTGAATGACAGCTGCCGGCCGCTGCTCAAGGGTGAAGTGACGCTGGAGCTGCGTCGTGACCTCAAGCCGCAGACCACCGCCAAGACCAGCACCAGCCAGGCCAGTCAGCTTGTACGTGGCGAAGAACGCGAACAGTGGGAAGCCCTGCGCACCCTGCGCCGCAAACTGGCCCAGGAACACAGCGTGCCGCCGTACGTTATTTTCCCCGACTCCACCTTGTTGGAGATGTTGCGTGAGCAACCTACGACTATGTCGGAAATGGCCAGGGTCAGCGGCGTCGGTGCACGCAAGTTGGAGCGCTACGGCCAGGCGTTCCTCGAAGTGCTCGGCGGCCAGGCCGAAGCACCGAAGGAAGTCGCCGATATTCGCCACGAACTGATCAGCCTGGCACGTGCTGGCATGACCCCGATCCAGATCGCCGGCCAGTTGCAATGCTCGGAGAAGAACGTCTACACCTTGCTTGCCGAATCCATCGGCAAGCAGCAATTGTCCCTGGAGCAAGCCCTTGATTTGCCAGAGGATCTGCTCGGCGAAATCCAGGATGCTTTCTTGGACGGAGAGGGCGAATTGCCACCTGTGGCGGAGATTGCTCCGCTGTTTGCCGGGCGTGTTCCTGAAGGTGTTTTGTACTGCGTGCGGGCGGCTTTGCAGTCTGAATTCGAAATTTAGTGCGCCAATTACGACAATGTAACGAATCAGTACATAGCAACTCTTGCCTACTTGCGAAGCTCATGCTTAGCTGACTAATAATTAGCCACACTTTATTTTCAGTCTAAAACATGAGTTTTTTATGCCGTTAACCGATCAACACCGATTTGGCATGCAGTTGGCGCAAATGTCCCGTGGTTGGCGCGCCGAGCTGGACCGACGTCTGGCGGGGCTTGGCCTGTCTCAGGCGCGCTGGCTGGTGCTGCTGCACCTGGCCCGTTTCGAAGAAGCACCCACCCAGCGCGAGCTGGCGCAAAGCGTTGGCGTCGAAGGGCCGACACTGGCCCGCCTACTGGACAGTCTGGAAGGCCAGGGCCTGGTGCAACGTCAGGCAGTGGTAGAAGACCGTCGTGCCAAGCGCATCCTGCTGTGCGATACCGCCCGGCCTTTGATCGAGCAAATCGAAACCATCGCCACCGCCCTGCGCCATGAACTGTTTGTAGGCGTGGACGAAGCCGACTTGAGCGTGTGCATGCGTGTGCATGCACACATCCTGTCGAATCTGGAAAAGTCCTGATACCGCGGATTGATAATGGGGCTTGTTGTGGCGAGGGAGCTTGCTCCCGCTGGGCTGCGCAGCAGCCCTATGGCAGCCCCGGTCTATCTGAAAAAACGCGTTAATCTTTTCAGGGCCGCTTCGCGCCCCGGCGGGAGCAAGCTCCCTCGCCATGAAAAGCCCATACATTCGTGCTGTGGCAGCTTTAGAACGTCTGCCCCAGGTTCAGGTATACCGCCTTCTGATTATCATCATTGAACCCATAGCTGAAGTTCAGCGGCCCCAGCGGTGTATCGAACCCCAGGAAAATACTCGCGGCGTTGATATACCCGCTGTCGAATTCATTGTCGTTGTTCCACGCCCGTCCACGCTCAAGTGACGCGCCCAGGTACAGTGGGAAATCCAGCGGCAGGTACGAACGCGGTGTGAGCCGGCGGTAGTACACCGCGCGCATCAGGCTGATGTTCTGCCCTGAGATCGCGTCCTGGCGGAAGCCCGACAACTGCCGCGCACCGCCCAGCAGGAAGCTGGAAATCACCACATCCGAATCATCCAGGGTGCGCCCGTAACGCCCGCCCAGCACCAGCGTATCCGGGCCGTGGCTCATGGCTTTGTCGAGCTTGAACTCCCACTGGCGGTAGCGCTGGTCCGAGCCCAGCCCCGGTTCGAATTCGCGGTAGGCCAGGCCGATGTCTTCGCCGGTATGGGGGAAGTACACGTTGTCCAGGGAATCGAAGGAGTACTTCAGTTCATAGAAGCCTTCGCTGAAACTCACGCTGGGCAGATCCCGGTCGCCAATGCGCACATCCGCCTTGCCCCAGGCTTCGCCGACGCCGAAGCGGATCTCGCCGCTGTTGCCGATCTGCCGTCCGACGTTCAAGCCGAAACCGTAGCGTTCCAGGCGATATTCGGAGATGGGGTCGTTGTCCAGGATCAGCTCGACGTTCTGTGCCTGGGCGCTGATGTACGGCGCGACAAAGTAACGCGAGCCGGTGTCCATTGGCTGGTAGAACTCGCTGTACAGCTCTTGGCGATCACCAATCTGCACCCGCGTCAGCCATTCGGCGCCGAGACGGTTGATGCCGTTCATGCGGTAGCTGGCGCCGAGGTTGAAGGCGCTGTCGCCACGCATGTCATCCGACAGGTTCAAGCCCAGGCGCAGGTAGTCGGTGCCGCTGCGTTTGCCGCGCGCGCTGATCACCAGAGTATTGTCCTGGCCCTTTTTCACCACGCGGTATTGCACCTGTTCGAAGTAATCCAGGCCGTACAAGGTGCCCATGTCGGTTTGCAAACGCCCCAGGTTCAGCGGCTCGCCCAGGGGTTGGCGGATGTAGTAGCGGATCACGTCGTCGCTGACTTTCGAGTCGTTTTCCACATTGATGGCGGTGATCACCGGCGTGCGTTCGCCGGGTGTGCGGGCGGCTACCAGTTGGGGGTCGATCGGCTCGGCGGGGCGCAGGTGGGCAAGGCGCGCGTCGAGGGCGCGGGTGGCGCGGTAACCGGCATCGATCATGTCCTTGGCGCGGCCGAAGTCGGTTACCCCATAGGCAGCAAGGGGCGGCTGGATCAGCACGTCCTTGGGGTGCAGGGCCTTGAGTTGTTCTTCAGAGTTGCGCCGGGTCATCAGGGTGATCGACTGGTTGAGCACATCCACCACCGTCGCCAGTTGCTTGCGCGAACGCAGCGGCGTGCCGATGTCGACGACGATGGCGATATCCACGCCCATTTCCCGTGCCACATCCAGCGGGATGTTATCGGTCATGCCACCGTCCACCAGCAGCCTGCCGTCCAGCTCCACTGGCGCGAAGACCGCCGGGATCGACATGCTGGCGCGGATCACCTGGGGCAGGTGGCCCTTGCGGAACACCACTTTCTCGCCGGTGGTGATATCGGTCGCCACCGCACGGAAGGGGATCGGCAGCTTGTCGAAGTTACGCGTGTTGCTGCTATGGGCGAACATGCTTTCCAGCAGCAGCGCCAGGTTCTGGCCCTGGATCACGCCCAGTGGCAGGCCCAGGCTGCCATCGTCGCGAAAGCTGAGTTTCTGTTTGACCAGGAAATCCCGGTCATCCTGCTTGCGCCGGAACGGCACGTCTTCCCGAGGCGGTGCGTCGGACAGTGCCTGTTGCCAGTCGATGCTCAGTGCCAGTTTTTCCAGTTCGTCGATCTTGTAGCCCGAGGCGTACAGCCCGCCAATCACCGCGCCCATGCTGGTGCCGGCAATGGCGTCGATCTGAATGCCTTGCTCTTCCAGCGCCTTGAGCACGCCGATATGCGCCAGCCCACGGGCGGCACCGCCAGACAGCACCAGGCCGATTTTCGGGCGTGGCGGTTCAACGGCGTCGGCGATAAGGGGGAGCAGGCATAGAAACAGGCAGGACAGCAGGCGGCGCATCATGAATCTCGAGGCTGGGCGATAAAGGCCGCTATTATAGCCACTCGATCCGCTGAGCCCGTTACGCCTGGAGCCTCTCAAATTATGTCTTCGATCAAACCCGAGATCGTCATCACCTATTGCACCCAGTGCCAGTGGCTACTGCGTGCCGCGTGGTTGGCGCAGGAACTGTTGAGTACGTTTGCCGATGACTTGGGCAGAGTGGCGCTGGAACCGGCCACCGGTGGCGCGTTTCGCATCACTTGCGACGGTGTGCAGATTTGGGAGCGCAAGGCGGACGGCGGTTTTCCCGAGGCCAAGGTGCTCAAGCAGCGCGTACGTGACCAGATCGACCCGCAGCGTGACCTGGGGCATAACGACCGCACTCAGTGAAAGTCACCGCCCCGTAGGGCGGTGACACTGTGGTTATTTGGCCGCCATCTTTTGCTTGATGAAGCCAATCACCCACGTCAGCACCAGTCCGCCGACACCACCCCCGACAATATTGCTGCCAACCGCCGCCACATCCAGCGCTTCACCGCCCGAGGTGCCGGTGAGTGCCGCGACGACCTGGCCCAACACCAGCCCGCCGACACCACCTATCAGTGTATTGAGCCCGGTCCCGAGGCTCTGTTTGGTCATGCCGGCGATGTTGCCGCCGACGGCCCCGCTGATGATCTGCACTAACAAATTGATGAGCATTTCCATGGTAAAGCTCCCGCATCGCGTTGAGGTTGTGACCACTCGCGTGCAGCAACTTCAGAAAATACCCAGGCTGTCATCGAGCTGTCGGTTATCCGTTGAACGACTGCAGACTGTTGCGGATATTCAAAGTATAGATCAGGCCGTGGCTGCGGGCTGCTTGGCCTGGCTGGCACCGCCCATCAACCCTGACAGCACGATCGCGACGATGATCAACACGCCGCCCAACAGCATGCGCAGCGTCGGGGTTTCGGCAAACAGCAGCCAGGCCGCGGTGATGCCGTAGACCGGTTCCATGGCGAACACCACCGAGGCGGTACGTGCCTTGATCACCGCGAGGCTGGCGACAAACAGGCTATGGGCCAGGCCGGTGCAGAACACGCCGAGCAAACCGATCCACAACCAGTCAATTGCGCGCACCTCTGTCAGGCCAGGCGCCGCCACGGGCAACAGGCACACAGCGACCACCACGTTCTGGCACAGCGCTGCCTGCACCGCCGGGATACGCCCGGAGCTGGCGCGGTTATTCAGTGACAGCAGGGAAAACAGCAACCCCGAGGCGATCCCCCAGAGCAATCCGCCAGTGGCTTCGCTGGCAAGGTTGAAGTCCGGGGTAACCAGCACCAGGCCGACGCTGACCAGCACGACCAGTACCACTTCGTTGGCGCGGATGCGCTCGCGGAAAATCAGCCCTTCGAGGATCACGGTAAAGGCCGGAAATGCGGTGAAGCCCAGGGTCGCAACCGCTACGCCGGCTACTTTCACGGCAATAAAGAAGGTCACCCAGTGCGCCGCCAGCAACACGCCGCTGATCAGCAGTCGGCGCCAGTCGCGCAACTCCAGGGTTTTCCAGGCGGTGCTGCTGGCGAATCGTGCGAATACCGCCAGCGCTACCACGGCAAATACGGCGCGACCAAAGACGATGATGGCCGGGGAGGCGGCCGCCAGTTTGCCGAATACGCCGGTGAGGCCAAACATCAATGCGCCGATATGCAGGGCGCCGAGGGCTGAACGGGGAGTCATTGCGATCCTTGAGTCATGGGGGTGACAGCAACGCAGTCTAGTGGGTCGCCCGCGTGGGTGTCTGTCGTCCGGCTCGCGATGTTTATCGCGAAACTCTTCCTACGGGTTGCGACGCAAAGCGCCCGGCGAGGCGCCAAACTCTCGCAGCATCGCGGCGGCGAAGGCGCTTTGCGAGGCGTAACCGACGCGGTCGGCAATTTCACCGATAGGCAGCGGTGTTTGACGCAGCAGGTCTAGCGCCATGTGCAGGCGGCGGATACGGATGTAGTCCATCGGTGTTTGCCCGCATTCCGCCATGAACCGTGCGTGCAGTCGCGCCACCGACAAGTCAGCGATACGCGCCAGGTCAGCCACTTGCAGCGGATGCGCAAGGTGACGTTCGATATGTTTATTGAATGCTGCGTACGGCAGGCGTCGGCCCGGCTGCGGTGGGGCCAGCGGATGATTGAGGCTGGCCAGCAACAGCACCGCGCCTTGCTGCACGATCAATGGGTCATGCACCGGGCTGTGCGCCAGCCATTGCACTAGCTGGCTTTGCCGCGAGTCCAAGGTCAGCCGCGCGGGCTGATCGAGCAGGCGACGACTGGCATCGGCATGCTCGCCCAGCGATTGCAGCACCCAATGCTCGGTGGGTACATCCAGCACCAGGCAACGGCTGCCATCGCGACTGCCGCACGCGTGGTGGGCGGAGAAGGGCAGCACCATCACGCTGCTTTCGCGCACCTGGCTGCCACGCCCGTCCACTTCCAGGTCCAGGTGCCCGGACAGGCCGAACACCAGCTGCGCATGGTCATGGCTGTGGGCGAGGGGCGCTTCGACGTAGTGGCGTAGGGTGAGGGTGGGTCCCATTGCGGTCTCCTGGGCGGCAAGCTGGCAGTCTACAACGCTTTGCGCGCCCTGAGCGCTGTCATCAGACTGACGCACAGTTGTCATGGGCTATTAATCGCCAGGGCGCAAGCTCGCGAAAACACCGTCGAGGGATGCCCATGACCAGTGCCGAGTTCGCCAAGCCCAGCCGCAAGCAACGGGTTCGTACCCTGTGGAT
Organism: Pseudomonas reactans; assembly: GCF_013387025.1. Classification (NCBI taxonomy): domain Bacteria; kingdom Pseudomonadati; phylum Pseudomonadota; class Gammaproteobacteria; order Pseudomonadales; family Pseudomonadaceae; genus Pseudomonas; species Pseudomonas reactans. The sequence goes on along the minus strand of NZ_JACAQP010000015.1, from coordinate 32,210 downwards.
TTCCGATGTGCACCTAGGCACCCGGGATTGCCAGGCTGAACATCTGTCGCAGTTCCTCAAGGGCTACCACGCCGACAAGGTCTATTTGGTCGGTGACATTATTGACGGCTGGAAACTGCGTGGCGGCATGTACTGGCCCCAGGCCCACACCAATGTGATCCGCCGTTTGCTGACCATGGCCAAGCGCGGCGCCGAGGTGATCTACGTCACCGGCAACCACGACGAATTCCTGCGTCGTTATTCCAAACTGATCCTCGGCAATATCCAGCTTGTGGATGAAGCAATACACGTGACTGCCGATGGCCGGCACCTGTTGGTGATCCATGGCGATCAGTTCGACGTGATCACCCGCTATCACCGCTGGCTGGCGTTTCTCGGTGACTCGGCCTACGAGTTTACCCTCACGCTGAACCGTTGGCTGAACCACTGGCGTGCGCGTTACGGCTACGGTTATTGGTCGCTGTCGGCGTACCTCAAGCACAAGGTCAAGACGGCCGTGAATTTCATCAGCGATTTCGAAGAAGCCATCGCCCACGAGGTGACCAAGCGCGAGTTGCATGGCGTGGTCTGTGGGCATATCCACCATGCGGAGATTCGCAAGGTGGGCGAGGTGGATTACCTCAACTGCGGGGATTGGGTGGAATCGTGCACGGCGTTGATCGAGCACTGGGATGGGAGTATCGAGTTGTATCGGTTGGCGGATGCGCAGGCCAAAGAGGCACTGCTGAAAGCAGAGATGGTCGCAGGCTGATACAGCGCGTGGCACCCTGTAGGAGCGAGCTTGCTCGCGAAAAACTACAGGGCACCGCGTTCAGTCAGGCAACCCGCGTCATCGTTGATGTCCTTCGCGAGCAAGCTCGCTCCTACAGGTATCCGCGATGGCTTCAGCCAGCAATGTCAGGCGTGTCGCATCGATGCCCGCCACGTTGGCCCGACCCGAACTCACCATATACACGCTGTGCTTCTCGCGCAGTTGCTTCACCTGTTCGGCACTCAAGCCGGTATAGGAAAACATCCCACGCTGCGCCCCGATGTGCGCAAAGCGCTCCGACAGACCGTGCGGCGCCAACGCCTCCACCAACCCCGAACGCAGGTGTGCGATCCGCGAGCGCATGGCTTCGACTTCGTCGCTCCAGCGCTTTTTCAGTTCGGTATCCCCCAGGATGGTCGCCACTACCGCAGCACCATGGTCCGGTGGCGTCGACCACAGGTTGCGCGCCGTGTTGGCCAGTTGGCTGCGCACATCCGTCAGTTTTTCGGCATCTGCCGCACACACGATCAACGCGCCTACGCGGTCACTGTACAGGCCGAAGTTCTTCGAGCACGAACTGGTGATCAGCACTTCCGGGAGTTCGGCCGCAAACAACCGCACGGCCCAGGCGTCCTGCTCCAAACCATCGCCGAAGCCTTGGTAGGCGAAGTCGATCAATGGCAGCAATTGGCGCTCACGTACGATCTGCAACACCTGGCGCCAGTCGTCCTGGGACAGGTCGAAACCGGTCGGGTTATGGCAGCAGGCGTGCAGCAGCACCACGTCGCCCTTCGGCACGCTGGACAGGGTGGCGAGCATCGCTGCCACATCCAGGCAGTTGTCAGCACCCACGTAAGGGTAATGACTCACCGGGATCCCGGCCTTGGCAAAGATCGTTTCGTGGATCGGCCAGGTCGGGTTGCTCAGCCAGACGCCACGACCGGGCAGGTTGTGCGCGATGAAGTCGGCGCTCAGGCGCAGGGCCCCGGTGCCGCCCGGTGTCTGGGTGGCGCCGGCCCGGTGTTCGCGAAGCAGCGCAGAATCGGCACCGAGCACCAGCTCGCTGATCAGCTTGCCGAACGCCGCATTGCCGTGGCCGCCGATGTAGGTCTTGGTGGTTTGTGTGTCCACCAGGCGCTGTTCGGCCAGTTTCACCGAATGTGGAATTGGCGTCAGGCCTTGGTCGTCTTTATAGACACCCACGCCCAGGTCGAATTTATTCGGGTTGGCATCCTGGGCATACAGGTCCATCAGCCCGAGGATCGGGTCGCCGGGCACGCGGCCAATGGCATCGAAATGCATTACTTGCGGCCCTCGGCGTCCTTGGCCACTTCGTCGGTGCGCGCGGCCATGATGAAGTCGTTGCGGTGCAGGCCTTTGATGGAATGGCTCCACCAGGTCACGGTGACCTTGCCCCACTCCGTGAGCAGACCTGGGTGATGGCCTTCGGCTTCGGAGATGTCACCCATGGCGTTGGTGAAGGCCAGGGCGAATTTGAAGTTCTTGAACAGGAAAACCTTTTCCAGTTGCATCACGCCGTCGCGGACTTCGATGTTCCAGTCGGGGATCTGCTTGAGCAGCACCGGCAGTTCTTCGTCGCTGACTTGCGGGGCATCGGCACGGCAGGCTTCGCAGTGGGCTTGGTTCAAGGTGGTCATGGTGGTGTCCTGAATTCGAATGATTGAAGATCAGTAGCGTCACCCTAAAGCAACGCGCGGCCAGGGAACAGACTCACCTGGCCTCAAGATGTAAGGTTCACGCAGCCTTGGGTTTTGGGGGAAACTTTGGTGCGTGCAGACCTAGCTGCATCCCGCGTTCCACCATGCCCATGATGTCCTCCTGCGCCACTTCGAACAGGCGCTTGAGGTTGGGGAGGACGAAGTACAGCGGTTGCAGGATGTCAATGCGATACGGCGTGCGCATCGCCTCCAGTGGGTCGAACATTTGATGCTCGGGCTCGGACGACAGGCTGTACACCGTCTCCTTGGGTGACGACAGAATGCCGCCACCGTAGATGCGCCGACCTTCGGGCGTGTCCACCAGGCCGAACTCGATGGTCATCCAGTACAGGCGCGCCAGGTACACGCGTTGCTCCTTGGTGGCGGCCAGGCCGAGCTTGCCGTAGGTGTGGGTGAATTCGGCGAACCAAGGGTTGGTCAGCAGCGGGCAGTGGCCGAAGATCTCGTGAAAAATATCCGGTTCTTGCAGGTAGTCGAGTTCTTCGCGGGTGCGGATAAACGTCGCCACTGGAAACTGCTTGCTGGCGAGTAATTCGAAGAACGTCTGGAAGGGGATCAGCGCCGGCACGCGGGCGACCTGCCAGCCGGTGGTCTCGGCCAGCACCTGGTTGATTTCGCCCAGTTGCGGAATACGATCATGGGGCAGGCCGAGCTTGTCGATGCCGTCCAGGTATTCCTGGCAGGCGCGACCTTCGATCACTTTCAACTGGCGAGTGATCAGGGTGTTCCACACCGCATGTTCTTCCTGCGAGTAGTGGATAAAACCTTGCGCATCGGGCTCGCGGGCCACGTACTGCGTCTGCTTCATACGGCTCTCCTGCTAGGCATTCGTTCTTGTTATGTCCTGCGATGAGCTTATTGATAACCCGTGCGCGGCTAGATTCCATCTGTTTAAAACGGCTTCAAGTAGGAAAAGTTACCGTTTTTTGTAAAGTATTCGTTACGTCTGTGAGGTTGGCCGTTGTGTTGGGCTGGGAAAAGCCTGCAAGCTGTCACATAATCTTGACGACTATCTGCGCCCGGCGACAAAAAGACGCGGCGCCTTCCCACTTTTCGGGCCTCTTCATGCGTATCAAAGTGCACTGCCAGAACCGCATCGGCATCCTGCGGGACATCCTCAACCTGTTGGTGGAATACGGCGTCAACGTCGCCAAGGGCGAGGTCGGCGGTGAGCATGGCAATGCCATCTACCTGTTTTGCCCGAACCTGGTGAACATGCAGTTCCAGGCGCTGCGCCCGCAATTCGAGGCGATTGCCGGGGTGTTTGGCGTCAAAAGGGTAGGGTTGATGCCCAGCGAGCGGCGGCATATGGAGCTCAATGCACTGCTCGGCGCACTGGAGTTCCCGGTACTGTCCATCGATATGGGCGGCTCTATCGTCGCCGCCAACCGTGCAGCGGCGCAGTTGCTCGGCGTGCGGGTGGATGAGGTGCCGGGCATTCCGTTGTCGCGGTATGCCGAGGACTTCGACTTGCCGGAATTGGTGCGCGCCAGCAAATCGCGGATTAACGGCCTGCGGGTCAAGGTCAAGGGTGACGTGTTCCTGGCGGACATCGCGCCGCTGCAATCCTCCGAACATGACGACAGCGAGGCCATGGCCGGTGCCGTGCTGACCCTGCACCGCGCCGACCGCGTCGGTGAGCGCATTTACAACGTGCGCAAGCAGGAGCTGCGTGGCTTTGACAGTATCTTCCAAAGCTCCAAAGTCATGGCTGCCGTAGTGCGCGAAGCCCGACGCATGGCGCCGCTGGATGCGCCTCTATTAATAGAAGGCGAAACCGGCACCGGCAAGGAACTGCTGGCGCGCGCCTGTCACCTGGCCAGCCCGCGTGGGCAATCGCCGCTGATGGCGCTTAATTGCGCGGGCTTGCCCGAGTCGATGGCCGAGACCGAGCTGTTCGGCTATGGCCCTGGCGCGTTCGAAGGCGCTCGGGCTGAAGGCAAGTTGGGGCTGTTGGAGTTGACGGCGGGCGGCACGCTGTTTCTCGATGGTGTCGGGGAAATGAGCGCGCGGCTGCAGGTAAAATTGCTGCGTTTTTTGCAGGATGGATGCTTCCGACGTGTAGGCAGCGATGAAGAGGTGTACCTCGACGTACGGGTGATCTGCGCCACCCAAGTGGACTTGTCCGAGTTGTGCGCGCGTGGCGAATTCCGCCAGGACCTTTATCACCGCCTCAACGTGCTGTCGCTGCATATTCCACCGCTGCGCGAATGCCTCGATGGGTTGGCGCCGCTGATTGATCACTTTCTCGACCAGGCCAGTCGCCAGATCGGCTGCCCGTTGCCCAAGCTGGCGCCGGCCGCGATGGACCGCCTGAGCCATTACCATTGGCCAGGTAACGTGCGGCAGTTGGAAAACGTGCTGTTCCAGGCGGTGTCGTTGTGCGACGGCGGGACGGTCAAGGCTGAGCATATTCGGCTGCCGGATTATGGCGTGCGTCAGCCCCTTGGCGATTTTTCCTTGGAGGGCGGCCTGGAAGATATCGTCGGCCGCTTCGAGAAAGCGGTGCTGGAAGCCCTGTACGCCGAGCATCCCAGCAGCCGACAGTTGGGCAAGCGCCTGGGGGTGTCTCACACCACTATCGCCAATAAATTGCGTGATCATGAAATTCTCAAGTCCGAGCGCGGTTAAAAACTGTGGGAGCGGGCTTGCTCGCTCCCACATTCAATCTTCGTCGTTTTCCAGACATGCGCTTGCCGCAGGCGGCAGTAGTCCGCCGTTTTTTCGACTCTCGCTCACCCATCAGATCTTGACGGCCACCCGCAAACCCCCGCCCCGCCTGGACTTCACCCTCTTTTAAAAAGTTGGTTCGCAAATTGCTTAAGCCTCATCAGTACAGCGGTGGGCGGCAAGCGTCCGTCAGAAAGAGGAAAGAGCGTGGACAAGTACCTTTATGTGGCAATGACCGGCGCCAGCCAGAATGCTCTGGCGCAGAAGGCCCATGCCAACAACCTGGCGAACATTTCCACCAATGGTTTTCAACGTGACCTGGAGCAGGCGCGTTCGATGCCGGTGTTCGGTGACAGCTTTCCGGCGCGGGCGTTTGCCTTGACTGAGCGCCCGGGCACTGACTTTTCTCCTGGCGCGATGATCGAGACCGGCCGTGACTTGGACGTTGCCGTCAGCGGCAATGGCTGGATGGCCGTGCAGACCCCGGACGGCAGCGAAGCCTACGTGCGCAGTGCGAGCATGAACGTTGATGCATTGGGCGTGCTGCGGGCCGGCAACGGCATGCCGATCATGGGCAACGGGGGGCCGATTGCCGTGCCGCCCCAGCAGAAAATCGAAGTGGGGGCTGACGGCACCATCAGCATCCGCGCCATGGGCGAAGGCCCGCGGGTGATGGCTGAAGTGGACCGCATCAAGTTGGTCCAGCCGGACCTGAAGAACATGAATAAAGGCCTCGACGGCACCATCCACACCAAGGATGGCCAACCGGCCCAGGCTGACGCGACAGTCACGCTGACCTCGGGTTTCCTGCAGGCGAGCAACGTCAACGCGGTGGAAGAAATGACCGCGGTGCTGGCGCTTTCCAAACAGTTCGAGCTGCACATCAAGATGATGAACAGCGCCAAGGAAGACGACCAGGCCATGACTCGCGTCATGCAGATGAGCTGATTGCAGCCCACTAATTAATTTGTGATGTAGCGCCAACAAACAGGCGCGCAGAGGAGAACAGCATGCTTCCGGCTCTATGGGTTGCCAAAACAGGCCTGTCCGCCCAGGACACCAACCTGACCACCATTTCCAACAACTTGGCCAACGTGTCGACCACGGGTTTCAAACGTGACCGTGCCGAGTTCCAGGACTTGCTCTATCAGATCAAGAAGCAGCCAGGCGCCCAGTCGACCCAGGACAGCGAACTGCCGTCCGGCCTGCAATTGGGTACCGGTGTGCAGATCGTCGGCACCCAGAAGAACTTCAGCGCCGGTAACCTGCAGCAGACCGGCCAGCCGCTGGACATGGCCATCAACGGCCGTGGTTTCTTCCAGATCCTGCAACCGGATGGCACCACGTCCTACACGCGTGACGGTACTTTCCACCTGGACTCCAACGGCCAGATCGTCACCGCCAACGGTTTTGCCCTGGAGCCGGCCGTGGTCGTTCCCGCCGACGCCAAGACCTTCACCGTCGGCAACGACGGCACCGTGTCCATCACCGTGGCCGGTAACCCCGCGTCGCAAGTGATCGGCAACCTGCAGACCGCCGACTTCATCAACCCGGCTGGCCTGCAAGCCATGGGTAACAACCTGTTCCTGGAAACCGCCTCCAGCGGCGCACCGCAAATCGGCACTCCTGGCTTGAATGGTTTTGGCACCACGCTGCAAAGCACCCTGGAAACCTCCAACGTGAGCACGGTTGAGGAGATGGTCAACATGATCACCACCCAGCGCGCCTACGAGATGAACTCCAAGGTGATCTCCACCGCCGACCAGATGCTTTCGTTCGTAACGCAGAATCTGTAATCAAGTCTATGGGGCGCTCTTGAGGGCGCCTGCAACACCGTGAGGTAAGGGTCATGAATCGCTATGTTTCCGTTCTGGCATTGAGTGGGATTGCCGTGCTCGCGGGCTGTGTCGCCCCGACGCCAAAACCCAATGACCCGTACTACGCGCCGGTGTTGCCACGCACGCCGTTGCCAGCGGCTGCCAACAACGGCTCGATCTACCAGGCCGGTTTCGAACAGAACCTGTACAGCGACCGCAAGGCGTTCCGGGTCGGTGACATCATCACCATCACCCTGAACGAGCGCACCCAGGCGAGCAAGAACGCCAACTCGCAGATCGGCAAGACCAGCAAGGCCAACATCGGCTTGACCTCGTTGTTCGGTGCGGTGCCCAACACCAACAACCCGCTTGGTGATGGCGACCTCAGCCTCAGCGCCGGCTACAGCGGCGACCGCGCCACCAACGGCAAGAGCGCGGCAGGGCAGGGCAACAGCCTGACCGGTTCGATTACCGTGACCGTGGCCGACGTATTGCCCAACGGCATCATCGCCGTGCGCGGTGAAAAGTGGATGACCCTCAACACCGGCGACGAGCTGGTGCGCATTGCCGGCATGGTCCGCGCCGATGACATCTCCACCGACAACACCGTGCCGTCGACGCGGATTGCCGATGCGCGCATCACCTACTCGGGTACAGGTTCGTTCGCTGATGCAAGCCAGCCGGGCTGGTTCGACCGTTTCTTCCTTAGCCCGCTGTTCCCTTTCTAGGTGGCCACTTTGAACTTCAAACAGCTGATGGCGGCCGCACTCCTGCTTTCCTTGAGCGCTGTCGCCCAGGCCGAACGCCTGAAGGACATCGCCAGCATCTCCGGCGTGCGTTCCAACCAGTTGATCGGCTACGGCCTGGTAGTGGGGCTCAACGGTACGGGTGACCAAACTACCCAGACTCCGTTCACCCTGCAGACCTTCAACAACATGCTCTCGCAGTTCGGCATCAAGGTGCCGGCGGGTTCGGGCAACGTGCAGTTGAAAAACGTCGCGGCGGTGTCGATCAGTGCTGACTTGCCGGCGTTCTCCAAGCCGGGCCAGGTGGTGGACATCACCGTGTCGTCCATCGGTAACTCGAAAAGCCTGCGCGGCGGCACCTTGCTGATGACGCCCCTCAAGGGTATCGACGGCAACGTCTACGCCATTGCCCAGGGCAACCTGGTGGTGGGCGGGTTTGACGCCGAAGGTCGCGACGGTTCGAAGATCACCGTCAACGTGCCATCAGCCGGTCGAATTCCGGGTGGTGCCACCGTTGAGCGCACCGTGCCAAGCGGCTTCAACCAGGGCAACAGCCTGACCCTGAACCTCAACCGTTCCGACTTCACCACCGCCAAGCGCGTAGTCGACAAGATCAACGACATGCTCGGCCCTGGCGTGGCCCAGGCCATCGACGGCGGCTCGATCCGCGTGACCGCGCCACTGGACCCAAGCCAGCGCGTCGACTATTTGTCGATCCTGGAAAACCTTGAGGTCGACCCAGGCCAGGCCGTGGCCAAGGTCATCATCAACTCGCGTACCGGCACCATCGTGATCGGTCAGAACGTCAAGGTTTCGCCGGCAGCGGTGACCCACGGCAGCCTGACCGTGACCATCACCGAAGACCCGATCGTCAGCCAGCCTGGGCCGTTGTCCAACGGCCAGACGGCGGTGGTGCCGCGTTCGCGCGTCAACGCCCAGCAAGAAGCCAAGCCGATGTTCAAGTTCGGCCCCGGCACCACCCTGGATGAGATTGTCCGCGCGGTGAACCAGGTGGGCGCTGCGCCCGGCGACTTGATGGCGATCCTCGAAGCATTGAAACAGGCCGGCGCCTTGCAAGCCGACCTGATCGTGATCTGAGGCCATGGCCATGGATATGCGCAAGAGCGGGATCAGCAGCACGGCGGACTCGGGGTCTTACTCCGACTTGAACCGGCTTAACCAGCTCAAGGTCGGTGCCGACAAGAACAGCGAAGGCAACATGCGCAAGGTGGCGCAGGAGTTCGAATCGTTGTTCCTGAGCGAGATGCTCAAGTCCATGCGTTCGGCCACCGAGGCGTTGGGCAAGGACAACCCGATGAACACGCCGGCCGCCAAGCAGTACCAGGAAATGTACGACCAGCAGTTGGCGGTCTCGATGTCCCGCGAAGGCGGTGGTATCGGCTTGGCCGACGTGCTGATGCGCCAGATGCAGAAGAACAAACCGGTGGAGGCCCAGGCCGCCACCTTGCAGGGCCCGGCGGCGGCTGAGCCTGTGAAGAAAGTTGATGTGCCGACTGAAATTGCCGCGGGCACCCAGGCTGATGGGCCTTTGGGTCGCTCCAATGGCCAGCGTCCGCTGTGGGCTTACCGCGTGGCTGAGCCACAGGCGGGTGCCCCGTCGGCCCATAGCAATGACATGGAATTGATGAATCAGCGGCGCATCGCCTTGCCGAGCAAGCTGACCGATCGCCTGCTCGCCGGCATCGTGCCGAGCCCCCAGGTGACCGGCGAAGCCAAGGCCGCGCCACTGCGCAATAGTGCCGCTGACGACAACGTCGTCAACAGTGCAGCGCGCACTTTCGCCGTGCCGAGCGGGCGTATGCAAGTCTACGGCCGCGCCGTGGCCCAGCCACCGTTGGCGCCGGCAAAGAAAGCCTTCAGTTCGCAGGATGAGTTTGTCGCCACCATGTTGCCGATGGCCAAGGCCGCCGCCGCCCGTATTGGTGTCGATCCGAAGTACCTGGTGGCCCAGGCTGCCCTGGAAACCGGCTGGGGTAAATCGGTGATGCGCGCCGAGGACGGCAGCAGCAGCCACAACCTGTTCGGTATCAAGGCCGGCCAGAGTTGGCAGGGCGGCCAAGCTCGCGCGATCACCAGCGAGTTTCGTGATGGGGCGATGGTCAAGGAAACGGCGCAGTTCCGTTCCTACGACTCTTACCAGGACAGCTTCCATGACCTGGTGACGTTGCTGCAAAGCAATGATCGCTATAAAGAAGTTGTGAAGTCGGCCGACAACCCGGAACAGTTTGTTCGCGAGTTGCAAAAAGCCGGTTACGCCACCGATCCGGCCTATGCCAGCAAGATTTCGCAGATCGCCAAAACGATGGACAGTTACCAGAATTACGCTGCCGCTGGCGCAACCACACATTTATAAGGTCTGAACCATGAGTTTGCTCAGTATCGGGATGTCGGGGCTCAACGCCTCTCAAGGATCGTTGTCGGTCTTGAGTAACAACATTGCCAACGTGAATACCCCAGGGTATTCGCGCCAGCAGACCACTCAGAACGCGAGTGCGGTGAACCAGTTTGGCGGCGTGTTCATCGGCAGCGGCACTACCCTGTCCGATGTGCGTCGGGTGTATAACGAGTTCCTCGATACGGCTTACCAGAACAGCACTGCGCTCAATAGCGATGCCAAGGCGTACCTGGATCAGGTCAGTGCCGTCGACAAGACCTTGTCGGACAAGACCACCGGCATGTCTGCGGTACTCAGCGCGTTCTTCGCTGCCGCGCAGACTGCTTCTGCCAACCCGAGTGACAGCTCGGCCCGTCAGCTCTTGCTCACCAGTGCGCAAACACTGAGTAATCGTTTCAACTCGATCTCCAACCAGTTGGGTCAGCAGAAAGAGACGATCAACAGCCAATTGACATCGATGAGCGATCAGGTCAACAAGCTGACGTCGTCGATTGCTTCCCTTAACAAACAGATCTCCCAGGCACAGGGTTCGTCGAATTCGGCCCCGGCCAATCTGCTGGATGCGCGTGCCGAGGCGGTGCGTTCGCTGAATGAACTGGTCGGCGTGACCGCCACTGAAAAGAACGGTGTGTTCAGCGTCAGTACCGGTTCCGGCCAGTCGTTGGTGCTGGGTGATCAGTCCAACACCATCTCCGCAGTGCCGAGCAAGAACGACACCAGTCAGTTCACTATCCAGCTCAACGTGGGCGGCGGTGAATCGCTCGACCTGGGAGACGTGATCAGCGGCGGCAGCATCGGCGGTCTGTTGCGCTATCGCAGTGACGTCCTGATGCCAGCCATCAATGACCTGGGGCGTCTTGCCATCGTCACCGCAGACACCATCAACAAGCAGTTGGGCCAGGGCCTGGACCTCAACGGCCAGTTTGGCGCCTCGCTGTTCAAGGACATCAACAGCGCCGTCGCCATTGCCCAGCGCAGCCAGGCGTCGGCTGGCAATAGTGCCGGTTCCGGCAACCTGAACGTGACGATCAAGGACAGCAGCAAGCTGACCAACTTCGATTACAAAGTCACCTTCAGCGACAGCGCCAACCCGAACAACGTCACCGTGGTGCGTTCCGATGGCAAGGCCATGGGCACATTCAACATCAACGCCACCCCACCGGCAGTGATCGATGGTTTTACCCTGGCGCTCGACGGCAAGGGCCCGATGGCTACGGGTGATAGCTTCAAAGTCAGCCCGACCGCCAACGGTGCCAAGGACATTGGCACGGTGCTCACTGACCCGAGCAAGATTGCGTTTGCTGCGCCATTGCTGGGTGAAGCCAGCAAGACCAATTCGGGTACCGGTACCTTCACGCCGCCTACCCTGACCCTGCCCGTGGACATCTACGGAGGTGCCAACTCCGCTCAATTGCGTACGGGTATCGAGCATTCGATGCCGGTGAAGATGGTGTTCGGCAAACCGGCAGCGGATGGTACGCAGTCGTATACGGTCAATGATGCGCAGGGCAATCCGATCGGCACCGGCAGCATTGTCCCCGGGCAGGCCAATAAAATCACGATCAACGTCCCTATGCGCGATGCCAACGGTGCGCTGGTGACGCCGGCCAAAAGTTTCAGCTTCGACACTACAGTGGGCGGCTCGCCGGCTGGCGGTGACAGCACCACCTTTTCCTTCAACGCCTCCGGCAAGTCCGACAACCGCAACGCTCAGGAACTGCTCAACCTGCAGACCAAGGCGACTGTTGGTACGGCTGCGGATGGCAGTGGCGGTACCAGCCTGGTGGGGGCCAACAGCAAGTTGGTATCGACTGTGGGCGGCAAAGCCGCTTCGGCAGCTTCCGACAGCACGGCGACCAACGCGCTGCTGACTGCCAACAAAAATGCGCGCAATTCAGTCTCTCAGGTCAACCTGGATGAAGAGGCGGGCGACATGATCAGATTCCAGCAGTACTACACCGCGTCGTCGCAGATCATCAAAGCTGCGCAAGAAACCTTCAGCACACTGATCAATGCCCTTTAAAGGAGTCTGAGACGATGCGTATTTCTACACAGCAGTTTTACGAAGTCAGTGCAAATCAGTATCAAAATAACTATTCCAGTGTGGTGAAGGCCCAGGATCAAGCGAGTTCCGGTGTGCGGGTACAAACTGCGGGCGATGATCCTGTTGCCGCTGCGCGACTGCTTTTGTTGCAACAACAGAAAGATATGCTGGGGCAGTTCAACGGCAACATTAATAGTTTGAAGAACTCCCTTACGAACGAAGAAAGCGTGCTGGATAGTGTTAACACCGCGCTGCAGAAAGCCAGCGAGCTGGCGCTGCGTGCCGGTAACGTTGGCATCAGTGACGACGATCGCAAGTCAATTGCCAGTGAAGTGGGGGCGCTTGAAGACCAGATACTCGGCCTGCTCAACTCCAAGGATGCCAATGGCAAGTACATGTTCTCGGGAAGTAAGACAGAGACCCCTCCTTATTCCCGTAACAACGATGGCACGTACACTTATCAAGGCGATGAGACCCCGCTGAGCCTGCAGATTTCGAATAGCCTTACGATGTCAGCTGGAGACACCGGCAAATCTCTGCTTGAAGGTTCTCCCAACACGGGGCGAACCCAGGCAACGCGGATCCTGGTACCACCTGCTGTGGATGACGGCAAGGTAGCAATTTCCTCTGGCCTGATTACGTCCGGCACTACCTACAGTAAGAGCTTTGCCGACGGTCAGCCCTATAAGCTGACATTCAGCAGCAGCACCCAATACAGCGTAACCGACAAAGACGGTAACGACATCACGTCGGAAATTCCTGGCAATGGTACCTTTGATGCGACGAAGGAAGGCGCGTCCAGTGTCAATCTGCGAGGCGTGAAGTTCGATATCAGTTTGAACCTGGGCAAGGATGTGGCACCGGGTGCTCCGACTGATGCGGCGGTTGCCGGCAAGTCTTTCAGCCTCAGTACGAAGCCGGATGTATTCAGTGTGTCGCGTACCGCCAGCAACCCGACAGCCGCGCAACTGAGCGGAGGCAAGGTGACGGACCCTGCGGCTTACGCCAGCACCTTTCCCAACTCGGGCGCCATGATCAAGTTCGGCGCAGGCGGCACTTATGATGTGTTTGCGCAACCTTACACGCCGGACAGCAAGTCAATTGCTAGCGGCACTCTGGCAGCAGGCGCGACCTCGATCACTGTGGCTGGCGTTACTTTTGATGTGACCGCCACGCCGCCGCCAGGGCCGGGTGATCAATTTGCGGTTGGGGCCACGAGTACCAAGAACGAGAATGTGCTGGATACCCTGAGTCAATTGCGCAAAACCTTGCAGGCGCCAACGGACGGAAATCTTGTTGCGCAAAACAAGCTTAAGGATGTGGTGGCCAAGACCATTGGCAACCTGAACAACGCCAAGACTCAGATTGATCAGGTGCGCGGCTCTATCGGTGCTCGTCAGAACGCTTTGGATATACAGGCAGAGGAGAACGCGAGCTTGGGTTTGGCTAATTCGCAGACGATGAGCTCGCTGGCCAATATCGATATCGGTGAGGCTGCCATCAACCTGACGTTGCAGCAAACCATGTTGCAGGCTTCGCAGCTGGCCTTTGTTAAAATTGCCCAGTTGAGCCTGTTCAACAAGATGTAATCGGCGCCACCCCAAGCGGCCCGCCCTGGAAACAGGGCGGGCCGTTGTCGTTTCCGGGATTTAATTGTTTGAAGGTTTTGCACAAAGCACACACAATTGAGTGACCTGTGAGTCATAAAGCGCATCTTCACTGTATCGTGTGAAAAGGATAAGTCGTCACAGGGTCCTTGCGAGGCGGCTTTCAGCGAGATTTTTATGGGGTTATCCCCTTTATTGTCAGCACTCCGGGCGTGGCCCAGGGGTGTTCTCCAGCTATTTAGTATTGGGAAGCCACAATGATTGGCATAAAAAGCATCGCCAGTTACGTGCCGGCAGACGGGATCGATAACTACGCCCAGGGTGCCAAATTCGCCAAGGATGAAGAGTTCATCATTGGCAAGATCGGTTCGGCGTTCTTGCCGCGCAAGGAAGCTGCGCAGGAAACCTCCGATCTGTGTGTCGAGGCGGTCAACGCTTTGTTTGCCAACAACCCGGATTTGAAGCGCGAGTCGATTGACGCGCTGATCGTCGTCACCCAGAACGGTGATGAAGAGGGCCTGCCGCACACGGCTGCCATCGTCCAGGACAAACTCGGCTTGCCGACCCACGTCGCTGCGTTCGATATTTCCTTGGGCTGCTCCGGCTACGTCTACGGCATCTACGCGATGAAGGGCTTCATGGAAGCCGCCGGCCTGAAAAACGGCCTGCTGATCACTGCCGACCCGTACTCCAAGATTGTCGACCCGGAAGACCGCAACACCACCATGCTGTTCGGCGATGCCGCTACGGCTACCTGGATGGGCGAAGACGCGCCGTGGTTGCTGGGCAAGTCCAAGTTCGGCACCGACGGTTCCGGCGCGCCGCACCTGAAGGTCAGCGATGGCGTGTTCTTCATGAATGGCCGTCAGGTATTCAACTTCGCCTTGCTCAAGGTGCCGGCGCATTTGCACGAGCTGCTCAATGAGTCGGATCTGAAGGCCGACGAGATCGACGCGTTCTGCATCCACCAGGGCAGTGCGGCGATTGTCGACGCGGTGGCGCGACGCTTTGAAGATGCACCGGTGGACAAGTTCATCAAGGACATGGTCGAGACCGGCAACACTGTGTCGTCGAGCATTCCGCTGCTGCTGGAAAAGCACGTGATGGACGCCACCTGGAAGCGCGTGGCCATCAGCGGGTTTGGTGTGGGCTTGTCTTGGGGGTCGGCGATTCTCTATCGTTCTTGATGCCTTGATAGTCTCAATAAAAAACGCCGAGGCTCGAAAGAGCTTCGGCGTTTTTTATTTGGCGCCAGAAAACCCAATGAAAACGGGGTTTCGGAACCGCGTAAACCCTTGAATTGCAAGGGGTGGCACGGCGCCAGTAAAAAAATCAAAAAAAATCCTCAAGCAACCGGCTACCACGACGATAACTATTACGTAGGTTCTCTAGGCCACACCCGGCGGATGCCAGGGCCGGAAGCCGCAGTATCCATCCAACGAGGATTTCGTCATGGCTTTAACAGTAAATACCAACCTTGCATCGTTGACCGTTCAGAACAACCTGAACAAGGCTTCCGGCTCCCTGCAAACCTCCATGCAGCGCCTGTCCTCTGGCCTGCGTATCAATAGCGCCAAGGACGATGCGGCCGGCCTGCAAATCTCCAACCGTCTGACCAGCCAAATCAACGGCCTGGGCACTGCCATCAAGAACGCCGGTGACGGTATCTCCATCGCGCAAACTGCTGAAGGCGCGATGCAGGAATCCACCAACATTCTGCAAAAAATGCGTACCCTGGCACTGCAATCCGCCAACGGCTCGCCAAGCGAAGACGACCGTAAGTCGAACAACGCCGAATACGCTGCACTGACTGCAGAACTGACCCGTATTTCCACTACTACCACTTTCGGTGGTCGTAACCTGCTGGACGGTTCTTTCGGTACTACCGCTTTCCAAGTAGGCGCCAACGCCAACCAGACGATCAACATGACTCTGGGTGACGTGTCGGCCAAGGCCATTGGTTCGCAGCAACTCAAAACTGCTGCCATCAAAGCAGGTACTGGCTTTACTCCAGACACCCTGACCCTGACCGGTAGCGGCGCTGCTCCTACTGTTGCTGTGACTGCGGCTGACACTGCCGGCTCCCTGGCTTCCAAGATCAACGCTGCGGGCGTCAGTGGCCTGGCTGCAACTGCCAGCACTGAAGCTCAGTTCACTTTCAACTCCGCGACTGTCAACGCTACTGCACCGGCCAACTTCAGCCTGACTATCGGTGGCGCCACTGTTAAGTTCGTTGGTGTAACCGACGCTTCCAGCATGGCAGAACAGTTGAAGTCCAACGCTGCCAAACTGGGCATCAGCGTTAACTACGACGCCAAGCTGGGTAACCTGTCGATCAAGTCCGACACCGGTGAAAACATCACTGTAGGCGGTTCTAACGCTGCTGCGGCAGGCATTAGCATCAACACCAAGGGTGGCGACGGTGCCTATGTTGGTGCCAACGCAACCGCTCTGGCTGACAACCTGGTTGCTGTAGGTGCTATTTCCCTGAACTCCAGCAGCAGCTACTCCGTTGCAGGTGCTGCCGGTGCTACTGCCCTGTTCGGTGCTACCTCTATCAGCTCGCAGAAAACCGCTGTTTCCGACACTAACGTGCTGACTTCCACCAGCGCTCAGAACGCTGTCGACGTGATCTCCCAGGCGATCTCGAACATCGACTCCCAGCGTGCTGACCTCGGTGCGGTCCAAAACCGTTTTGACAGCACTGTTGCGAACCTGCGCAGCATCTCGGACAACTCCACTGCAGCTCGTGGCGTGATCCAGGACGTTGACTTCGCATCTGAAACAGCTCAGCTGACCAAGCAGCAAACCCTGCAGCAGGCGTCCACTGCGATCCTGTCGCAAGCTAACCAGCTGCCGTCTGCCGTACTGAAGCTGCTTCAGTAACAGCGATGCTTGATGACTGACGGAAGGGCGCGTTTACGTGCCCTTTTGTCTTTTACGTGATGAGGAGATTGGACATGGACATGAGCGTCAAGTTGAACCTGTCTTATCCAGCGCCGGCACAACAGAATGTGTCTGCACCCGTAAATGTGATCGCCGACCAGATCGATACCAAGCCGGACACCAAGATCCAGCCTGCGACTGAGCCCAAGCGTGCTGATCTGGAAAAAGCGGTCTCGGATATCCGAGAATTTATTCAGGCTACCCAGCGCACACTCGATTTTTCCATTGATGATTCGACCCACCAGGTTGTGGTCAAGGTCATTGCTACCGAGAGTGGTGAAGTGATTCGCCAGATCCCTTCGGAAACGGCTTTAAAACTCGCTCAAAGCCTTCACGATGCCAGCAGTCTGCTGTTTGACGCGAAGGCCTGAAGTGGCATGAATTTTGTTGCTGGTGCTGTTCGAGACGTAGTCCGTCAATAAAGCATCAGCCTTTGAATTAGGAGAAAGACGATGGCAGGTCCAACGATTAGCGGCCCGGGTTCGCATATCGATACCCAGGCAATTGTGAAATCTCTGGTGGACGCTGAAAAAGCGCCCAAGCAAACAGCGATCAACAACCAGACGCTGAAAGCTACCACCCAGCTATCGTCAATCGGGAAAATTCAGGCGGCCCTGGATGCTTTCCGTGGCGCCATTGACAATATGTCGAAGAACACCAGTTTCAGTGGTTTGTCGGCAACATCCTCGGATGAGAAAGTCTCCACGGTCACCATGGGGACTGGCGCGTCTTCGGGGAGCTACTCGCTGATCGTTACCCAGTTGGCGACGGCCTCGAAGGTATCTACAGCAAACTTCAAGGGCGGCGCCAACACGGTTGTCAACAGCGGTACAGCCCCTACCACGCTGACGATCACTCAGTCCGGAAAAGACTACGATCTTAATATTCCGGCGGGTTCGACATTGCAGCAGGTACGTGACTCCCTGAATACTCAGTTTGCTTCGGCAGGCTTGAGTGCAAACATTTTGACTGACTCCAATGGCTCTCGCCTGGTTGTTACTTCAACGACCACTGGTAAAGGGACGGACCTGACCCTTTCGGGCAATTCGGGCCTGGATGTGGGGGCGACCGTGGTGGGTAATCCTCCGCAAAACGCCAAGTACACCCTCGACGGGAGTGAGCAAGAGTCCACAAATAATACGCTGGCTGACGCAATTAGTGGCGTTACGATCAAGTTGTTGGCTGAGTCGCCAAAGACGACGGGTACGCCGCCTGTGCCGATTGCAAGCACTATCTCTGTGGCGGCCAGTAACGCCACCTTGAAGTCATCGGTGAAAGGTTTTGTCGACACCTACAACGCACTGATGAAGGCGATCAACACCGAAACCGTTGCCACAAAGAACCCTGATAATTCCATTACCGCCGCAGCGCTTACCGGGGATGCTCAGGTTCGCTCGTTGGTGACGTCGGTTCGTAACGAGTTGAACGCGTTATCGGGAACTGGGGCGCTTAAATCTCTTGCGTCTTTCGGTATTTCCACCGATCAGAAAACCGGTTTGCTGTCGATCGATGATAAGAAGTGGGACGCTGCACTAAAGACCAACTCGACGGACATTAACAGTGTTTTCAGTGGTGATAATGGTCTGTTGGCGCGCATGACGAAGGCGACGGCCAGCTTCGCTCAAAGCAATACGGGTGTATTTGCGAAACGATCCTCGAGTCTGAGTGACAGTCTCACTGATTTGAAAAAACAGCAGGATGCCTTGGATCAGCGTATTGCCGGCCTGCAAACCAGCCTGACTGCGAAGTACACGGCAATGGACGGCTTGGTCGCACAGCTGAATGCCCAGAAAGACAGTGTTCTGGGGACTCTCAACGCGTTGAACAATGCCAAGAACAACTGATTCCACTGCGTTGCCTGGCGCGCCGAGCCGGGGTGCCGGGTATCTCCCTTGGCGGTTCGGGTTAAAGTTTTTTGCGACACAGTCGACATATTAATCAGAGCCTTCTTATTTAGCTGTGCCGGTTACGAGGTAGAAACATGAATCCCATGAGAGCCCTTCGCCAATATCAGAAGGTCAATTCCCATGCTCAAGTCTCCGAGGCGAGCCCCCATCGCTTGGTACAGATGTTGATGGAGGGGGCGTTGGATCGTATGGCCCAGGCCAAAGGCGCTATGGCCCGTGGCGATATCGCACAGAAGGGGCTGCTGCTGGGTAAGGCCGTGGATATTCTTGTCGGTTTGCGCGACGGTCTGAATCCAGAAAAAACCGATGATCCTGCAGCGTTGCAGCAATTGGATAATTTGTACGCTTACATGAGCACGCGTTTAATGGAAGCGAACCGTCAAAACGACGTTGCGATGATCGATGAAGTCGCCGGGCTGATGATTACGTTGAAGGAAGGCTGGGACGGGATTGCAACACTGTAGGCCAATTGGCCTGAGGATGATGTCATGAGTCATGCACTGCAAAAGATCGACGAAACCCGTGATGCCTTGGTTGGCGCGCTGGCTGAGCGTAACTGGGATGCCATTGGTGAGCTGGATTTGGGGTGTCGTGCGGTGATTGATCAAGTGCTCTGCGAAGCGCCGGTGGACGAAGACATGCTGCGCCAAAAGTTGGAGGGCCTGCTTGCTGTCTATGAGCGTTTGTTGGAAGTGACGAAGGGCGAACGCCAGGCGATTTTCGAAGAGATGTCGCAGATCAACCAAGCGAAAAATGCGTCAAAGGTTTACCATCTGTTCGGCTGAACTGGCTCAGTTAATCCGAACGCGCGTCATAAATTTGACTGCGCGCGATTTTTTGACTTAACTAGTGCTGTTTTCAGAATTCAGACGGCTGTGGGCAGAAAAAGCCTACAGCCATCTAGATTGCCCCGACTCGAGGGCATTTGAGTTAACTAGGGAAGTTGCTATTGCATGTGGCGTGAAACCAAAATTCTGCTGATTGATGACGATAGCGTGCGCCGCCGCGATTTAGCGGTGATTTTGAATTTTCTTGGCGAAGAAAATCTGCCCTGCGGCAGCCATGATTGGCAGCAGGCGGTCAGCTCATTGTCATCGAGCCGTGAAGTCATTTGTGTGCTGATCGGGACGGTAAACGCTCCTGGCGCTGTTTTGGGCCTGTTAAAGACACTGTCAACCTGGGATGAGTTCCTTCCCGTGTTGCTGATGGGCGATATTTCTTCCGTCGACCTGCCCGAAGACCAGCGCCGCCGGGTGCTTTCCACCCTGGAAATGCCCCCCAGCTACAGCAAATTGCTCGATTCCCTGCACCGTGCCCAGGTTTATCGCGAGATGTACGACCAGGCCCGCGAGCGCGGCCGTCACCGCGAACCCAACCTGTTCCGCAGCCTGGTCGGCACCAGCCGCGCCATCCAGCACGTACGCCAGATGATGCAGCAAGTGGCCGACACCGATGCCAGCGTGCTGATCCTCGGCGAGTCGGGCACCGGCAAGGAAGTGGTTGCGCGCAACCTGCACTATCACTCCAAGCGCCGCGACGGGCCTTTCGTGCCGGTCAACTGCGGGGCGATCCCGGCGGAGCTGCTCGAAAGCGAATTGTTTGGCCACGAGAAGGGCGCCTTTACCGGGGCGATCACCAGCCGTGCCGGGCGTTTCGAGTTGGCCAACGGCGGCACGCTGTTCCTCGATGAAATCGGCGATATGCCGTTGCCAATGCAGGTCAAGCTGCTGCGCGTGTTGCAGGAACGTACCTTCGAGCGCGTGGGCAGCAACAAGACCCAGAGCGTCGACGTGCGCATCATCGCAGCCACCCACAAGAACCTCGAAAGCATGATCGAGGTCGGCAGCTTCCGCGAAGACCTGTACTACCGCCTCAACGTATTCCCGATCGAGATGGCCCCGCTGCGCGAGCGCGTGGAAGACATCCCGCTGCTGATGAACGAACTGATCTCGCGCATGGAGCACGAAAAGCGTGGTTCGATCCGTTTCAACTCTGCCGCGATCATGTCCCTGTGCCGCCACGGCTGGCCGGGCAACGTCCGCGAGTTGGCCAACCTGGTGGAACGCATGGCGATCATGCACCCCTACGGCGTGATCGGCGTGGTCGAGCTGCCGAAGAAATTCCGCTACGTCGACGACGAAGACGAGCAACTGGTCGACAGCCTGCGCAGCGACATGGAGGAGCGCGTTGCCATCAATGGTCATGCTCCGGACTTCAGCAACACCGCGATGCTGCCGCCCGAAGGCCTGGACCTGAAGGACTACCTCGGCAACCTGGAGCAAGGCCTGATCCAGCAAGCCCTGGACGATGCCAACGGCATTGTCGCTCGTGCCGCCGAGCGCCTGCGCATCCGTCGGACCACCCTGGTGGAGAAGATGCGCAAGTACGGCATGAGCCGCAAAGAAGGTGATGAACAGGCGGATGATTGACGCCTGTTTTTCAACTGACTGAAAACTAAGCCTATTTTTTTAGGCACGGGTATTGCTACAGCCCTCGCAACGTTCCGTTTAACTGACGGTCAGCCAAGCGAGAGAGCATGATGCCCCACGCCGCCCAACATTCTTCCAGTCCTGCCATTGCGGGGCTGGTTCCCTCTGTAGAACAGCAAAGCCGCCAGGGCCTGGAACAGGCCTTTTCGCTGTTCAATCAGATGTCCAGCCAATTGACCGATTCCTACAGCCTGCTCGAAGCCCGGGTTTCCGAGCTTAAAGGTGAACTGGCGGTGGTCAGTGCCCAGCGCATGGAAGAGTTGGCCGAGAAAGAACGCCTGGCCAACCGTCTGCAAAACCTGCTGTCGCTGCTGCCCGGCGGGGTGATCGTCATCGACGAAGAAGGCCGCGTGCGCGAAGCCAACCCGGCTGCCTGCGACATGCTTGGCCTGCCGCTGGAAGGCGAGCTGTGGCGGCATGTCATCACCCGCTGCTTTGCGCCGCGTGAAGATGACGGTCACGAAATTTCCTTGAAAGACGGTCGCCGCTTGTCCATTGCCACTCGTTCCCTGGACGCAGAGCCAGGCCAACTGGTGTTGCTCAATGACCTGACTGAAACCCGTCACCTGCAAGACCAGTTGGCGCGCCATGAGCGTTTGTCGTCCCTGGGGCGCATGGTCGCTTCTTTGGCGCATCAGATCCGCACGCCGCTGTCGGCTGCCTTGATCTACGCCAGTCATTTGACTGATGAGCAATTGCCCGCCGCCACCCACCAGCGGTTTGCCGGTCGTCTCAAGGAGCGCCTGCATGAGTTGGAGCACCAGGTGCGCGACATGCTGGTGTTTGCCCGTGGCGAGTTACCGCTCACCGACCGCATCAAACCAGCCGAGCTGATGCAGGCCCTGCAAGCGGCGGCCGCTACCCATATTCAGGATGTCCAGGTGCGTTGGCAGTGCGACAGCCACCTCGGTGAGCTGCTGTGCAACCGCGACACGCTGGTGGGTTCGCTGCTCAACCTGATCGAAAACGCCACCCAGGCCAGCGGCCCCGGTGCGCGGCTCAAGGTGCACCTGTACAGCCGCGGGCAAAACCTGCGGCTGTGCATCAGTGACAGTGGCAGTGGTATCGAGCCCGCCGTGTTGCAGCGCCTGGGCGAACCCTTTTTCACCACCAAGACCAACGGTACCGGCCTGGGCCTGACCGTGGTCAAGGCAGTGGCACGTGCCCATCAGGGAGAATTGCAACTGCATTCCCGTGTCGGGCGTGGCACCTGTGCATTGATGACCTTGCCGCTGTTTTCCAGCGCGGCAAGCGCGGAGTAGAAAGGTTATGGCTATCAAGGTTCTGTTGGTGGAAGACGATCGCGCCCTGCGTGAAGCATTGGCTGACACGCTGCTGTTGGCGGGCCATGACTACCGGGCAGTCGGTTCTGCCGAGGACGCCTTGGAGGCGGTGGAGCAGGAGTCCTTCAGCCTGGTGGTCAGTGACGTCAACATGCCCGGCATGGACGGCCACCAGTTGCTCGGCCTGCTGCGTGCGCGCCAGCCGCAGTTGCCGGTGTTACTGATGACCGCCCACGGTGCGGTCGAGCGTGCGGTCGACGCCATGCGCCAGGGCGCGGCGGATTACCTGGTCAAGCCATTCGAACCTAAAGCGCTGATCGAACTGGTCGCGCGGCATGCCTTGGGCGTGATCTCCGCCAGTGAAGGCGAGGGCCCGATTGCCTTCGAGCCGGCCAGCGCACAATTGCTGGAACTGGCGGCCCGCGTGGCGCGCAGCGATTCCACTGTGTTGATTTCCGGCGAGTCCGGCACCGGCAAGGAGGTGTTGGCGCGCTACATCCACCAGCAATCGACCCGCGCCAAGCAGCCGTTTATCGCGATCAACTGCGCGGCGATCCCAGACAACATGCTCGAAGCCACACTGTTCGGCCACGAAAAGGGTTCCTTCACTGGCGCCATCGCGGCCCAGGCGGGCAAGTTCGAACAGGCCGACGGCGGCACCATCCTGCTCGATGAGATTTCGGAAATGCCCCTGGGCCTGCAAGCCAAGTTGCTGCGGGTGCTGCAGGAGCGTGAGGTTGAGCGCGTCGGCGCGCGCAAGCCGATCCAGCTGGATATTCGTGTGGTTGCCACCACCAACCGCGACCTGGCGGGCGAAGTGGCGGCGGGGCGCTTCCGTGAAGATTTGTTCTACCGGCTCTCGGTATTCCCGCTGGCCTGGCGCCCGTTGCGCGAGCGCCCGGCGGACATCATTCCGCTGGCCGAGCGCCTGCTGAACAACCACGTCAAAAAAATGAAGCATGCCCAGGCGCGCCTGTCGGCCGAGGCTCAGGCCTGCCTGATCGCTTATCCATGGCCGGGTAACGTGCGGGAATTGGACAACGCCATCCAGCGTGCGCTGATCCTGCAACAGGGCGGGTTGATCCAGCCCCAGGATTTCTGCCTGGCAATGGGCAGCGGTGCTGTGCCGTTGCCGACCTTGGCGCCGGCGCCCGGGGTGGTTGAAACCGAGACCGCCGGTGCACTGGGCGACGACCTGCGTCGCCGTGAATTCCAGATGATCATCGACACCCTGCGCTCTGAGCGCGGTCGCCGTAAAGAGGCCGCCGAACGCTTGGGCATCAGCCCGCGGACCTTGCGCTACAAGCTGGCGCAGATGCGCGATGCCGGGATGGATGTGGAAGCGTATCTGTTCGCCACATAACCGGTAACAAGGTCGACAAGGTTTGTCGCCTTTTCTTACGAGTTGATACAGAGCTGGCACCCTTGTTGCTACCTCCCTAGTAATTGCGGCGTAGCGTCAAAAAACATGCGGGTTGTCGGAGAGAGAAGTTCATGAGCCAGGGTATTGAGTTCAATCGGTTGATGTTGGATATGCGCTCCATGCAAATGGATGCCATGGCTCAACCGAAATCCGTCGCGCCAGCGCCGGAATTGGGCCAAAGCAGCTTCGCCGATATGCTCGGCCAGGCCATCAACAAAGTCAGTGACACCCAGCAAGCCTCCAGCCAGTTGGCCAACGCCTTTGAAATTGGCAAAAGTGGTGTGGACCTCACCGATGTGATGGTCGCCTCGCAAAAGGCCAGCGTTTCCTTCCAGGCCCTGACCCAAGTGCGTAACAAGCTGGTTCAGGCCTACCAAGACATCATGCAGATGCCGGTTTAAGGACGAGATTTAAGTCATGGCAGAAGCAGTCGTGGACAACGCACCCGCCAAGGCAGACGGCAAGCCGCCGCTGTTTGGCCTGTCGTTCCTGGAAAACCTCTCCGAAATGACCATGCTGCGTCAGGTGGGCCTGATGGTCGGCCTGGCAGCGAGCGTGGCGATTGGTTTTGCCGTGGTGTTGTGGTCGCAGCAACCTGATTACCGGCCGCTGTACGGCAGCCTGGCGGGCATGGACTCCAAGCAGATCATGGAAACCCTGGCCGCCGCCGACATCGCCTACACCGTGGAGCCCAACTCCGGGGCCCTGCTGGTCAAGGCCGACGACGTGGCCCGTGCGCGCATGAAACTCGCCGCCGCCGGCGTGACCCCGTCTGACAGCAACATCGGTTTTGAGATCCTCGACAAGGACCAGGGCCTGGGCACCAGCCAGTTCATGGAAGCCACCCGCTACCGTCGCGGCCTGGAAGGCGAACTGGCGCGCACTATCTCCAGCCTCAACAACGTCAAGGGTGCCCGCGTGCACCTGGCCATTCCGAAAAGCTCGGTGTTTGTGCGCGATGAGCGCAAGCCAAGCGCGTCGGTATTGGTGGAACTGTTTGCCGGTCGCTCCCTGGAGCCTGGCCAGGTGTTGGCGATCGTCAACCTGGTTGCCACCAGCGTGCCTGAACTGAGCAAGTCGCAAATTACCGTGGTGGACCAGAAGGGCAACCTGCTGTCCGACCAGGCGGAAAACTCCGCGCTGACCCAGGCCGGCAAGCAGTTCGACTACAGCCGTCGCGTGGAAAGCATGCTTACCCAGCGTGTGCACAACATCCTGCAGCCGGTGCTGGGCAACGACCGTTACAAGGCTGAAGTGTCCGCCGATGTGGACTTCAGCGCCGTCGAGTCGACCTCCGAGCAATTCAACCCGGACCAGCCTGCCCTGCGCAGCGAGCAGTCCACCAGCGAACAACGCACCGCCGCCAATGGCCCGCCGCAGGGTGTGCCGGGCGCCCTGAGCAACCAGCCGCCAGCCCCGGCTTCGGCGCCGCAAACCACCGGTGGCACTGCTGCCAGCGCGGGTGCGATTCAGCCAGGCCAGCCACTGCTGGATGCCAACGGCCAACAGATCATGGACCCGGCCACTGGCCAGCCGATGCTCGCCCCGTACCCGGCGGACAAACGCAACCAGTCCACCAAGAACTTCGAGCTTGACCGTTCCATCAGCCACACCAAGCAGCAACAGGGTCGCGTCAATCGCCTGTCGGTGTCGGTGGTGGTGGATGACCAGGTCAAGGTCAATGCCGCCGATGGCGCCGTTACCCGTGCCCCATGGACCGCCGATGAATTGGCGCGCTTCACCCGCCTGGTGCAGGACGCTGTCGGGTTTGACGCCAGTCGTGGTGACAGTGTCAGCGTGATCAACATGCCGTTCTCTGCCGAGCGTGGCGAAGTGATCGCTGAACCGTCGTTCTACTCGCAGCCGTGGTTCTGGGACATCGTCAAGCAAGTGCTGGGCGTGTTGTTCATCCTGGTGCTGGTGTTCGGCGTGCTGCGCCCGGTGCTCAACAACATCACCGGCAACGGCAAGAAACAGCTGGCCCTGGCCGGTGGCGACGTGGAACTGGGTGGCATGGGCGGTCTCGACGGCGAACTGGCCAACGACCGCGTCAGCCTCGGCGGCCCGCAAAGCATTCTGTTGCCAAGCCCGAGCGAAGGCTATGACGCTCAGTTGAACGCAATCAAGAGTCTGGTGGCAGAAGACCCGGGCCGTGTGGCCCAGGTCGTGAAAGAGTGGATCAACGCAGATGAGTGATAATCGAGCCGCTGTTGCCAAGCTCACCAAGGTCGACAAAGCCGCAGTCCTGCTGCTGTCCCTCGGTGAAACCGACGCCGCCCAAGTGCTGCGCCACATGGGCCCCAAAGAGGTTCAGCGAGTGGGCGTGGCCATGGCGCAGATGCGCAATGTGCACCGCGAGCAAGTCGAGCAGGTGATGAGCGAGTTCGTCGAGATCGTCGGCGACCAGACCAGCCTGGGTGTCGGCTCCGACAGCTACATCCGCAAGATGCTCACCTCGGCCCTGGGCGAAGACAAGGCCAACGGCCTGATCGACCGTATCCTGCTCGGTGGCAACACCAGCGGCCTCGACAGCCTCAAATGGATGGAGCCGCGCGCCGTTGCCGACGTGATCCGCTACGAGCACCCGCAGATCCAGGCGATCGTGGTGGCCTACCTCGACCCGGACCAGGCCGGTGAAGTGCTCGGCCACTTCGACCATAAAGTGCGCCTGGACATCATCCTGCGTGTGTCGTCGCTGAACACCGTGCAGCCGGCGGCCCTGAAAGAACTCAACACGATTCTGGAGAAGCAGTTCTCCGGCAACTCGAATGCTTCGCGCACCACCTTGGGCGGTATCAAGCGCGCGGCCGATATCATGAACTTCCTCGACAGCTCGGTCGAAGGCCAGTTGATGGACTCGATCCGCGAGATCGACGACACCCTGTCCGGCCAGATCGAAGACCTCATGTTCGTGTTCAACAACCTCTCCGATGTCGACGACCGTGGCATCCAGGCGTTGCTGCGCGAAGTGTCCTCCGATGTGCTGGTACTGGCCCTCAAGGGTTCGGACGAAAACGTCAAAGAGAAAATCTTCAAGAACATGTCCAAGCGTGCCTCGGAACTGTTGCGCGACGACCTGGAAGCCAAAGGTCCGGTGCGCGTCAGCGACGTGGAAACCGCGCAGAAAGAAATCCTCACCATTGCCCGCCGTATGGCCGAAGCCGGAGAAATCGTTCTCGGCGGGAAGGGCGGCGAAGAAATGATCTAAGGCGCCTCTCATGTCGAACAAAGATGAGGCGCCCAGCGATCTGATTCGCGCACGGGACGTCGGTGGGTTCGACATCTGGTCGTTGCCCAGCTTCGATCCGCATGTGCCGGAGCCCGAGCCGGAACCGGTTGAAGAGCCACCGGCGGAAATGGAAGAAGTGCCGCTGGAGGAAGTCCAGCCACTGACCCTCGAAGAGTTGGAAGCCATCCGCCAGGAGGCCTACAACGAGGGGTTCGCGGCCGGTGAAAAAGATGGTTTTCGCAGCACCACCCTCAAGGTCCGCCAGGAAGCCGAGGAGGCGCTGAGCGTCAGACTGGCCAGCCTGGAACGCTTGATGGGCGGGCTGTTCGACCCCATCGCCGAGCAGGATGCGCAAATCGAAAAAGCCATGGTCGAGCTGGTGCAGCACATCGCCCGCCAGGTGATCCAGCGCGAGCTGGTGCTGGACTCCAGCCATATCGAAAGCGTGATGCGCGAAGCCCTCAAGCTGCTGCCCCTGGGCGTCGGCAATGTGCGGCTGTACATCAACCCGCAGGATTTCGAACAGGTCAAAGCCCTGCGCGAGCGCCATGAAGAAACCTGGCGCATCGTCGAGGACGCGTCGTTGCAGCCCGGTGGTTGCCGCGTCGAGACCGAACACAGTCGCATCGATGCCACGGTGGAAACCCGCATCAGCCAGATCATGGCCAAGCTGCTGGACCAAGCCCACGAGCAGGTGCTGAACCCTGCCGAGCCGGACCTCAGCCTGGACCTGGACGCCCCCGATGCGCCTTGATCGCACCAGCTTCGCCAAGCGCTTGAGCGGTTATACCGAAGCCGCCGAGTTGCCTGGCCAGCCGATCCTTGAAGGTCGCCTGCTGCGCATGGTCGGCCTGACCCTCGAAGCCGAAGGCCTGCGCGCCGCCATGGGCAGCCGCTGCATGGTGATCAACGATGACAGCTACCACCCGGTGCAGGTCGAAGCCGAAGTGATGGGCTTCTCCGGCAGCAAGATTTTCCTGATGCCTGTGGGCAGCCTGGCGGGCATTGCTCCCGGCGCCCGCGTGGTGCCCTTGGCCGACACCGGCCGCCTGCCGATGGGCATGAGCATGCTCGGCCGCGTACTCGACGGCGCCGGTCGCGCGTTGGATGGCAAGGGCGGCATGAAGGCCGAAGACTGGGTGCCGATGGACGGCCCCACCATCAACCCGCTCAACCGCAACCCCATCAGCGTGCCGCTGGACGTGGGCATTCGCAGCATCAACGGATTATTGACGGTCGGCCGTGGCCAGCGTCTGGGCCTGTTTGCCGGTACCGGCGTGGGTAAGTCGGTGTTGCTGGGCATGATGACGCGCTTTACCGAGGCTGACATCATCGTGGTCGGGCTGATCGGCGAACGGGGCCGCGAGGTAAAGGAATTCATCGAGCACAGCCTGGGGGAAGAAGGGCTCAAGCGTTCGGTCGTCGTCGCGTCCCCGGCGGACGATGCGCCGCTGATGCGCCTGCGCGCCGCCATGTACTGCACGCGTATTGCCGAATACTTCCGCGACAAGGGCAAGAACGTCCTGTTATTGATGGACTCGCTGACCCGTTTCGCCCAGGCCCAGCGGGAGATTGCCCTGGCCATCGGCGAACCACCGGCCACCAAGGGTTACCCGCCGTCAGTGTTCGCCAAGTTGCCCAAACTGGTGGAGCGTGCCGGTAACGCCGAAGCCGGTGGCGGCTCGATCACCGCGTTCTACACCGTGCTGTCCGAAGGCGATGACCAGCAAGACCCGATTGCCGACTCGGCGCGGGGTGTACTCGATGGTCACATCGTGCTGTCACGGCGCTTGGCTGAAGAAGGGCATTACCCGGCCATCGACATTGAGGCCTCTATCAGCCGGGTAATGCCGGCGGTAGTGACGCCGGAACACATGATCCGCGCGCAACAGTTCAAGCAATTGTGGTCGCGCTATCAACAGAGCCGCGACTTGATCAGCGTCGGCGCCTACGTGGCCGGCGGCGATCGCGACACCGACCTGGCCATCGCCCTGCAACCGCAGTTGGTGACCTACCTGCGCCAGGGCCTCAACGACAAGATCAGCATGGGCGAAAGCGAAGCGCACTTGCAGTCGATCTTCGCCCCGGCGCCGGGCGGCTAAACCATGGCCAACAGCCGCGCCGCACGCCTGGCTCCGGTGGTGGACATGGCCGAAAAGGCCGAGAAAACCGCCGTGCAGCGCCTGGGTTATTTCCAGGGGCAAGTCCGTTTGGCCGAAAGCAAGCTGGGCGACCTGGAGCGCTTTCGCGGTGAGTACCAGCAGCAGTGGATCGAGCGCGGCAGCAAAGGCGTGTCCGGACAATGGCTGATGGGCTACCAAGGCTTTCTCAACCAGTTGGAAACCGCCGTCGGGCAGCAGCGCCAGAGCCTGGCGTGGCATCAGAACAACCTCGATAAAGCCCGCGAAAGCTGGCAAGCGGCGTTTGCCCGGGTTGAAGGTTTGCGCAAGCTGGTGCAGCGCTACATTGACGAAGCGCGGGCGCTGGAAGACAAGCGCGAGCAGAAGTTGCTCGACGAGCTGTCCCAACGCATGCCGCGCAAAGACGTCTATTGAAAGTTGCCCGCGACGCCTTCTCCTGCTAAACCTTGTGTCATTGCCAATGACAAGGAAGCAGTCGCATGTCAGTCGAGTCAGAAGTATCCCTGGATGGGAAGAAGTTGACGATCGCCGTCAAGGGCCGGTTCGATTTCGGCAGCCACCAGACGTTTCGCGATGCCTACGAGCGTTTCTACAAGGTGCCCGAGTTGTACGTGGTCGACTTGAAGGACACCACCTACATGGACAGTTCGGCCTTGGGCATGCTCCTGCTCCTGCGTGACCACGCCGGTGGCGACGAGTCGGAGGTCAGGGTGGTCAACAGCAACTCCGACGTGCGCAAGATCCTCGCCATCTCCAACTTCGACAAACTGTTCGACATCAGTTGAGCGCCCTGGCCCCGGTCCTTGAGCCGCTGACGATCCTGATCGCCGAAGACAGCGCCGCCGATTTGCTGTTGCTGTCGACTATCGTGCGGCGCCAGGGTCACCAGGTACTCACGGCCACCAATGGCGCTGAGGCGGTCGAGGTGTTTACCCGTGAGCGCCCGCAACTGGTGTTGATGGATGCGCTGATGCCGGTGATGGACGGCTTTGAAGCGGCACGCCGGATCAAGCAGTTGGCGGGTGAGGCGTTGGTGCCGCTGATTTTCCTCACCTCCCTGCGCGAGAGCGAAGCCCTGGCCCAGTGCCTGGATGCCGGCGGCGATGACTTCCTGCCAAAACCCTACAACCAGCTGATTCTCGCGGCGAAAATCAACGCCATGGACCGCCTGCGCCGGTTGCAGGCCACGGTCCTGCAGCAGCGCGACCTGATCGCCAAGCATCACGACTACCTCCTGCATGAGCAGCGGGTGGCCAAGGCGGTGTTCGATAAGGTCGCGCATTCGGGCTGCATCAATGCCGCGCCGAATATCCGCTACCTGCAATCGCCCTACGCACTGTTCAACGGCGACCTGCTGCTGGCGGCCTATACGCCGTCCGGTGACATGCACGTGCTGCTCGGCGACTTCACCGGCCATGGCTTGCCGGCGGCGGTGGGGGCTATGCCTTTGGCCGAAGTGTTTTACGGCATGACCGCCAAGGGCTACGGCCTGGGACAAACCCTGCGGGAGATGAACGCCAAGCTCAAACGCATCCTGCCGGTGGACATGTTCTGCTGCGCCACCCTGTTGTGCCTGAGCACGCAGAGGCGGGTGGTGGAAGTGTGGAATGGCGGCATGCCGGAAGGCTATGTGCATGAAGTCGCCACCGGCAAACGCACTCCGCTGCAATCGCGGCACTTGCCGTTGGGGGTGCTGTCGGCCGAGGCTTTTGATGATCGCACTGAAGTCTGGCCTATGGCCCTGGGTGATCGGGTGTTCCTGTTGTCCGATGGCGTGCTGGATACCGCCGATGCCAACGATCAATTGTTCGGTGCCGAACGCCTACAGCAGGTATTTGCCGCCAATCGCGAGCCTGATCGTTTATTTGAAGAGATCGAACAGGCACTGGCGGCGTTTCGCGGTGAAGTGCGCGATGACGTGAGCATGGTGGAAATCACCTTGCAGCCTGGCCAGCAACTGCGTGCTTCGGGGCCGTTGTATGCAGACAGTGGGCAGTCGTGCCCGCTGGATTGGTCGGTGAGTTTCGAGTTTCGCGCTGAAACCTTGAAACGTTACAACCCGTTGCCCTATCTGTTGCAACTGTTGCTGGAGATCCATGGCCTGCGTGAGCAGAGCGGGGCGCTCTACAGTGTGATGGCCGAGCTGTATTCGAACGCGCTGGAGCATGGCGTGCTGGGGCTGGATTCGCGGCTCAAGCGCGATGCTCAAGGGTTTGCCGAGTATTACCGTCAGCGTAATGACCGCCTCGCGCAACTGAACAGTGGGTATATACGGGTGCATGTGCAGGTGGTGCCGGTTGGGGCGGGTGGGAAGATGACCCTGCGCCTTGAGGACAGCGGTCCGGGGTTTGATGTGGCGCAGGTGTTGGCGCGGCCGCTGGATGTCGACCGTTTGTCTGGCCGGGGCTTGAGCCTGGTCCGTCAGTTGAGTAGCCATGTAGGCTGGTCGGATGGCGGGCGTAGTGTCTGCGTGGAGTTTTGCTGGGAGGCTCTGGCATAATCCGCCGATTCTTGATCAAGGAGCGAGCAAGTGGTTGATCTACATCTGGACCCGGCGGTGTTGTCGGGTTTGCAGGAAGTGATGGAAGGCGAGTATCCGAAGTTGCTGGATACCTTTCTCGATGATTCCCAGAAGCGTGTCGAGGCGCTGCGCAAGGCTAGGGATGATGCCAAGGCGTTGGGGCGGATTGCGCATAGTTTCAAGGGGAGTAGTGGGAACCTTGGGGCGGTGCGGTTGGCGCAGTTGTGTCAGCGGTTGGAGGTTGAGTCTGTTGAGTCCAATGCAGATTTGGGGGCGTTGGTGGATCAGATTGATCATGAGTTTGCGTTGGTGAAGCCGTTGTATGAGACGGAGCGGCAGCGGTTTCAGATTTGATTGAGTACATATCCATTTCTGCGGTAACGGCTGCTTATGGTTCCGCTCTTACAGCGGGTCACTTTTTGAAGAGCGCAAAAAGTAACCAAAAACGCTCCGCCCCAACACTCGGCACCTCGCCTAGGCT
>NZ_JACAQP010000112.1:0-673 GCF_013387025.1 Pseudomonas reactans | reverse complement strand
GAAAATACAAATATAAATTACAAAACATAAAAGTAAACGTTTATACTTAGATTCGATTCAACCATCTAGTTATGTTTGATATGCTATTAGTGCAATGGATATTGAAAGTTAAATATCGATTTCTAGAGTGATTAGATGTTTTGGTCCAACTACCTAATCCTATGATTATAAGGTCATTAATGGCAATGGTCATGCAATTACATATTCCAAATAATCATGTATTGGTTCGTATCATACAAGGTTCATTCGATCTTTTGATCTCAATGGTCATGATAATGAAATTGGTTTGTACAGATTGGCCCTCTAGTACAAACTTTACATATACATACAAGATTCTGCCTTCGTGACTTAATCCTAGGATTTGGTCCATCACTAGTCATATCTGCCTAATGGTCATAGCACAGTTATGATAAAAGTCATATAGTCAGATTGGTCCTCTAGACTAAAATAACTCAGCAATAAGTCCAAAAGGAAGGTTCCTTAACATATATGATAGTCAAATGAATTATGCAAGATAAAATATAAAACGTTCAATATCCGATAAATAACAATCAAATCATAACTAGATAGTATTCAAATCTAAGTAATGAATAATGCAGATAACAAATATAACATGATCTGAAGAATACGGCCTAGGAAATCATAGTAGAATGCTAAACATATATAAAGCAAA
>NZ_JACAQP010000111.1:0-481 GCF_013387025.1 Pseudomonas reactans | reverse complement strand
CCAAATGGATTTTGAGTTTTGGTCTTTTACTTGTCCGTTTGACCTCAAATTTTAAACATAGGTCTAATATGTTATGAAACTTCATGAAAAATTGTCGGAATCGAAATACGACCCTCCGAGGGTACTGTAGTAAAATACGTATAAAATACGGTTTAACTAAAGTTGGTCATTTTAAAGTTATAGACTTGTTATGACCCAAGTTATAGACTTGTTATGACCCAAAATACATGAGGTGAGTACATGCAGTATTTTTACCCATTCTGGGGTACATGGCAAGTAAGTATTTTCAAGATTTCTTATAAAATTTCTATATGTGAAATTATATGCAAGAGTTTTATTTCTAACTTGTTTGTGAAAGTATAATGTTATATTTGAAGTTATGTTTTGGTCTATGAGCCAATTATGTGAAAGTATGTTTTGGTCTATGAACCAATTATGTGAAAGTATATTTTGAATACAAGTTATACATGTTTAAAAGTAT
>NZ_JACAQP010000110.1:0-437 GCF_013387025.1 Pseudomonas reactans | reverse complement strand
ATGAATTTGAAGTTTTGGGGTTGTTGGAACTAAGAACCCTAATTCTTCATTTTGATTGATTTAGTTGTTTTGAATGGTTGAAAACCTTGTTAAAGTATAAGGTTTTAGCCTAGAAACAAACCCCAAACGATTAAGGACTGGATTAAGGACTTAATGGGCCAAAACTGCGTGCTACAGTGCACAAATCGCGGCTGGACAGGAGACCTGTGCAGGCGCCAGGCGCGGTGCGCCCAGGCGCCTGGCGGGGTGCGCCCAGGCACAGTGCGCCCTGTCCTAGGTGCAGTGCGCCCTCCAGGCAGGGGCCAGGCAGGGAATCAAAAACGCTAACTTTTGTTTGGCTTGTCCGATTTAGCTCAAACTTGAACCATAGGCTCGTTATGGTCTGAAAAGTTTGGGAAAATTTTTATATTGAGTTTTCGACCCCTCGGGGGCACTGT
>NZ_JACAQP010000109.1:0-452 GCF_013387025.1 Pseudomonas reactans | reverse complement strand
GTTGTGTATGTGGGATTTAGGTGATCGGACGAGCCTAGTTTGGGATATTAGCGATTATCCGAACGGTTGTGATTCAGGTGAGTATCCTCACCTTACTATATGATGTTGCATGTTAGGCATCTTGTGTGTTGTTTACAGTTATATGATTTGCTCTATATCTGTGGTTATTTGTTGTTGGGCTCAGTACTGATGCGTGTCCCCTCGTAGCTGTTGTATGGCGAGTTGGACTATTGCCTTGTCCCATAGCTGTTGTATGATGGGCTGGGCCATAACCGGGAACCCATAGCTGTTGTATGATGGGTAGAACCTTCCCGTGTCCATAGCTGTTGTATGATGGACGCCCGTAGCTGTTGTATGGCGGGTAGGGTCGGGTCGTTCTCGAGGACGGGTTGTTTAATGTGTGGGCATGTATGGTAATTTGTGGAACTCACTAAGCTTTGTGCTTACGCGTT
>NZ_JACAQP010000108.1:0-330 GCF_013387025.1 Pseudomonas reactans | reverse complement strand
AATAGAATTCAAAATGCGAAAAAAAAAAAGAAAAAATGAGAATTCTATTTAGAATCCCTTTTCTTTAGCTTTTCTTTAGAGAGAATACTCGGTAAGATTGAGATGAAAACAAGAGAATTTGGATAAGAGCAATAGTTAGTTTTAACTATAACTAAAAAAAAATCAAAAGATATCTAAAGATATGTAATAAAAATAGGATTCTAATCGATGAATCTTGAAAGGAAACACGCCCAAGGAAACTAGATGGTTCGACCAAAAGCAATTCTTACTTTAACTAAACAGTTATGAACGACTTAACAATTTCAAGTCCAATTGACTAATCCGGTATAT
>NZ_JACAQP010000014.1:203735-247182 GCF_013387025.1 Pseudomonas reactans | reverse complement strand
TCTTTTTCAGAGTTTCCCTAGGTGTGTGCCGTTTGTATCGACCTAGACTTACGTCCAATGGGCACCCGCTGCGCAGGAGTCGACCATGAGGGACGATAACGACAAAAAATCTGCGGTCATTGTTATGAGTAAAGCTGATGCCTTCGCCCAGGCGGGGAAAACTGCTGTGTTGCAGAACATCCACGGCACCCTGCAATTCCTGCAACGCTTCCCGCCGTTCAACCAGATGGAAAACGCCCACTTGGCGTTTTTGGTGGAGCAGTGCCAGTTACGCTTCTACGGGCCCGGCGACAGCATCCTCAAACCGTCGGGCGGGCCGGTCGAGCACTTTTATATCGTCAAGCAGGGCCGGGTGGTCGGCGAACGGCCGGACAGCGCCGAAACCACGTTTGAAATCACCACAGGCGAATGCTTCCCCCTCGCCGCGTTATTGGGCGAACGGGCGACGCGCACCGAGCACAAGGCCGCCGAAGACACTTTCTGCCTGCAATTGAACAAACCGGCGTTCATCAAGCTGTTTGCACTCTCCAGCCCGTTTCGCGATTTTGCCCTGCGCGGCGTCAGCAGCCTGTTGGACCAGGTGAATCAGCAGGTTCAGCAAAAAGCGGTGGAAACCCTCGGCACTCAATACTCCCTGAACACCCGGCTCGGCGAGTTGGCCATGCGCCATCCTGTTACGTGCAGCCCCGCCACGCCGCTGCGCGAAGCCGTCACGCTGATGCATGAGCAACAGGTCGGCAGCATCGTGATCGTGGATGAACACAAAGCGCCTCTGGGGATTTTCACCCTGCGCGACCTGCGCCAGGTGGTGGCCGATGGCACAAGCGACTTCAACCAGGGCATCGAAAGTCATATGACCCAGGCGCCCTTCTTCCTGACCCCGGACCACAGCGCCTTCGACGCGGCAATCGCCATGACCGAGCGGCATATCGCCCACGTCTGCCTGGTCAAGGACCAACGCCTGTGCGGCGTGGTGTCCGAGCGCGACCTGTTTTCCCTGCAACGTGTTGACCTGGTGCACCTGGCGCGCACCATCCGCAATGCACCGCGTGTGGACAACCTGGTGGCGATTCGCGGCGAGATCGGCCAGTTGGTGGAGCGCATGCTGGCCCATGGCGCGTCGTCGACCCAGATCACCCACATTATTACGCTGCTCAACGATCACACTGTTTGCCGGGTGATCGAGTTGACGCTCGCTGAAAAAGGCGACCCCGGCGTGCCCTTCAGTTGGTTGTGCTTTGGCAGCGAAGGCCGCCGCGAGCAGACGCTGTACACCGACCAGGACAACGGCATCCTGTTTGACGCCAAGGACGCGGCCGAAGCCGCGGCGATCCGAGGCCGGTTGTTGCCGCTGGCGCAGCAGATCAACCAGAGCCTGGCGCTGTGTGGGTTCAGCCTGTGCAAAGGCAACATCATGGCTGGCAACCCGGAGCTGTGCCTGTCACGGGCGGAATGGGCGCGGCGGTTTGCGGCGTTTATCCGCGAAGCGACGCCAGAGAATCTGTTGGGCTCCAGCATCTATTTCGACCTGCGGGTGGTGTGGGGCGATGAACGTGGCTGCGAGCAGTTGCGCCAAGGCATTCTCGACCAGGTGGCGGACAACCGGTTGTTCCAACGCATGCTGGCCGAAAACGCGTTGCGCCAGCGGCCACCCGTAGGACGTTTCCGCGAATTTGTACTCACGCGTAAAGGCGGCGAAAAAGCCACACTCGACCTCAAGGTGCAGGGCCTGACGCCCTTTGTCGACGGCGCGCGCCTGTTGGCCCTGGCCAATGGTATTCACGCCAACAACACCTTGGAGCGCCTGCGCCAACTGGTGGTCAAGGAGGTGATTGAGCCCCTGGACGGCGCGGCGTATGAGGAGGCCTATCACTTTATCCAGCAGACCCGCATGCAACAGCACCAACTGCAAACCCGCGAGAATCAGCCGTATTCCAACCGTGTCGACCCGGACAGCCTCAACCATCTGGACCGGCGCATCCTGCGCGAATCCCTGCGCCAGGCCCAGCGCCTGCAAAGCAGCCTGACATTGCGGTATCAGCTGTGAGCTTGTTCAACTGGCTGCGTAAGAAAACGCCGGGGCTCGACAGCGCGCAACAGCAGCGCCTGGCGCAACTGCGCAAACCCACGCCGCTGGGCGACGACACCCTGCGCAGCCAGCGCTGGGTGGTGGTGGACCTGGAAACCAGCGGCCTCAACCTCAACCGTGACCAGGTGCTGTCCATCGGTGCTGTGGTGATTGAGGATGGCGCGGTGGATTTCTCGCAACTGTTCGAACGCACCTTGCAACGGGCTGAAACCAAACTCAGCCCCAGCGTGTTGATCCACGGCCTCGGCCCCAGTGCGATTGCCGCTGGCAGCGATCCGGTAGACGCGTTATTGGA
Organism: Pseudomonas reactans; assembly: GCF_013387025.1. NCBI lineage: Bacteria > Pseudomonadati > Pseudomonadota > Gammaproteobacteria > Pseudomonadales > Pseudomonadaceae > Pseudomonas > Pseudomonas reactans. The sequence goes on along the minus strand of NZ_JACAQP010000014.1, from coordinate 244,798 downwards.
CTTCATGGACTTTGTAGGCGATAGCCCATTGCTCGCGTTTCATGCGCCATTCGATCAACACATGCTGTGCCGGGCGCTCAAGGACAGCCTGGGTTATCGCCTGGCCCATACGTTTCTGGACGTGGCCGACATCGCCCCGATGGTGTGCCCGGATGCGCACATCCGCGAAGCCGGACTGGACGATTGGATCAACCACTTCCATCTGCACGTGGGCGAGCGCCATCACGCCAGCGCCGATGCCCTGGCCACGGCGGAGCTGATGCTGATCCTGTTCAGCCGCGCGCGCCAGCAGCACATCGACACGCCTCAGGGGCTGCAAGAGCGTTTGAGCCAATGGAAACGGCGTCAACACGCGCCATCGTTTTAATGTCATCTCCCGACAGACGCCAATTGCGCCCACTCCACGGCTCTGACACAATCGCGAATAATTCTCGTTAGTTTAAACATCGCGTTTACCAGGTGATGCCTTGTCGTCGATCCAGAACCCACACAGTGAGCTTGTTGGCGCGTTGTATCGCGACCATCGTGGCTGGCTGCTGGCCTGGCTTCGACGCAACGTGGCCTGCCCGAGCCGCGCCGAAGACCTGAGCCAGGACACCTTCATGCGCCTGCTCGGCCGTGATGAGCTGCGCGAACCCCGCGAACCCCGTGCGTTCCTGGTAGCGATTGCCAAGGGCTTGTTGTTCGATTACTTCCGTCGCGCCGCCCTGGAACAGGCCTACCTCACCGAACTGATGCTGATCCCGGAAAGCGAACACCCTTCGCCGGAAGAACAGCAACTGATTCTCGAAGACCTCAAGGCCATCGACCGCCTGCTCGGCAAGCTGTCGAGCAAGGCCCGCGCCGCCTTCCTCTATAACCGCCTCGACGGCATGGGCCATGCCGAAATCGCCCAGCGCCTCGGCGTGTCGGTGCCTCGCGTGCGCCAGTACCTAGCCCAGGGAATTCGCCAGTGCTACATCGCGCTGTATGGCGAGCCGCTGTGACGGTGATCAGTTCAAAACCAGTGTCAGCACGCGTACTGGATGCGGCGATTGCCTGGCAACTGTCCCTTGATTCGGGTGACGGCAGCGCAATTGAGCGTGAAGAATTCAATAAATGGCTGGCCGGCGACGAAGAACACGCCCGCGCCTGGCGCCAGTTGGGCATGCTCGACCAGCGTTTCAGCGTGGCCTCGGGCCCGGCGCGGGCGGCGTTGCTGCAATCGCGTGAAGGCATTCGCCAACGTGTGCGCAAGCTGGGCAGTGGCCTTGCAAGCATCGCGCTGGTCATCGGCCTGGCGCTGTTTGCCGGTGAGCGCTATGTGCCGATCCACTATTGGCTGGCCGACCAACGCACCGCCACCGGCGAGCAGCGCACGCTGAAACTCGCGGACGGCACGTTGATCAACCTCAATACCCACAGCGCCATCGACGTGCGTTTCGATGAAAAGCGCCGGCTGATCGTGTTGCAGGAAGGCGAAATCCTGGTCGAGACCGGCCACAACGACGCGCGCCCATTCTATGTGCAAACCCGCGACGGCAGCCTGCGGGCGCTGGGCACGCGGTTTATCGTCAAGCGCGAAGACGACGCCACGCGCTTGAGCGTGCTGCAATCGGCCGTGGCCGCCCAGCCCGAGGCGCTGCAGCAGGAACAGATCTTCAAGGAAGGCCAGCAAGTGCTGATGCGCAGCGATGGCCTTGGCCCTGCGCTTGCCGTCACCCCCACCACCGACGCCTGGACCCGCGGCATGCTGGTAGTTGACAACGCCCGCCTGGGCGATGTGGTCGAGGAACTGAGCCGTTACCGCACCGGTTACCTGGGTGTGGACAAAAACGTGGCCGACCTGCGCATCACCGGCAGCTTCCCGTTGCACGACACCACGCTGGCGCTCAATGCGCTGCTCCCCACACTGCCGGTGCAGATCGAGCAGCACACGCCGTGGTGGGTCACGGTGAGCGCCAAGGCGAAAAACACCGAATCACTTAGTGGGAAATGAATAGACCGTCATTTCGAACGTGTCTAAAAAACTGTAATCCCTCACAGGTTTCATCCGTACCGTAACGTCCTTCAATAGACATCCCTAGTTGTTCTATGAGGATGAAACCATGTCGACGCTCCCACACATCACCCGGCACACTTTTGCCTTCTGCTTCCCCGGCCAAGGCAACGACCCCTGCGGTGCCTTGGCTGACCTGCACCAACACGCCGAGGAATTGCGTACCTCGATAGATGCCATACTGGCGCTCATCGAACACGAAGCGGCGCAGCACGAACCCGGCCTGCAGCCCGGCTTGGTCACCCAAGTGTTACTGACCCATCAGCATGCCTTGCCGCTGCCTTCCGGGGTCACGCAACTAGCCCTGTATGCCGCGGCGGTCGTGCTCAACCAGTTGCTGCACGACGCAGGCGTGCGACCGGCACTGATTGTCGCACAGAGTTTTGGTGAGATTGCTGCGCGAGTGTGCGCCGGTGTACTGAGCATTGAGCAGGGCGTGCGTGCGGTCTGCGCCCTCAATGCGGCCTACCGTAGTGAAGAAGGCCGCGGCGGCATGTTGCTGGTCAACTTGTCGCCGGAGATGACGCAAGCGCTGCTCGACAGGTGGCCTGAACTGAAGCTGGAGTTGGGATCGGTCAATGCACCTGAGCAGTGCATCATCAGCGGCGAAATGGACGCATTGCACGCTCTGCTTGAGCGTTACGGCGACAGCACCCCGCCGTTGCGCTGGGTGTCGATCGCCTACGCTTCCCATTACTCGGCGCATCGGCATGTCGCAGAACTCATGAACGCACTGCTGCAACCCCTGGAGCAACAGCCGTTCAGGACCCCCATCTATTCGACCGTTTTGGAGGGCTGTTACCAGCAAGGGGATGACCTGCACAAGCTGTTCACCTTGGGCGTGACCGACCGCACCGACCTGCCCAAGACACTGGCCGCGTTGCCACCCGACAAATGCCGCGTGTTTATCGACATGGGCGTGAACAAAGGCATGTCGATGTGCATCCTCAAAAGCCTGCGCGATGCCAAGACCTACACGCCCCTCGCCGCCCCACCTAGTGAACTTCGCCAACTACTGGCCGACTCACACACCCTCGATACCCTGCGTGATCTGGTCAACGGGCCCGTCACCGCCCAGACCCATGCGCATATGGCTCAGACCCATGCGCATATGGCTCAGATATGCAGCGACCCTGAACTGCATCCCAAATCCAACCTGACCTTCCACGACGGCCACCGCCATACCTATTGGCGCCTGCAGCATCTGCTCAAACGACTGCCCGACGGAATTCATGGGTTCAAACAACCGGAGTGGTTGATGGCCCTGGCCGCTCACGTGGCGATCAATGATCCGTCACTGTTCATGGGGTGCGTGATTCAGCAGGGTTTGTGCATCGGTACACTCCTGGCGTTCGAACAGGACCACCCGCATGCCGCCAGGTGGCGGCGCGAGCTGGAGACGGGCGAAAGTCTGGGGGTCTACGCGCTGACTGAAATCGGCCGCAGCAACTCACACATGGGGCCCTGTCTGGAGGCGGTATTCGACACCGACACGCGTACGTTTGTGTTGAACACACCCAACAACGCTGCGCTGAAATTCGCCAATGTCGGCATCAATAACCTGAATAAGTTAGGCGTGGTGTTTGCCGAATTAAAGGTTCAGGACCAACGCTGCGGTGTCTTCGCCTTTGTCCTGCCATTAAGCGACACACAGGGTCCATGCCCTGGCATTGAAATGTCGTCACCTGCAGAAATTCGCGCCGTGCCGTTGGATTACGGCTTGTTGCGTTTTAATCAGGTCCGCGTCTCTTTTGACGCTTGGCTGTGTGATGGGGCGAGCATTGATCAGTCCAACCGCTTTCACGACCCTCTGGGCAGCACCGACCGCCGACTGATCCGCTCACTGTTCGCCCCCAAGAATGTGTGGGCGATGGTCGGCACCGGCTTGAGCTCCGTCATGCTGGCCTGTGCAACCCTGGCCCTGACTCACGCCAACCGGCGCACCACCCAGGCGAGAATCGGCAACGGCATAGGCTTGCTGGATTTTCGCACCCAGCGCCGTGCACTGTTCGGCTGCCTGGCGACAGCGTACGTCATGAAATGCTTTGCCAATGATTCCGCCCGCCTATGGATCGAAGGCACCGCCAGCCAGGCCTCCCTGCAAACAACCGGCACCGGCGATGTGACATGGACACCCTGGGCCGCCATCAGCCAGACCCTGGCGCTGACCAAAGCCCTGTGCGCGCCCGCCGCTGAGGCCGTGTCCACCGAATGCCGATTGCGCTGCGGCGTGGCTGGGGCACTCAACATCAATCGTTTCGCCGACTATGAAGGCATGGCCAAGATCTACCAGGACGCCGGAGGCAATAACCGTATGATCCTGCTGGATGCCGCCAAGGTGCTGGCCGGCCAACCCTTGAACAAACCCACGCCACCAGACCCGCAGGTTGGGCTGGACGATCCCGAGTACGGGCTGAGCATGGTCCGCACCCTGGAGTACCGTTTGCTCAAGGAGGTGGCCGACCATGTCGCCGCACACCGAGCGCTGGGTGAGGACGACATGCAGGTCTGGAACTCAAAACTGATGGTGGTTGCACGCGCTGGCGAGGCGCATGCCCAGCGCCTCGCCATCGAGAGTGCGGTAAAGGCCGGCAGCTCACTGCCGCCGGGGCTTGCGAAGGATCTGGTGAACGCGTTGTGCAACCTGTACGTACTCGGTTACCTGAACCAACACGCGGCCTGGTACATGAGCGAAGGCCTCATGGACAGCACGCGCTACCGTGCGCTGGAGGAACACCTCAATCAACTGAGCGACTTCCTGGCCGCCCACGTCACGCTGTTGATCGAGGCCTTCGGCCAGGGTGATGCGACACGTGCGGCAATCGCCAGTGCAGAGCCTTACCCGGACGCTTTGGCCGCTAAACTGCAATGGGCGCAGGGCTGAACCTCACAACACACCTGAACCTTCAGGGCCATGCAGTGCGAAGAGTTGTGAACACTCACAGATTTATTTTCATTTGGCCCTATCACTTTTCGATTCTCGTCCGGCACCTAGGCAATTGAGAAATATTTCCATTCAGGAGCCGCCCCATGTCCCGCACGCTAGACACCTTGTTGCGCCCCAGCCTGTTAGCCGTGGCCATTGCCCTCAGTGCCCCGCTGGCCAGCACTACGCTGATCGCCGCGGAGCAGGCATCCAGCGTGCGCACCTACAACCTGCCGGCGGCACCACTGGCAACTACCCTGAACCAGATCGCCAGCCAGGGCGGCCTGGCGCTGACCCTCAGCCCGGCATTGGCGTCGGGCAAGACCTCAGCGCCGGTGAAGGGTCAATTCGATGCGCCGGGTGCGCTGCGTGAGGCGTTGCGGGGGACAGGGCTGCAGCTTGAGCAGAGCACGGCGGGGACTTACACCCTGGTGGCGATTCCAGAAGGCGTCGTGGCGTTGCCGACCACCAATATCACCGGCCAGGACAGCTATGAAAGCGCCTGGGGCCCGGTCGACGGCTACCTGGCCAAACGCACCGCCGCAGGCACCAAGACCGACACCGCACTGGTCGAGGCGCCGCGTTCGATCTCGGTCGCCACCCGCGAGCAGATGCAAGACCGCAACGTGCAGAACCTGGATGACGCGGTGAAATACATGCCGGGCATCGTGTCCGCCAGCTACGGCAGCGACACCCGCTACGACTGGATGCGGGTACGTGGCTTCGAACCCACCCAGTTCCTCGACGGCCTGCCGCTACCACGTGGCGTCTACGCCAACCCGAAGGCCGAGACCTGGAACCTCGACCGCCTCGCCCTGCTGCGCGGCCCGGCCTCCTCGGTGTACGGCCAGACCCCACCGGGCGGCTTGCTGGATATGGTCAGCCGCCGTCCCAGCGAGGAGTCGAGCAACGCTGTCCAGGTGCAATACGGCAGCGATAATTATCGTCAGATCAACTTTGCCAGCACCGGCAAGATCGACGACGACGGCCAGTTTCTCTACGGCCTCAGCGGCGTGGTGCGCGACGCCGGCACCCAGGTCGACCACATCGACAACAAGCGCTACAACCTTGCGCCAAGCCTGACGTGGAACATTGACCCGGATACCAAGCTGACCTTCTTGTCGCAGTTCACACGTGACGATACGGGCACGACCAGCCAGTTCATGCCGATCCAGGGCACCAAGATCAAGTCGCCGCTGGGTGACGTTTCCCACCACAAAAACCTGGGTGACCCGGACTACGAGTTCTACGACCGCACCTACTACGCGCTGGGCTATGCGTTCGAACACCGTTTCAACGACACCTGGCAGTTCAAGCAGAACCTGCGCTACACCAAGTCGGAACTGGACTTCCGGCAGTTGACCGTGGGCTCTTATGCATTTTCCCCGGCAAATGCCGCGGGCGATATCAGCCGCTCGACCACCAACGTCAACGAAAGCATTGGCCAGTTCGCGGTGGATAACAATTTCCAGGCGGATTTCGCCACGGGCGACGTTATCCACACCCTGCTGCTGGGCCTGGATCACCAACGTACCGACACGTCCTACCGTGCGATTTACGGGACCGCATCAAACATCAACATCTTCAACCCGATCAACACCACGCCGACGCTGCGCCCAACCGGCGTGCGGCCTTTCTACGACTACAACCAGAAAACCGTGCAAACCGGCCTCTACGTGCAGGACCAGATGGCCTTGGACAAATGGCGCCTGACCCTGGGCGGGCGTGAAGACTGGGTGCATCAGGGCACCACGTACTTCAACGATAACGACGCGACCAACACCGACCGCATCAAGCATTTCAGCGGCAACGCGGCGCTGAGCTACGTGTTCGACTCGGGCTTCGTACCGTACTTGTCCTACGCCGAGTCCTTCCAGCCGGCGAGCAACGCCGATACCAATGCCACCAAGACCTTCAAACCTACGGAAGGCAAGCAGTGGGAAATGGGCGTCAAGTATCAGCCGCCCGGCTCCAACACTTTGCTGAGCGCAGCGGTGTACGACCTGACCCAGAAAAACGTGCAGGTCACGACGCTCGGCGCAGGGGGCCAGCAAATCAACAGCCAGACCGGCGAAGTGAAGGTCAAGGGCCTGGAACTGGAAGCTGTGTCTGACGTGACCGAAAATCTCAAGGTGATCGCCGCCTACACCTTGGCCAAGTCCGAGGTGCAAAAAGGCATCTACAAAGGCAACCGCCTGACGTTGATGCCCAACCAGCAGGCTTCGCTGTGGACTGACTACACGTGGCATACCGGCCCGCTCGATGGCTTCGGCATCGGCTTCGGCGCGCGCTACACCGGCAACACCTACGGCGACCAGGCCAACACCTGGCTCGGCAAGGCCAACGCCTATACCGTGTTCGACGGTTCGGTGCATTACGACCTGGGCCGCCTGGACAACAGCCTCAAAGGTGCATCGGTCAAGTTGAATGCCACCAACCTGTTCAATAAGGACTACCTGTCGACCTGCGATGGCAACTACTGTTACTTCGGCGACCAACGCAGCGTCGTCGCCAGCGCCACCTACCAGTGGTAATCGGTTGAGTTAACAACCGGGCCGCCCCTGTGGGCGGCCTTGGCATGTCTGAAGGCTGGAAAATGAAAAGCAAAACCATCCGCCGCTGGTCCTTCATCCACACCTGGACCAGCCTGATCTGCACGGTATTCCTGCTGCTGCTCGCCCTCACCGGCCTGCCGTTGGTGTTTCACCATGAGATCGACCATTTGCTGGGCAACGAGCCGGAACTGGCGCAAATGCCTGCCGACACGCCGCAGCTCAACCTGGAGCAACTGGTGGCTAAGGCGCAGGCCCATCGCCCTGGCGAAGCCATGCAGTACCTGGCCTGGGACGAAGATGACAAGAACGGCGTGATCGCGATCATGGCCGCCACCGCCGGCACCGAACCCAACTCATCCCATACCTTCATGCTCGATGCGCGTACCGGTGAAGCGGTGGAAACCCCGGCGGCCAACGGTGGATTCACCTTGTTCCTGCTACGCCTGCACGTGGACATGTTCGCCGGCTTGCCGGGCAAGTTGCTGCTGGCGTTCATGGGTATTCTGTTTGTCGTGGCGATCATCTCGGGCACGGTGCTGTACCTGCCGTTCATGCGTCGCTTAAAGTTCGCCACCGTGCGCCAGGACAAATCCACGCGCCTGCGCTGGCTCGACCTGCATAACCTGATCGGCGTGGTCACCTTGACCTGGGCCTTGGTGGTGGGCGTGACCGGCGTGATCAGCGCCTGCGCCGACCTGATCATCGCTGCCTGGCGCCAGGACAGCCTCAGCGCCATGATCGAACCCTACAAAAATGCCCCTCCGCTGACCCAGCGCGCACCGGCTACCGAGCTGCTAACGATCGCCGCCAAGGCCGCGCCGGGCATGGAGCCGGACTTCATCGCCTTCCCCGGCACACGCTTTTCCAGTGAGCACCATTACGCCGTGTTCATGAAGGGCAGCACCCACCTGGCCTCGCACCTGCTCACGCCGGTGCTGATCGACGCCAGCACCCTGGCCGTCACCGCCATCGCCGAACGGCCGTGGTACATGGACGCCATGGGCATGTCCCAGCCGCTGCACTTCGGCGACTACGGCGGCATGCCGATGAAGGTCCTGTGGGCGGTGCTGGATGTGCTGACCATCATCGTGCTGGTGAGTGGAATTTACTTATGGATCGTGCGGCGCAAGGCGGGCAAGGCATGAAGCCGCGTCAGTCGAACTTCTGGAAAGTGTTTGGGGTTCCGCTGGGGATCGGCTTGCTCAGCGCGGCCGGGTTATTTGCGGCGTTGCTGGGGGATGGGCTATGGGATTCGCTCAGTTGGGTCGGGTTGGGGGTGCCGGCAGTCATTGCGCTATGGGGACTGCTGCACCGCTGAGGCGGGCGCAAGAGATAACCCCACTGCAATAATTAGACATTAATAACAATTTATACACTTTGTTTAAACTCGATTAATCTCTGCCCCAGTCCACACATCCAGTGTCGTCAGCCTACGGGGCAACACCCAATGACGTTTCCCATCTATAGCCTTCCCGATCTGCGCGCAGTGCTAAAGCGCAGTGACATGCTGCGTGTGACACGCGACGCCTGTATTCAACATTCCCAAAACAACATCGTCAGTACCATGCCCGGCGAATTGCTGTTTCAGGCGCCTCCCGGGGATTGCCATGTCAGGCTCGGCTATCTGCGAGGCGGGGAGACCTTCGTGGTCAAACTGGCCATGGGGTTTTACGAGAACCCATCCAGGGGGCTGGAAACCAATAACGGGCTGATGCTGGTCTTCAGCTCACACACCGGCAAGCTCGTCGCCATCCTCAATGACGAGGGCTGGTTGACCAGTTGGAGGACAGCCGCAGCCGGGGCCTTGGCGGCCAAGGCTGGCGCACCCTCACAGGTCACCGCGCTGGGTATTCTCGGTACCGGCCATCAGGCCGAACAACAGGCTCACTGGGCTGCACAGCTCCTCGGGACCCCGCGTGTATTCATCTGGGGGCGGGACCCGAACAAAGCCATCCGCCTGGTTGAGAAGCTGGCGCATCAGGGCTTGACCGCCCAAACGGCCGCAACGGTGGAAGACGTATTCGCACACTGCAATGTCGTGATTACCTGCACACCGTCGACTCAGGCAATCGTTCCAGTGTCCGCTGTAAAACCCGGAACCCATATCGTCGCCATGGGCGCAGACAGCCAGGGAAAACAGGAGCTTGACCCTCAAATACTCGCGTTGGCCCAGGTCATCATGACCGACGACCACCAGCAATGTGCCGAACGCGGAGAACTCGCCCACGCCCTTCGCGCCGGGTTGATCACCCACACCGCCGACATTTCGCTGGGGCACGTACTCGCCGGCAACCTCCCGGGGCGCACAAGCGCTGACGACGTGACCGTCGCGGACTTGACCGGCCTTGCCGCCCAGGACATTGCGATCGCCAGCCTCGCGCTTGGTCTGATCCAGGCCACGCCGTCTCCCTGACCCTCACCCATATGACACCTGAACCAACAATAACAATAAGGTAGGTATTCACATGAAAAAGCTGATGAGCACGATGACCGCAGCCACCGCCTGGCTGCTCTGCACCGCCGCGGGTGTTGCACAGGCAGAAACACTACGCATTGCCAGTGAAGGGGCTTATCCACCGTTCAACTACGTGGACTCAACCAACACACTGCATGGCTTCGATATCGACATTGCCAACGCGTTGTGTGAGCGAATGAAGGTGCAGTGCACCTTTGTCACCCAGGACTGGGAGGGCATGATTCCCGGCCTGTTGGCGAAAAAATACGATGCGATCGTTGCCTCGATGAATGTCACCGAGGAGCGCAAAAAGACGGTCGCCTTCACCGACCGTTATTACCGCACACCGCTGTCGATCGCCGTGCCCAAAGACTCGGACATCAGCAACGCTCAGTCCAATTTCAAAGGCCTGACGGTGGGCACCCAGTCGTATTCGACACAAGGCATCTACGCCGAAGAACACTATGCCGTCGCCGGGGCCACCGTGAAGCTCTACCCCTCCCAGGACGAAGCCGCCAGCGACCTTGCAGCCGGGCGCCTGGACGCTGTCATCGCCGACAAATACCCGCTGCTGGCCTGGATAGAAGGCGCGGGCAAAGCGTGCTGCCGGTTCCTCGGAGACGTCGACGGTACCAATACCGACGCTGCCATCGTGGTACGCCAGGGCGATGTGGCACTGCGTGAGCGACTGAACAATGCGTTGGACGAAATCGTCACCGATGGCACCTATAAAAAGATTTCCAGCCGTTACTTCGCCTTCGATATCTATTGATCTGCGGGGGCTCGCATGCTCGAACAATTGTCACTGTTATCGTTCGCCAGCGGCGGCTGGGGCTGGGCGCTGCTCGCCGGTGCCTTGGTCACCCTCGCGCTGGCCCTCGCCTGCGTGCCGCTCGGCTTACCCTTGGGCCTCGGAGTGGCCTTGGCGGCGCGCTCCAAACGACGCTGGTTGCGTGCGCTAGCCACGGTATTTTCCACGGTATTCCGTGGGCTGCCCGAGCTATTGACACTGCTGCTCATTTATTACGGCTGCCAAATAGCTGCACAACACTTACTCGCCGCCGTGGGCTATCAAGGCGAGGTGATGATAAACACCTTCGTCGCGGCCATGATTGCCTTCAGCCTGGTGTTTGCCGCGTTTTCCAGCGAGATCTGGTTGAGCGCTTTCAAGACCGTGGACAGGGGTCAATTCGAGGCCGCAGCGGTGTTGGGCCTATCCACAGCCACGACCTTTCGCACCGTGGTCCTGCCACAACTGACGCGCACCGCCTTGCCCGGTCTGTCGAACAACTGGCTGTCCCTGCTCAAGGACACTTCGCTGGTGTCGACCATCTCCCTGGTCGACCTGATGCGCCAGACCAGCCTGGCGGTCAGCGTGACCAAAGAGCCCATGCTGTTCTACACGGTGGCCTGCTTGGCATATCTGCTTTTTTCGGCGCTGTCCGGCCGCGTGTTCCATGTTCTGGAGCGACATTTCAACCGCCATCAGCGGAGTACTCTGTCATGACCATAGAGCATTGGCTGAGCAGGCTTCTCAACCTGGAACTGCTTGAGCGTTACGCCCCCCGCTTTCTCGACGGCCTGCTGGTAACCGCAAAACTGGTGGCGATTTCTTTCAGTCTCGGCGCACTGCTGGGCCTGCTGATTGCCTTGGGCCGCTTGTCGAGCCATCGTTGGCTGCGCGGCTTCACGGGCGTCTATGTGTATTGCTTTCGCGGCTCTCCGCTGCTCGCCCAGTTATTCCTGCTGTATTACGGCCTGGGGTCATTCAAGCACTTCTGGCAAGACGTCGGCCTCTGGTGGTTCTTCCGGGACGCCTGGCTGTGCACCCTGCTGGCCTTCACCCTGAACACCGCCGCCTATCAAGCCGAAATCATGCGCGGGGCCCTGACCGCAGTCGCACCGGGCCAGCGCGAAGCCGCGCAAACCCTGGGCCTGTCGCGCTGGACCACCTTGAGAAAAGTCATCCTGCCGCAGTCGCTGCTGGTGGCCATAGGGCCGCTGGGTAACGAATTGATCCTGATGATCAAGGCCAGCGCCATTGCCTCACTGGTCACGCTTTATGACCTGATGGGCGTGACCAAATTGGTGTTCTCACGCAGCTTTGACTTCCAGGTCTACCTGTGGGCAGCGGTGATGTACCTGGCAATCGTCGAACTGGTCAGACGAGCGCTCAAGCACCTTGAGCGGTCACTGAGCAAGCACATCGGGTAATCCGATCTCAACCCCCCAACATTGCGGTCCAGAGGGCAAGCCATGAATTCGTACACCATCGCGCCAGACGGTCTTCACCCTTCAACCAAGGCACCGCCAGAACCCGCGGTGCACATCAGCGGGTTGAACAAGTGGTATGGCAACTTCCAGGTCTTGCACGCCATTGATCTGACCGTCCGCCAGGGTGAGCGCATTGTCCTGTGCGGGCCTTCCGGCTCGGGAAAGTCGACCTTGATTCGCTGCATCAGTCGCCTTGAAGTTGCCCAAAGTGGTGTTATTCGAGCCTTGGGAGCCGACCTCGGCAAACCTACGCCAGCCAGGCATAAAACGCTGCAAGACATTGGGATGGTCTTCCAGAACTTCAACCTGTTTCCCCACATGACCGTCCTGCAGAACTGCACACTGGCCCCCATGTCGGTGCGCGGCCTGGCACGTAGGGCCGCCGAAGAACTCGCCCGGCATTACCTTGGCAAGGTCGGTATCGCCAACCAGGCGGACAAGTATCCCAGCCAACTGTCAGGCGGCCAGCAACAGCGAGTGGCGATTGCCCGGGCATTGTGCATGGAGCCGAAAATCATGCTGTTCGACGAACCCACCTCGGCACTCGACCCGGAAATGGTCAACGAAGTGCTGGAGGTCATCGTCACACTGGCCGGCACCGGCATGACGATGCTGTGCGTCACCCACGAAATGGGCTTTGCCCGCCAAGTGGCCGAGCGGGTGCTATTCCTCGACGCAGGACGTATTGTCGAAGACCTGCCCCCGGAGGAGTTTTTTAACGCCCCCAGGAGCGACAGGGCTCAAGCATTTCTGGCGCAGATCCACCACTGAGAGCCGCGCCAACGCACCTGTCAAAGGTATGGACGACTCCGTACAATCACTCCCTCCACCTACCTGTGCTTGGATCGCCATGGCCAGTATCGCCTTCATGAATGCAGCGGCAGACGGCATCGCTGCTTTGCTTTTCCCCGACCTGGAAGCGGTGGTTCACGATGTCCGCAGCGGTTTGATCGTGCACATTGCCAACGGGTTCTCCAAGCGCAAAGTCGGTGATGCATCGCTGATTTGTGATCTTCCGGACCTGGCCCCTGGGCTGGATGTGCTAGGACCGTATGAGAAGGCAGGCCCCAACAATCGCACGCTACGCTCGATTTCTATCGTTGCCCGCTCGGAGAGCGGCGATATCGTCGCGCTCCTGTGTCTGAACTTCGATGTCACGGCGTTATCGCAGGTGCAGAAGCTGTTGAGTGGTTTTGCCGTGGGCCTGCAACCCCAAGCACGCCCCGCCCCTTTGTTCAGCGCTGACTGGCGGGAAACACTCAACGACATCGTCGAAAAGATATCCGTCGAACACTGCGTGCGGCGAAGTGACTTCGGGCGTACCGAAATCATGCTCGTCCTCGCACAAGCGCAAGCCAATGGGCTGCTGGACATACGCAACTTCGTCGATTATTTCGGCGAGTACTTCGAGATCTCCCGAGCGACGGTTTACAACTACTTGAAAGCCATTGCGCAAGAAAGCAATTGAACACAGGCCCCACTGCCCTTACCGAGGAATGCCCATGTCCACACCCAGCATGACCTTGTTCCACAATCCAGCGTCGCCCTTCGTGCGTAAGGTTCGCGTGTTGCTGGCTGAAACCGGCCAACAGGACCGCGTCGCGCTGCACGGCTGCATGCCGACTCCGGTCAACCCGGATGCGCAGGTGCTGCAAGGCAACCCCGTGGGCAAGATCCCGGCCCTGCGCCTGGCCGATGGCACGGTATTGCACGACAGCCGGGTGATCCTTGATTACTTCGACCACCAGCACGTCGGCAACCCACTGATTCCCCGCGACGGCTCGGCCCGCTGGCGCCGCCTGACCCTGGCCTCGATGGCCGACGGCATCATGGATGCCGCCGTGTTGGTGCGTTACGAAACTGCCCTGCGCCCGGCGGAAAAGCACTGGGACCAGTGGCTCGATGAGCAGCGCAACAAAATCCGCCGCAGCCTCGCGGAGTTGGAGGCTGATGCGATTGCCGAACTGACCAGCCACTTCGACATCGCCGCCATCAGCGTGGCCTGCGCTTTGGGTTACCTCGACTTCCGTCATCCGGACATGCAATGGCGCCTGGATAACCCGCAGCTTGCCGCCTGGTATGCCGAGGTCAGCCAGCGGCCTTCGATGCAACAGACCCAACCCCCGATTTAACGTTCACCACCACTCCCCTGTGGGAGCGGGCTTGCTCGCGAATGCGATCTGCCAGAAAAGGGTTCATTGACTGGCCCACCGCTTTCGCGAGCAAGCCCGCTCCCACATTGCACGGCGGCGTGATTGAGGAATCTGACCAGTCTTTCCTTTACGCGCTGATCCTCCCGTAACCCGATCATTGCACCGCCTCCAGGTCAAACTCCAAAGGCTCAACCGCCTTACGCTTGCCCACACCATACCAATCCAACTTACGCGTCAGCACCATCACCGTGCCCAACAGGCCGAACAGCAGCAACGAGCCCATCAGCAACGCATAATCCTCGGCACTCAGCAGCCCGTACAACAAGCCATACAACGCCGCCAGCCCCGCTGAAAACCCCAGGCCGTGAGCGACGCTGCGCAGCACATGGCACACATAGAAGCCGATCAACAACACGCAGGCGCTGGAGGAAATGAGGTAAGCCAGCGCGAACCCAATGTGCTCGGACAACGACAGCAACAAAAGGTAGAAAAACGCCAGCGCAAACCCCACCAACGCGTACTGCACCGGATGCACCGCCAGGCTCTTGAGCACTTCGAACAGAAAGAAGCCGGCAAAGGTCAGGGCGATGAACAGCAGCGCGTATTTGATCGCACGGTCGCTCTTGAGGTACTGGTCCACCGGGTCGATGAAGTTCACGCCGAAGCTGCGGTTGTTGAAGTCTTCACAGCCCTGCTTGTCCAGACAGGTTTGCAGCGCTTGCTCAAGGTTGGTGGAGAAGAACGAGGTCTGCCAGTTGGCGGTAAAGCCTTTGTCGGTAATCTCGCGTTGTGCCGGCAGGAAATTGCCGATGAAGCTGGGATGTGGCCAGTTGGAAGCGAGTGACACCTGGCTGGTCTTGCCCACCGGCACCACTTGCAGTTGCTCGGTGCCTTGCAGGCGCAGGTCAAAAGCAAAGTCCACGACGTTGGGCTTTTTGCTGTCGTGCTCCGGCAGTGTCACGTGCACGCCTTCGCCCAGCCAGTCCACCTGGGAGCCGGGCTCGAACTCCAATTGCTGGCTGCCCAGCTCCAGCTTCAGCGCGTTTTCGATACCGCGAATATCGCTGATGCCCACCGCCAGAAACGCCGGCTCAAAGCGGTAATCGGCGAAGTCTTCGGTGATACCCAACTGCGCAGGCAATTCGAAACGCCCGCTGATGCGGTTGTCGGCATGGAACAACCGCGCCTGGTAGATGCCCCGTGCGCGCAGTTCGGTCTGCACCTTGCCGTCGAGTTCAAATCGATCCGGCAGGAAATACAGACGACCACGCTCTTCACGGGTGACCTCATAACGTTTATTGAGCTTTTCATTGAGCTTCCACTCACGCACGGTCTTGCGATAGGGCACGACCATCACCGGGCCGGTGAGGCGCTGGCTGTAGCTGGAGCTGCGGGCAATGTCATTCAACACCTGATCACGCGTGAACTGGCGGTCGGCGATGATGCCGTTGATCATCAACAACGGAATCAGCAATAACAGCATCAGCAGCGCAATCGCGCCAAGTTTGAAAAGCAGGCTGCGGTTCATGGGTCTCTCCCTGTTTTGATGGGGAGAGTCTGGGCAGCCTGTGTGGGGGATTTATGTGGGCAATGTGGAGACTGTGTGGAGATGCAGCACCACCTGCACACCGCCGTCGACATTGCCGATCTGCAACGCGCCGCCGTGCAACTTCATCACTTCCTCGACAAAGTTGAGACCCAGGCCTGTGCTTTTGCGCCCACTGGCCGGGCGTGGCAGCGAGTAGAAACGCTCACTCAGGCGCGGCAAGGCATAGTCGGGAATCGGCGAAGCCTGGTTGAACAGGCTGACTTGCACGTCGTTGTGTCGCGTCTGTGCGCTGAACTTCAACAAGCCGCCGGGCGGCGTGAAGTCCAGGGCGTTGTCCAGCAAATTGCCCAGGGCCTGACGCAACAGGAAAGGTTCGCCGTACACCTTCACATCCGCCGCAATAGTCTGCTCGACCTGCAACCCGGCGCCTTCAATCCGCGCGCACTGGGCCTTGAGCACTTCATCGACCATCGCCGCCAACGGGATATGCGCCTGCTCTTCCAGGCCCTGGCGCTGCTCGACCTGCGCCAGGTTCAGCAGGCGCTCGATCAACTGCTGCAGACGCGCGCTTTCGCTGTCGATATTGCCGACGAAGCGCTGCTGTTGTTCACGGGTCATATCACCCTGCAACAACTCCGCCGCGCCGCGAATCGCAGCCAAGGGGCTTTTCAATTCGTGGGTCAGGGTGTGTACGTAATGTTCGACGTAGGCCTTGCCTTCCAGCTGCGTGCGCATGTGCTCGACGGCGGTGGACAGTTGCTTGAGCTCACCGCCACGGTAATGGGGCAGCTCGGCACGCCGCCCCTCGCTGACGGCTTCGGCGTAGGCAGTCAGGCGGCGCAACGCGACGCTCAGCCACCACGACAGCAGCGCGCCCAGCAGCAGGCCCAGGACAACCAAGCCCGCGCCGTACCACAACAGACGGCGCTCGGTGCGGTCGACATAAGGCTGCAATGAACTGTTGGGTTTGGCCACGGTAACCACGCCAATGATCTGGCCGTTGTCACGGATCGGTGCGCCCACGTGCATCACCGACGAGGCAGGGTCATCCAGTTCGCTGCGTGTGGAGCGCGCGCCGTACTCGCCACGCAGGGTCAGGTACACGTCGTTCCACTTGGAATAGTCTTGCCCCACCGCTTCACCCGTGGAGTCGAGCAACACCGTGCCCTTGGCATCGGTCACGTAGATGCGATGATTGACCTGGTTCTTCGGCAAACCCCAGATGGTCGCCCCCGGCTGGCGGTTGCCATACGCCTTGAGCAGCTCCGGCCAGTGGCTTTGGCCGAGGGTGCCGTTCTTCACGTCATTACGCACGATCTCGGCCAGCAGGTTGGCGGTGTCCACCAGGGTTTCTTCGGTGGACTGGCGCACGCCGGGGCGGATTTCCTTCATCACGGTGCTGAGCACAAAGTAGCCGGTCAGGCCGATAAACAGCGCATACACCAGGAAGATCCGCAGCCCCAGGCGCATCAGCTGTTGCTCGGGCTGTAGCTGTAGCCGAGGCCGCGATGGGTCTGGATCGGCTCGGCATCGGCGGCCACGCTGCGCAACTTGCTGCGCAGGCTTTTGATATGGCTGTCGATATTGCGCTCGTAGCCGGCATCCGCCGCCACGCCCACCGCGTCCAACAGTTGCTCGCGGCTGAACACGCGCTCGGGTTGTTCCAGCAGGCTTTGCAGCAGGCGGAACTCGTGTCGTGTGAGGCTCAACGGTTGGCCGCGATAGCTGATCTGCATACGCTCCAGATCAACCTGGAACACCGCGGGCGCAACACCTGGACCAATGCGTTTCAGGATCGCCCGGACCCGCGCCGTCACTTCGCGTGGGCTGAAGGGCTTGACCACATAATCGTCGGCGCCGATCTCCAGGCCGACCACACGGTCGATCTCGCCATCCCGCGCGCTGAGGAACATCACCGGCACTTCACTGAACCGGCGCAGTTGCTTGCAGGTTTCAAAGCCGGTGATATCCGGCAGGCCGATGTCGAGGATGATCAGGTCGGCCGGCGTCTGGCGCTGATGCTCCAGCGCCGCCTGGCCGAGGGTCAGCCAGGTGGTGGTGAAGCCCTCGCCTTGCAGGGCGAAAATCAGCGTGTCGGCAATCGCCGCTTCGTCTTCGACAATCAGGATATGCGCCATGTGGTCCGTCAGCAGTCGGGTTTGTCGGCAGTGTAACGACGGGCCGGGTTTACCGCAGCGCCGAATTCACGCAGGGCCTTGGCGCCGATCAACAGCGGGTAGTTGAAGCTGCTGCGGTCGGTGAGGTTGACCTCGACGGTGCGCTTGACGTCGCCCAGGCACATTTCCAGGTCGATCACCGGGCGCTTGGCCACGGTGGCTTCGTCCTTGTCGTCGTCTTCGTCGGCGCGGCTCTTGATCTTGCTGATGCGCGAGACTTTGTGTTCGTAGACTTTGTTGGAGGCGTCTTTGCCGCCAAGGCGGAAGCGCACCCAATCGTCGCCGTCACGGGTGAAGGTCTGGATGTCGCGGGCCGACAGCGAGGCGGTCAGCGCACCCGTGTCCATCTTGGCCTTGAAGGTTTCGCCGATTTCCGGCAACTGGATGTATTCGTAGCGACCGTAGAGGGTCGGTTCGGCGGCCATGACTGGCAGGGCAACCAAGGCGAGCGAGGCAAATAGCAGTTTCACGAAGTGATTTCCTCGAAAAGAAGTAGGCGGATTCTAGACCGCAAAGGCAGCACTTAGTTAGCTCGCCCCAGCATAGCGGGCACATTGTGAAACATTCGTCCGGCGAATTGGGATTTGGCCTCTAGACTCAAGCTGCTTATCATGGCCCGCCCACAGGATTTCAAGAGTTACTTATGCGCCGCCTGCTCACCGGCTGTTTTGTCTCATTGCTACTGCTGCTCAACACCCTGATCCTGATCGGGCCGTTGATGGTGTTTGCCCTGCTCAAGCTGGTGGCCCCTGGGCGCTCGCGTGACTACATGTCGTGGGCGGTAATGTGGATCGCCGAGACTTGGGCCGAGATCGACAAGTTGATCTTCGCGCTGTGCATCCCGACCCAATGGGATATTCGCGGCGGTGAAGACCTGCGGGGCGATACGTCCTACCTGGTGATCAGCAACCATCAGTCCTGGGTGGATATCCCGGCGCTGATCCAGGCGCTGAACCGCCGCACGCCGTTCTTCAAATTCTTCCTGAAAAAAGAGCTGATCTGGGTACCCTTCCTCGGCCTGGCCTGGTGGGCGCTGGATTACCCCTTCATGAAGCGCTACACCAAGGCCTTCCTGGCCAAGCACCCGGAACTGGCGGGGCAGGATTTAAAAATCACCAAGGAAGCCTGTGAGTTGTTCAAGCGCCAGCCGGTGACGGTGGTCAATTACTTGGAAGGCACGCGCTTCAATGAAACCAAGCGCAAGCAGCAGGATTCGCCCTTCACTCGCTTGCTCAAGCCCAAGGCGGGCGGCGTGGCGTTCGTATTGGCGGCGATGGGTGAACAACTGGATGCCGTGCTCGATGTGACCGTGGTCTATCCGCAGCAGAAGATTCCGGGGTTCTGGGACTTGATCAGCGGCGCGGTGCCCAAGGTGATCATTGATATCCGCACCCGCGAACTGGACCCGGCGTTGTGCCAAGGGGATTACGAGAATGATCCGGCGTTTCGCCAGACCGTCCAGAACTGGGTGAACCAGCTCTGGATGGAGAAGGACGCGCGCATCGAGCAACTGCGCGCGGAGAATCGTTAGCCGCCAGTGCCCCAAGCCGAAGCCAGTTTGCTCAGCACAGACTCATTGGCGCCCTGGCCGCCCAGGTATTTCAGGATCACCGGGGCAAACTGGCCGATCATGCCGCTGTCCATGCCCAGCGCACTGAAGGCAGTGTTCAGGTCGCTGGTGTTCTTGATGTTACCCAGCACGCCGTCCAGGCCACTGGTCTTGCTCCCGCCCGTCTGGCCGAGCATCCCGCTCAAGGCGCCGAGGCTGCCCAAGGCATTATTGCCCGACAACTGGTCGAGGCCCGGCACGCTGTTGCCCAGTTGCGAATAATCGTTGCCGCTCAGTTTGTTCTTGGCCAGGCCCAGCATGGCGCCCGTGCCGCCAACCGCTTGTTCGGGGGTGATGTTCAGTTGCGAGGTCAGAGCGCTTAACAGGCCGGCCGTCTCGGAAGACGGTGCGGCAGCGGCGGCCTTGTTGTTGCCACCCTGCATGCCGGAAATCGCA
This sequence comes from Pseudomonas reactans, assembly GCF_013387025.1. NCBI lineage: Bacteria > Pseudomonadati > Pseudomonadota > Gammaproteobacteria > Pseudomonadales > Pseudomonadaceae > Pseudomonas > Pseudomonas reactans. Next base: position 224,666 of record NZ_JACAQP010000014.1, on the reverse strand, counting down.
TTGGCTGCGTCGCCAAGGCTGAAGCCTGCGGCGAATACCGGGCCGGCTGCCAGGGTCATCAGGCAGGAAAGGGCGAAACCGCGTGAAATCTTCATCGAAACAACCTCTGGGGTGTAAGAGCTAAAAGCAGGCGTTTGACTGACAGTCCGGAACGATTGTTCCCACACCAAGGTTAGTTCAGATTTTTCTGCATCCGAATGGCCTCGGCCCGCGTATAGCCTGCATTCGCCACTCGGAGTTGGATGGAATGAATGCTCAGGCTGAACTACCCTCCGCTTACCGCGTGCAGTCCCGTCACCCTCGAACGAGGGTCTGGAGAAGCCCTATTACCGCCGAAGATGCTGACCCATTGCGCCCCTTGCTGGCCCAATGTGCCCTAGGTAACCGCCAGGCGTTCGAAACCCTCTACCGCAGCGTTTCGCCGCGCCTGCACGGCGTGGCCCTACGGTTCATGGGCCGCCCGGATCTGGCCGAAGAAGTGCTGCAGGAAGCCTTCGTGCGTATCTGGTACAACGCGTCGCGCTACGAGGCGCATCTGTCTGCGCCGATGACCTGGATGGTCAACATCACCCGCAACCTGGCCATCGACCAGTTGCGCAAACGCCGTGAGCAGCCGCTGGCCGACGGTCAGCAGGACGCCTTGATCGATGACGCCCCCAACGCCCACGACCAACTCGACCATGAACGCCAAGCCCACGCCCTGAACCGCTGCCTGGACACCCTGGATGGCATGCAACGCCGGTCGATCAGCGTGGCGTACTTCCAGGGCCTGTCGTGCTCGGAGCTGGCCACACAGTTGGCAGCGCCCCTCGGTTCGGTCAAATCCTGGATCCGCCGCGGCATGGAACGCCTGCGCAGGTGCCTCGAATCATGAACTACCAGACCACCGCCCTGCGCCGCGCCCTGGCCGCCGACTACGCCATCGGGCTGATGCCCGCCACGGCGCGTCGACGTTTTGATGCGCTGTTGCTGGAGGATGCCGCGCTGCGCGTGGAGCTCGGCCATTGGCAGGATGCGCTCGCCAGCCTCACCGGCACGTTGCCCGAGCGGCCGGTGCCTGCTCACGTATGGAAAGGCATCAAGGCACGTATCGAGCCGCAGGTATTGCATGTGCCGGCGAAGCAACCGTTCTGGAAGAATATCCGCGTACTGGCCGCCGCCTGCGCGATGCTCGTCGCCATTACCGTCGGCGTGCTGTACCAACGTGACACGGGGGCGCAATACAACGCCACCCTGGTCAACGCCAGCCAACAGCCAGCCTTGCAGATCAAGGCGTTTACCGACCATCTGCAAGTGGACCCGGTGACACTGGCCGCGATAGAACCGACGCTGAGCCTGGAATTGTGGGCGATTGAGCCAGGTGGCAAACCGATTTCACTGGGCCTGCTGCCCGCCGCAGGCAAAGGCCGGATTCAACTGAGCGACGCACAGCGAGCCTTGCTCACCGCACCGCTGACCCTGGCCGTAAGCCTGGAGCCGCACGGCGGTTCGCCGACCGGCCAACCCACTGGACCGGTGTTGTACCAGGGCCAATTGGCATCACTTTGAGCTGAACCGAGGCCAGGAACCCATCGCGCATACCAGGGTCCATGGCAGGACTGAAAGCCTTGCCAGGAATAACCCCATGAGCGCAACCCGCCCCAAAGTGATTGAGCCCAAGCCCCCATTCTGGAGCCGTCCACGTGTGTTTATCGGTGTCTGCGTGGCCATCGTCGCCGGCCTCGGCGGCGCGCTCTACACCCAGGACAACGTCAAGTCAGCCGCCACGCTGGTGACCACCGCCCAGCAGCCGGCCGCGCAAATCATGGCGCACAAGGACTACATTGAAGTCGAACCGATCGCCACGGCGGCGCCTGAACCGGACCGCAGCCTGGAGCTTTGGGCGATGCCCGAGGGTAAAGCACCCGTCTCACTGGGGCTGTTGCCGGAAGATGGCAAAGGCATCATTGGCCTCAACCCGCGTCAGCAGAAAAGCATTCGCAAACCGGTGGAGTTGATGGTGAGTTCGGAGACCAAGGGTGGGTCGTTGAGCAAGCAGCCCACGGGGCCGACGGTCTACCAAGGCGCTCTCGCCAACCGCTGACACCACAAAAACCAAGTGGGAGCGGGCTTGCTCGCGAATGCGATAGGTCAGTCAAAGATGCTTTAACTTAACCACCGCTTTCGCGAGCAAGCCCGCTCCCACAGTTGGATCGCTGTATGCCTGCGGTTTAGGCCGCGCTGAACAGCTTGTGCGGATCAATCACAAATTTCTTCGGCACGCCCGCATCGAACTCGCCATACCCACGTGGCGCATCATCCAGGCTGATCACCTGCACACCGACGATCTCGGCAATGTTGATACGGTCCCACATGATCGCCTGCATCAGCGCGCGGTTGTACTTCATCACCGGGGTCTGGCCGGTGTGGAAGCTGTGGGACTTGGCCCAGCCGAGGCCGAAGCGAATGCTCAGGCTGCCCATCTTGGCAGCGGCATCCACCGCACCTGGATCTTCGGTGACGTACAGGCCAGGAATACCGATCTTGCCGGCCACGCGCACCACGCCCATCAGCGAGTTGAGCACGGTGGCCGGGGCTTCGGCTTTCACGCCTTCATGGCCGTGGCCACGGGCTTCGAAACCAACGGCGTCGACGGCGCAATCCACTTCCGGCTCGCCCAGCAGCGCAGCGATCTGTTCGTGCAGCGGGGTATCGGTGGACAGGTCGGCCACTTCAAAGCCCTGGGCCTTGGCGTGGGCCAGGCGGATCGGATTGACGTCGCCGATGATCACCACCGCCGCGCCCAACAAGCGTGCAGAAGCGGCAGCGGCCAGGCCGACCGGGCCAGCGCCCGCGATGTACACGGTGCTGCCTGGGCCAACGCCAGCCGTGACGGCGCCGTGGTAGCCCGTCGGGAGAATGTCGGAGAGACACGTCAGGTCGCGGATTTTCTCCATGGCCTTGTCGCGGTCCGGCAGTTTCAGCAGGTTGAAGTCGGCATACGGCACCAGCACGTATTCAGCCTGGCCGCCGGTCCAGTCGCCCATGTCGACATAGCCGTAGGCACCGCCGGCACGGGCCGGGTTGACGGTCAGGCAGACGCCGGTGTGTTGCTCTTTGCAGGAACGGCAGCGGCCGCAGGCCACGTTGAACGGCACGGAAACCAGGTCGCCGATCTTCAGGTTCTCGACGTCGCTGCCCTTCTCGATCACTTCACCGGTAATTTCATGACCGAGCACCAGGCCGGTCTGGGCAGTGGTGCGGCCGCGCACCATGTGTTGGTCGGAGCCGCAGATGTTGGTGGAGACCACGCGCAGGATGACGCCGTGCTCAATCTTCCTGCCACGGGGGTCCTGCATTTTGGGATAGTCGATTTTCTGTACTTCGACCTTGCCGTTGCCGAGATACACGACACCACGATTACCAGACATGCTTTCACCTCGCTGTTGTTTTTATGGAACTGCGTTGCCCGTTGGGTGGGCAGCGCGTTTAAGTGCTCGGGTACAGATGCTGTTTTTGCGTTGTTTGTTAGGGCCTCATCGGGGGCAAGCCCCCTCCCACATTTGACTGCATTCACCCATCAAAGGTGGGAGGGGGCTTGCCCCCGATGGCGTCAGTCAAAGCACCACAGTTCTATTGGCGTTCAAAAACACCCGCCGCTCAATGTGATACCCCACCGCCCGGGCCAATGTCAGCCCTTCAATATCCCGCCCCTTGGCAATCAAATCCTCGGGATAGTGGCTGTGATCCACCACCTCCACGCCCTGGGCAATGATCGGGCCTTCATCCAGATCGTTGTTGATGTAATGCGCCGTGGCCCCCACCAACTTCACGCCTTTGTTGTAAGCCTGGTGATACGGCTTGGCGCCCTTGAACCCCGGCAACAACGAGTGGTGAATGTTGATGGCCTTGCCATCCAGCTTGCGACACAGCTCCGGCGACAGCACTTGCATGTAGCGCGCAAGGATCACCAATTCCGCGCCGGTGTCTTCCACCACCTGCCACACCTGACGCTCCTGGGACGGTTTGTCGTTGGGGTCGAGGGGGAAATGGTAGTAGGGAATCTGGTGCCAGTCGGCCAAAGGCTTCAAATCAGGGTGGTTGGACACCACCGCGACCACGTCCATCGACAGTTGGCCGATGCGCTGGCGATACAGCAGATCGTTCAGGCAGTGATCGGCCTTGGAGACCATGATCACCACTTTTGGCCGATAGTTCGGCGCCGTCAGTTCGAAGATCATGCCGAAGGCTTCGCCGCGCGTGGCCAGGCCATCGCGGAAACCTTGTTCGTCAAAACCGTCGGGCTGGCGGAACTCCACGCGAATAAAGAACCGGCCCGAAAGCCGGTCATCGAACGAGTGGTGCTCGGTAACGTAGCAACCCTGCTCGAACAGGTAGCGGGTGACCGCGTCCACCGTGCCGAGCACGCTGGGGCAGTCGGCGGTCAAAATCCATGTATCGGGTGCGCGGCTCATGGGGTATTCCTCAGGCTTGGACGCTCAGGCCAAATTCGGCGGATGCATCCTGTAACCACAACCACCAGTAATCCGAGAAGCTGCGGCGAATCAGCAGTTCCCAAGTGTCTTCAGCCGTGTGACGGATCACCAGCTGCGACTTGGCGAACACCGTGCCCACCGCCTTGCCCACCGGGAAGTTGTTGGGGTGCACGTCGTAGCTGGTGGACTTCATCAGCACATCGCGCACGTTCGGGCCGCTCAGTTCAAGGATCTGCTGGCCGCCGCTGACGTTGACGACCTGGATGTGCAAATCACCCAGGGCGGCACGCAGGTTTTGCTCTGCGGCGAACTCTTCACCGCTTGGCACGATCAGCAGCCACTCATCCGGGCCGAGCCATTGCAGGCTGGTTTCGCCCTTGATGATCACTTGCAGGGCGCCAGGCAACTCGATGCCCAGGGCCTTGTGCACGCCGGCGGCGAAAGCTGCGTCATGGCCGTCGCCACGAATAGTCAGGTGGCCCAGGAGTTTCTTTTCACGCACGGTCACGCCGGCGTTCTTGCGACCCTTGCCGACCAGGCTGGCGAGGTCGGCATGGTGCAGCGACGACTCGGCCTTGGCCCCGGTGGTTGGGCGTTGTTGGTACACATTGGCTGCTGTCATAAAGCACCTGTTCTGAATGCTGTGGTGTCTGTTCTGGCCTCATCGCGGGCAAGCCCGGCTCCCACAGGGGAATGCATTCCAAATGTGGGAGCTGGCTCGCCTGCGATGCAGGCGACGCGGTCTATCAGATGTTCTGGCGATCGCCTTTCGGGTCAAAGAACACCGAAGACACAATCTCCGCCTCGATCACGCTGCCATCCGCCTGCGGTGAAAACACCCGCTCGCCGATGCGCTTCAAGCCGCCCTTCACCACCGCCATCGCAAACGAATAACCCAGGGAGTTATGCGCATAGCTCGATGTCACGTGACCGACCATCTTCATCGGAATCGTCTGCTTCGGATCGAACACCAATTGCGCGCCTTCCGGCAGCCATACATTCGGATCGATCGGCTTCAAGCCCACCAGTTGCTTACGCTCTTCGCGCACGCAGTCTTCACGGTTCATGCCGCGCCAGCCGATCCACGAGAACGGCTTGGTGCGACCCACGCACCAGCCCATGTTCAGGTCGTCCGGGGTCATCGAGCCGTCAGTGTCCTGGCCGACGATGATGAAGCCCTTCTCGGCCCGCAGCACGTGCATGGTTTCGGTGCCGTACGGGGTCAGGTTGTACTTCTTGCCGGCGTCGACGATTTTTTCCAGCACGCCCATGGCGTAGTCGGCTTGCACGTTGACTTCGTACGACAGTTCACCGGTAAACGAGATCCGGAACACCCGCGCCGGAACGCCGCCGACCAAGCCTTCCTTCCAGGTCATGAACGGGAAACCGTCCTTGTCCAGGTCGATGTCGGTGACTTCGGCCAGCAGCTTGCGGCTGTTGGGGCCGGACAAGGTCATGGTGGCCCAGTGGTCGGTGACCGAGGTGAAGTACACCTTGAGGTCTGGCCACTCGGTCTGTTGGTAGATTTCCAGCCACTGCAGTACGCGGGCGGCGCCGCCGGTGGTGGTGGTCATCAGGAAGTGGTTGTCAGCGAGACAGGCAGTCACGCCGTCATCGAAGACCATGCCGTCTTCCTTGCACATCAGGCCGTAGCGCGCCTTGCCCACGTCGAGCTTGGTCCAGGCGTTGGAGTAGATACGGTTGAGGAATTCGCGCGCGTCCGGGCCCTGGATGTCGATCTTGCCGAGGGTGGACGCATCCAGCAGGCCGACGCTGTCGCGCACGGCCAGGCATTCGCGCTTCACCGCAGCGTGCAGGTCTTCACCGTTGCGTGGGAAGTACCACGGGCGTTTCCACTGGCCGACGTCTTCAAACTCGGCGCCGTTCTTCACGTGCCAGGCCTGCAGCGCGGTGTAGCGAACCGGTTCGAAGATGTGCCCGCAGTGACGGCCCGCCACCGCGCCGAAAGTCACCGGCGTGTAGTTCGGGCGGAACATGGTGGTGCCCATCTGCGGGATGGTCACGTTCAGCGAACGGGCGGCGATGGCCAGGCCGTTAACGTTGCCCAGCTTGCCCTGGTCGGTGCCGAAGCCCAGCGCGGTGTAGCGTTTGACGTGCTCTACCGACTCGAAACCTTCGCGGGTCGCCAGTTCGATGGCGGCGGCGGTCACGTCGTTTTGCAGGTCGACGAATTGCTTCGGCGCCCGTGCGGTTGGCTTGTCGTGCGGCACCTGGTAGATCGCCAGCGTCGGCTCTTCCAGGCGGCTCAGGGCTTTCGGCAAGGTGCCTTCGACTGGGGCAAAACCGGCTTCACTGGCCGCGCGCACGCCGCCTTCAAAACCGTCAGCCAGGGAATCGCCAAGGCCGTAGACACCGTTGATGCCACCCACGCACACACGTTTCTGCGGTGCTTCGCCCGGCACAAAACCGAGGATGTCTTCTCGCCAGGTCGGCTTGCCGCCCAGGTGCGAAGCCAAGTGGACCACCGGGCTGTAGCCGCCAGAGCTGGCCACCAGGTCGCAGTCCAGCCATTCGCCTGGGCTGGTGACTTTATGCGCTTTCACATCAATCGCAGCCACGCGGGCAGCAGTCACGTGCTTGCTGCCACGGGCCTCGATCACGGCGCTGCCGGTGAGGATACGAATACCTTTGGCACGGGCTTCTTCAACCAGTGCGCCGCGTGGGTTGTGGCGCACATCGGCCACGGCCACCACTTGCAGGCCGGCGTCGAGCCAGTCCAGCGCAACGCGGTAGGCGTGATCGTTGTTGGTCGACAGCACCAGTTTCTTGCCCGGTGCCACGCCGTAGCGACGAACGTAAGTAGAAACCGCACCGGCCAGCATGTTGCCCGGCACGTCGTTGTTGCCGTAAACCAGCGGACGCTCGCACGCACCGGTCGCCAGCACCACACGCTTGGCGCGCACACGGTGAATACGCTGGCGCACCACGCCAATCGGCGCACGGTCACCCAGGTGGTCGGTGAGGCGTTCGTGAATGGTCAGGAAGTTATGGTCGTGGTAGCCGTTGACGGTAGCGCGGGGCAGCAGCACCACGTCCGGCAGGGCTTTCAATTCAGCAATAACGCTGGCAACCCATTCAGCGGCTGGTTTGCCGTCGAGGCTTTCGCGCGAGTCCAGCAGCGAACCACCGAACTCTTCCTGCTCATCGGCGATGATCACGCGGGCACCGCTGCGTGCAGCCGCCAGTGCAGCGGCCAGACCCGCAGGGCCCGCGCCGACGATCAGCACATCGCAGTGACGGTTGAAGTTGTCGTAGGTGTCCGGATCGTTCTCGGTTGGCGAGCGGCCAAGGCCAGCGGCCTTACGAATGTACTTCTCGTACGTCATCCAGAACGATTGCGGGTACATGAAGGTTTTGTAGTAGAAACCTGGCGGCATCAGCTTGCCGCCGACCTTGCCCAGAATACCCATCACGTCAGTGTTGACGTTCGGCCAGCCGTTAGTGCTGGTGGCGACCAGGCCTTGGTACAGCGCCTGTTGGGTGGCGCGCACGTTGGGGATCTGGGTGGCTTCGGTGGCACCGATCTGCAACACGGCGTTCGGTTCTTCGGCGCCAGCGGCAAAGATGCCGCGAGGACGCGAATACTTGAAGCTGCGGCCGATGATGTCGACGCCGTTGGCCAGCAGGGCTGCGGCCAATGTGTCACCTTCAAAGCCCTTGTAGCTCTGGCCGTTGAAGGTAAACGTCAGGACTTTATTACGGTCGATCCGGCCACCGTTGGACAGGCGATTGGTCTGGCTCATACCTTCTCTCCAGAGGCCTTGGCGGTGAATTGTGGCTTCTCACCGATCTTGTAGGTTTCAAGAATTTCGTAGGTCAGGGTGTCGCGGGTCGCGTTGAAGTACTGGCGGCAACCGGCGGCGTGGATCCACAGTTCGTGGTGCAGCCCGCGCGGGTTGTCGCGGAAGAACATGTAGTCGCCCCACTCTTCATCGGTGCAGGCATTCGGGTCCAGCGGGCGCGGGATGTGCGCTTGGCCGGACGCGTGGAATTCCTCTTCGGAGCGCAGTTCGCCACAGTGAGGACAGAAGATATGCAACATAGGGAATTTCTCCTGTTAGTGGGCGACGGCCGCAGCGCCGTGTTCGTCGATCAACGCACCGTTGTGGAAACGGTCGATGGAGAAAGGTGCGGCCAACGGGTGCATTTCACCCTTGGCGAGGCTGGCGGCAAACACGTTGCCTGAGCCCGGCGTAGCCTTGAAGCCACCGGTGCCCCAACCGCAGTTGAAAAACATGTTCGGCACTGGGGTCTTGGAAATGATCGGGCAGGCATCCGGCGTGGTATCGACGATGCCGCCCCACTGGCGGTTCATGCGCACGCGCGAGAGCACCGGGAACATCTCGACGATGGCCTGGATGGTATGTTCGATCACCGGGTACGAGCCGCGCTGGCCGTAGCCGTTGTAGCCGTCGATACCGGCGCCGATCACCAGGTCGCCCTTGTCGGACTGGCTGATGTAACCGTGTACGGCGTTGGACATGATCACGCTGTCGATAATCGGCTTGATCGGCTCCGACACCAACGCTTGCAGCGGGTGGGATTCGATCGGCAGGCGGAAGCCAGCGAGTGAAGCCATGTGCCCGGAGTTACCGGCCGTGACCACACCGACGCGCTTGGCGCCGATGAAGCCCTTGTTGGTTTCCACGCCGATACACACGCCGTTTTCCTTGCGGAAGCCGATCACTTCGGTCTGCTGGATCAAATCCACACCGAGGGCGTCGGCGGCACGGGCAAAACCCCAGGCCACGGCATCGTGACGGGCCACGCCACCGCGACGTTGTACGGTGGCGCCGAGGACCGGGTAGCGGGTGTTCTTGGAGCAATCGAGGTACGGGATCTCGTCGGCCACTTGCTTGGCGTTGAGCAGTTCGCCGTCCACGCCATTGAGGCGGTTGGCGCTGACGCGACGCTCGGAATCACGGATGTCTTGCAGGGTGTGGCACAGGTTGTACACGCCACGCTGGGAGAACATCACGTTGTAGTTCAGGTCCTGGGACAGGCCTTCCCACAGTTTCATCGCGTGTTCGTACAGGTGCGCCGACTCGTCCCACAGGTAGTTGGAACGCACGATGGTGGTGTTGCGCGCGGTGTTACCGCCGCCCAGCCAGCCTTTCTCGACCACGGCCACGTTGGTGATGCCGTGCTCCTTGGCCAGGTAGTAGGCGGTCGCCAGACCATGCCCGCCGCCGCCGACGATGACCACGTCGTAGACCTTTTTAGGGGTCGGCGTGCGCCACATTTTCTGCCAGTTTTCGTGGTGGCTGAGTGAGTGCTTGAAGAGGCCGAAGCCCGAGTAGCGTTGCATAGTCATTACTCCAAAACCGCGCTCAGCGATAAACCGGGAAATCAGCGCACAGGGCAGAAACGTGCTTGGCCACGTTGGCCTCGACATCGGCGTCGCCGAGGTTGTCGAGGATGTCGCAGATCCAGCCAGCCAGCTCGATGCATTGCGGCACCTTGAAACCACGCGTGGTCACCGCCGGGGTACCGATGCGCAGGCCCGAGGTCACGAACGGCGACTGCGGGTCATTCGGCACGGCGTTCTTGTTGACGGTGATGTGGGCGCGACCCAGGGCGGCGTCCGCCTCTTTGCCGGTGAGGCCCTGACGGATCAGGCTGACCAGGAACAGGTGGTTGTCCGTGCCGCCGGACACCACGTCATAGCCGCGCTTGATAAACACATCGGCCATGGCCTGGGCGTTGTCGATCACTTGCTGCTGGTAAGCCTTGAAGCCTGGCTCCAGCGCTTCCTTGAAGCACACGGCCTTGCCGGCGATGACGTGCATCAGCGGGCCGCCCTGGGCGCCGGGGAATACGGCGGCGTTGAGTTTCTTTTCGATTTCTTCGTTGGACTTGGCCAGGATCAAGCCACCACGCGGACCGCGCAGGGTCTTGTGGGTGGTGGTGGTGACCACGTCGGCATACGGCAGTGGGTTCGGGTACAGGCCGGCGGCAACCAGGCCAGCAACGTGGGCCATGTCGACGAACAGCAGTGCGCCCACCTTGTCGGCGATCTGACGGAAACGTGGGAAATCCAGAGTCTTGGAGTAGGCAGAGAAACCGGCCACGACCATTTTCGGCTTGTGCTCGACGGCCAGGCGCTCGACTTCGTCGTAGTCGATCAGGCCGGTGTCGGTGTTGATGCCGTATTGCACCGCGTTGTACAGCTTGCCCGAGGACGACACTTTGGCCCCGTGGGTCAGGTGGCCGCCGTGGGCCAGGCTCATGCCCAGGATAGTGTCGCCGGCTTGCAGCAGGGCCAGGTACACCGCGCTGTTGGCGGACGAACCGGAGTGTGGCTGCACGTTGGCGTAATCGGCACCGAACAATTGCTTGGCGCGTTCGATGGCCAGGGCTTCAACTTTGTCCACGTGCTCGCAGCCACCGTAGTAGCGCTTGCCTGGGTAGCCTTCGGCGTATTTGTTGGTGAGGCCGCTGCCTTGGGCTTCCATCACGCGTTTGCTGGTGTAGTTCTCTGACGCGATCAGCTCGATATGATCTTCCTGGCGCTGCTCCTCGGCATTCATGGCCGCCAGCAGTGCGTCGTCATATCCCTGGATCTGGTCTTGTTTGCTGAACATCGCGTCTCTCCCAGCCTTTCGTATTGTTGAGGCCCGTGCAGGGCCCTTTGATGCGATGGTAGGGCTGGCGTCAGCAGGTCAAATGCCTACGCACGCCACGCAAAGGTGCGTTTACGACATGGAATGAATTCAGCGCCTCAGGCAAGGCTGTGGCGCAAAGCCAGCAGTAGCAGGAAATGCGCGGGATAGAGGGCATACGCCCAGCGGCGCATGGCTGGTGGCGAGGCGTTTTGAGCGTGTCGCAAGAGGACCAGGCCAAGCATTGGCGCAATCAGGCAAGCGGCGAATCCGACCAACGCTACGGGGGTGCCGCTATTGAGCAGAACCTGCCATTGATTGGCCGCCACACAGATCAAGCCCGGCAATACGCTGAAATACCAGGGGCGACGAAAGACCAGCAACATCGCCAATGGCAGTAATACGCCGAAAAAACCGAACATCAACTGTGTGGAAAACACGGCGGCAATCGTGAGGGCAATCAGCGCCAATCCTCGATCAAAAAGCGCCTTCTGCTGCCATCCTCGGGCAACCAGCAGGCCCAGCGCCAAGGTCGGCAGGACGTTCAACGTATCGGCGTCCTCGATAAACAGTCGGTACGGCACTTCGCTGATCACGCTGAACAGTAACAGCCAGCCCAGGTAGCGCCATTGGCCGGTCACGGGCGCGCTCCTGACCCGGTGCAGGTTCGCCGCAATCGCCAGGCAAAACCACGGGAACGCCAGGCGCCCCGGCACATACAGGCCGTCCAGGCTCAAACCGACATAGCGCAAGTGGTCCATCACCATGCTCAACAGCGCCAGCCACTTGAGCAAATCCAAAGCGCCATCACGGACACGTCCGACAGGAATTGTTTGAGTACCGTGCATAATTCCCCAGTGACTTTGCATTTACAGTGCGTGCGCACCCGCGACAATCTTGGTTACAGTGCGCACCAACATCGACCACAGGAATGGGCCATGACCGACAAGAGCCAACAATTCGCCAGTGACAACTATTCCGGCATCTGCCCGGAAGCCTGGGCCGCCATGGAACAAGCCAACCAGGGCCATCAGCGCGCCTACGGCGATGATGAATGGACCCACCGTGCCGCCGACGGTTTCCGCAACCTGTTCGAAACCGACTGCGAAGTGTTCTTCGCCTTCAACGGCACCGCCGCCAACTCCCTGGCGCTGTCCTCCTTGTGCCAGAGCTACCATAGCGTGATTTGCTCGGAAACCGCCCACGTCGAGACCGACGAATGCGGTGCGCCGGAGTTTTTCTCCAACGGTTCCAAGCTGCTCACCGCTCGCACCGAAAACGGCAAGCTGACCCCGGAGTCGATCCGCGAGATCGCCCTCAAGCGCCAGGACATCCACTACCCCAAGCCGCGCGTGGTCACCCTGACCCAAGCCACCGAAGTCGGCAGCGTGTACACGCCGGATGAAATCCGCGCCATCAGCGTGACCTGCAAAGAGTTGGGGCTGAACCTGCACATGGACGGCGCGCGCTTCTCCAACGCCTGCGCGTTCCTCGGCTGCTCGCCGGCCGACCTGACCTGGAAAGCCGGTGTGGACGTGCTGTGTTTTGGTGGCACCAAGAACGGCATGGCCGTGGGTGAAGCGATCCTGTTCTTCAACCACAAGCTGGCCGAAGACTTCGACTACCGCTGCAAACAGGCCGGCCAACTGGCCTCAAAAATGCGTTTCCTCTCTGCCCCCTGGGTAGGCCTGCTGGAAAACGACGCCTGGCTCAAACACGCCCGCCACGCCAACCACTGCGCGCAATTGCTGAGCAACCTGGTGGCGGATATTCCCGGAGTGGAATTGATGTTCCCGGTGCAGGCCAACGGCGTGTTCCTGCAACTCTCGGAACCGGCGATTGCCGCGTTGACCGCCAAGGGCTGGCGTTTCTATACCTTTATCGGCAAAGGCGGCGCACGCTTCATGTGTGCGTGGGATACCGAGGAAGAACGTGTAAGAGAATTGGCGGCGGATATTCGGAAAGTGATGGAAGCCTGAAACCACGGGGCTTTCAGCGCTTTTTCAGAGACTGTTTGTACGTATTTCTGACAGTATCTATCTACCCCCTGTCTTGGATAGGATCTTGTCACCCCGAACCAACGGACGCGTTACTTCGGGGCTGACTGCCTGCCGAATAGTCGGCTGGAAATGGAAATCCTATCGAGGGCAACATCATGGAAATTCAACGTTACACCACTGATTCGCAACTGCGAGACGACACCAACGCCACACTCGTCAGCGTGGACGAGCTGAGGAAGCTGGCGAATGTCGGCGACACCATCGCCGAGCCTGCCAGGTACTTCACGGTCACCGGAAAAGAGTTTGAAATGACAGCTTCCGGCGGTTATCTCATCAACCTTTTCGTCCGCTAACCCTAAGGCCCGCGCCGCAGACTCATGACCTGCGACGCGGGACTGATGCAATTGATCGTTCCCACCCTCCGCGCGGGAACGATCAGCGGTCAGAACTCAATACGCACATCGCCCTTCGGCACGCTGCAGCACGACAGGATGTAGCCTTCGGCTTCGTCTTCTTCCGTAATCCCACCGTTGTGATCCATCTCGACTTCACCCCCCAGCTTCATCACCTTGCACGTGCCGCAGATGCCCATGCCACAGGCTTTCGGGATCAACAGCCCAAGCTTGGCCGCCGCCGCATGCACGGTTTCACCAGGGGCGACGCGAATGCTTTTGCCCGACGCGATGAATTCCACCTGATGCAGATCCGCCAGGTCGATTTCTGGCGCGTCGGCCGCCTGCTCGGCTTGCTCCACCGCGTCAGCACGGGCTTCCGGCGGCGTGGCGCCGAAGGACTCTTCGTGGTAACGCGTCATGTCGAAACCCGCCACTTCCAGCAGGCGCTTCACCGCGTTCATGTACGGCGTAGGCCCGCAGCAGAACACTTCGCGCTCCAGGAAGTCGGGCACCATCAGTTCGAGCATCTTGTGGTTCAGGTAACCGCGATAGCCCGCCCAAGGCTCACCCAAACCGTGTTTCTCGCAGATCAGGTGCAGGCTGAAGTTATCGATCCGCGACGCCATGTGTTCCAGCTCGCGGTGATAGATGATGTCCTTGGGCGAACGGGCGCTGTGGATAAACGTCATGTCGACGTTGGCGTTGGTGTCGTAGAACCAGCGCGCCATGGACATGACTGGCGTTATCCCCACGCCGCCGCTGAGGTACAACACTTTCGGGCTCGGGAAGTCGATGGCGTTGAACAAACCCACCGGCCCGTGCACCGCCAACTCTTGCCCTTCATGAAGGGTGTCGTGCAACCAGTTGGACACCTTGCCGCCCGGCACACGCTTGATGGTCACCGAGAAGCTGTAGGGCACCGACGGTGAGCTGGAGATGGTGTAGGAGCGCATGATCGGCTGTCCTTCGATTTCCAGCTCCAGGGTGACGAATTGCCCCGGTTTGAAAAAGAACAGGATCGGCTGGTCGGCCATGAAACAGAAGGTGCGCACGTCCCAGGTTTCCTGGATGACTTTGACGCAACGGACAATGTGCCGACCATTGGCCCAGGTCTGGGTGGTTACCGGATTCAGGAAATTATTGGACATGTTGTTCTCCACCGCCGACATCGGCCTTATGGTGGCGATTCTGCGTAACGCCAGAACCACCCATTTACCTATCTGCGACATTCACATACTTATCGCGACCAGCCCCCAACGACCTAGGGTTGCGCGTCGGGAACAGATTGGGCCATGTCGCCCATGGATAAGGTTCGGCGCATCGGCGGCCCCACACTCGCTCCCAACACAGACGCTTTCTTTACGCCTTGCAAAGCACCAACCGTAGCCACTATTCGCCGGCCACACAGAATGGCCATGAGGACACACACGATGGACGTCACCGCAACCTTAAGCTTGGGCGATCCGCTGGAACCCGCACGCAAGGCCACCGCGCAAATGCTGCAAGAGCGCGAGCGCACTTTCTCGTTGCCGCAGCCGTTCTACTCTGATGAGCGGTTGTTTGATATCGACATGCAGGAGATCTTCCAAAAAGAGTGGTTGATCGCCGGCATGACCTGCGAAATCCCCGCCAAGGGCAACTACCTGACCCTGCAAATCGGCAAGAACCCGATCATCGTGATCCGGGGCGCCGAAGGCGTGGTGCACGCGTTCCACAACGTGTGTCGTCACCGTGGCTCGCGCTTGTGCACCAGCGACAAAGGCAAGGTCGCCAAACTGGTCTGCCACTACCACCAGTGGACGTATGAGCTTGATGGCCGCCTGCTGTTCGCCGGCACCGAGATGGGCGCCGACTTCGACATGAAGCAGTACGGCCTCAAGCCGGTAAACGTGAAGACCGCCGGCGGCTATATCTTCATCAGCCTGGCGGAGAACCCTCCGGCCATTGATGACTTCCTGTCGACGCTGAACCATTACATGGAACCGTACGACATGGAGAACACCAAGGTGGCGATTACCACCACCTTGATGGAGAAAGCCAACTGGAAGCTGGTGCTGGAAAACAACCGCGAGTGCTACCACTGCAACGCGTCACACCCGGAATTGCTGAAAACCCTGCTGGAATGGGACGACGTCACCGACCCGCGCGCCGACCAGGCGTTCAAGGACCATGTTGCCGCCTCTGCTGCTGCCTGGGATGCGGAGAAGATCCCTTACGCCCACGCCAGCTTCGGCCTGCGTAACCGCATCGTGCGCATGCCGTTGCTCAAGGGCACCGTGTCGATGACCCTGGACGGCAAGCAGGGCTGCGCCAAACTCATGGGTCGCATCAAGAACCCAGACCTGGGCTCGATGCGCATCCTGCACCTGCCGCACTCCTGGAACCACTGCATGGGCGATCACATCATTGTGTTCACCGTGTGGCCGATCAGCGCCCAGGAAACCATGGTCACCACCAAATGGCTGGTGCACAAGGACGCCGTGGAAGGTGTGGACTACGACGTCGAGCGCATGCGCCAGGTGTGGGACGCCACCAACGACCAGGACCGTCGCCTGGCCGAAGAGAACCAGCGCGGCATCAACTCCACCGCCTACCAGCCAGGTCCGTACTCCAAGACTTATGAGTTCGGCGTGGTGAACTTTGTGGACTGGTACAGCGAGCGCCTGTTGAGCAACCTGGGGGCCGCTCCGGCGCCGTACCTCAAGGGCGTTGCGGTTCACGAATAACCTGTTGATCTACGGGGGCTGGGTTGTACAAAAAACACCCAACCCCCTGATAACCCTTGATTCCCCTGCCCTCCAGCCTTTACCCAACAACTTATCCACAAAGCCACCCACAGCAATTGTGGGCAAGTACGCTTCTCTCCTGAAATTAAGTGAAGAAAATCCGTGACTTATTCAAGCCAGTCGGTTTGAAGCGGCTTTGTTCATTTATTGACCAACCCAGCACAAGCCACGACTTACGTGGCCTGTAGCGGTACGCGAACACCTTATCCACAGAAGCACCAACAGACTTTGGGGGCAACTTGGAGAGCACTGTGGAAAACCACCTCAAACCTTCACAAATCGGGGTTTCCAGGGTTTTTAGTCTGGTAAAATAACCAAATCGATCACATTTTGATCAATCCGATGAAAGCCTTGATTAATATGGGCTTCAGCCGTCAGCGAACATGTTATCCACAGAAGCACCAACAGACTATGGGGGCAAGTCGCGCCGGAGAAATGCACAGGAGCAGCGAAAAACAAAAGTAAAAACCGTCAGTTAGCTTGGTTGTTTTTCGTACAGAGGGCTGCAGGGCTTGATTCACAGGGGGTGTGGACAACCGCGAACAGGTTATCCACAGACGGGTCAACAGGGATTGTGGGTAAGCTCCCTGTAGGAGCGAGCTTGCTCGCGAAGAACCTGAGAGCGCCGCGTCAAGCCGGGCACGCTGCGTTATCGTTAACGGTCTTCGCGAGCAAGCTCGCTCCTACAAGGTTCAGCGAACCACACCTTCCTCAACCAACAGCTTGAGGATGGCTTCGGCGCCCGCTTCCGGGCTCAGGCCCTTGAGCACTTGCCCGCCACCACCACTAGCCTTGGCCGTGGCGGCCTTCATCCGGTCGGCACCACTTTTGGCCTTGATCACCTTGAGGCGCTTGGGGCGTGGCTTGGCCGGTTGCAGCACCGCACCTGTGAATAACTCGTCCTGTTCGATTTCGACTTCATGGGCCGCCAGCTCACCGCGCTGCGCCGGGCCGTAAGCACTCTGCCGAGGCTTGGGCGCGGCGTTATCCACTGTCGCCAGAAACGGCAGGCGCACCTTCAGGCGTCGCCGCTGACCGCGTGGCAAGGCTTGCAGTACATGGGCCACGCCGCCATCGATGGATTCGACCTGCGCCAGCCCGACAATCAACGGCCAGCCCAATTGCTCGGCCAGCAGGTACGGCAACATGCCCGAGCCTTCACCGGTTTCGGCCTGGCTGCCGGCAAGCACCACCTGGGCACCGGCGTCG
Source organism: Pseudomonas reactans (assembly GCF_013387025.1). Lineage (NCBI taxonomy): Bacteria > Pseudomonadati > Pseudomonadota > Gammaproteobacteria > Pseudomonadales > Pseudomonadaceae > Pseudomonas > Pseudomonas reactans. The sequence continues at coordinate 207,178 of NZ_JACAQP010000014.1, read as the reverse complement.
CGCAGGTATTCGCTGAGCACGGGCAAGGCATCGCTGCCCGCCGGTTGCTCCAGTACGTGCAACTGCGGCAACCCCATGCCCAGGTAACTGCGCAGGGTCGGCTCAGCAATGTTGCCGGCGTGCAGCACCTGCAACTTATCCCCAGCCATTTGCAAGCCGAGTTCCACCGCACGCGCATCTTGTTCAGCGCGGCGCGGGCGCCCGGAGGTCGGGTGGGCGCCGATGGACACCAGGCTGATTACATTCGTCGTCATGGCCATCTCCTTAAGCCGCGTCGCGCTTGGCGCCGTTGCGGTGGGCCTCGACCGCAACGATCAAGGCTTGCAGAATCGCGGCGCTTTCGCCGATGACCGAGAGATCGGCCCGCTTGATCATGTCGCAACCAGGGTCGAGGTTGATCGCCACCACCTTGTCGCAGGCACCGATGCCTTGCAGGTGCTGGATCGCACCGGAAATACCCACAGCCACGTAAACCCGCGCCGTGACCCAGGTGCCGCTGGCGCCGACCTGGCGATCACGCGCCATGAAGCCGTCGTCCACCGCAACCCGCGACGCACCTTCCGTGGCGCCCAGAGCCGCAGCGGTCTGGTGGAACAGCGCCCAGTCCTTCACGCCGTTGCCGCCAGAGAAAATGAACTCCGCTTCGGCCATGGGAATCGCTGCCGGATCCACCGCCACCGCGCCGAGGTCTTCGATGCGCGGCAGGCTGCGTGCCAGGGCTGTGGATAACTCCACGGGCAGCACTTCATGCCGTGTCTCACTGACAGGATCGGCGCATTCAGCGGCGGCCAGAATCAGGCGTGGCAGCGGGCGGGCCAAGTCTTCCTGGCCCGCACCGGCGCGGCCGATGCACTCGTCGCCCTTGATCTGCCAAACCCGCGTAGCCGGGCGTTCCTTGAGGCTGGCAGCAAAACGTCGGCCCAGTTCGCCACCACCGCTGCGGCTGTCGGGCAGCAACCAGTGGCGCGGGTTGAACTGGTTATCCACAGCACGCAAACCCTGCACACGTTGCTCCGGTGAATAACCGTCGAATTCGTGGCCTTCTAGCACCAGCAGGCGATCGACGCCTGCGGTGGCGAACGTGCCTTCCTTGTGTTCGCCAAACACCACCGCCAGCACTGCGCCGTCGCTGCCCGCCAGTTGCCGAGCCAGGCCGAGCAAGTCGCGGTCATGGCTGCTCAAGCGGCCACCGACCATGTCCGGCACCACGTTGATGTAGAACGCAGGCGCCGCCACTTGATGCAGCGGCAACTGCACTTCCACCGCCGCCGTGCGCTTGGCAGCGCCGCCCTGTTGGGCGCCGCTGCGGTCGATACGCTTGATGCCATTGGGGCCGATGAAACCGACGCCGTGGACGTTCTTGCGGATGACGCCGTTGGGGCCCATCCAACTGTGTAGTACCGGTTGCATCGCTGCGTGCAATGGGTGCAGACGGTTGCGGGCGATCCACTCAGCGCGTGGGTCGCGCCGGATAATGTCGCTCATCAGTGCACCTCCGCAGGTTCACGCTTGATAGGGGTTTTGGCCGGTGCGGCGTCTTCCAGCAAGGCGTCGGCCACCAGTTCGGCGATGTCCTTGATCAGTGGACGCGGCTCAACCACGCCTTCGAGCATCGCCGTGCATTGCGGGCAACCCACCGCCACCAGCTCGGCACCGGTTTCGCGGATGTCTTCCATGCGCATATCCGGGATCCGTTGCTTGCCGGGAATGTCGGTGATCGGCGCACCGCCGCCGCCACCGCAGCAGCGTGAACGGAAGCCCGAGCGTTGCATCTCCTTGACCTCGATGCCCAACGCCCGCAGCACTTGGCGCGGCGCCTCGTACTCGCCGTTGTAGCGGCCCAGGTAGCAAGGGTCGTGATAGGTCACGCTGTTGCCCTTGTGCTGGCCCAGGTTCAGCGCGCCTTCGCCGATCAGCTCGGCCATAAAGGTGCTGTGATGCTGCACCAGGTAGTTGCCATTGAAGGCGCCATATTCGTTTTTCAGCACATGGAAGCTGTGCGGATCGCAGGTGACGATGCGCTTGAAGCTGTATTTGGCCAGGGTCTGGATATTGCGCGAAGCCAGCAACTGGAAGGTCGCTTCATCGCCCAGACGACGGGCCACGTCGCCGCTGTCGCGTTCTTCCAGGCCCAGCACCGCAAAGTCGACCTTGGCGGCTTTGAGCACTTTGACGAAGGCGCGCAGGGTACGTTGGTTGCGCATGTCGAAGGCACCGTCGCCGACCCAGAACAGCACGTCGGCGCTGCCTTTCTCGCTGAGCAGCGGCAGGTTCAGGTCTGCCGCCCAGTTCAGGCGACCACCCGGAGCGAAGCCGCCGGGGTTGTCGGTGGCGATCAGGTTTTCCAGGACTTCCGCGCCTTTGTTCGGCGTGGCACCTTTTTCCAGGGTGAGGTGGCGGCGCATGTCGACGATGGCGTCGACGTGCTCGATCATCATCGGACACTCTTCCACGCAAGCGCGGCAGGTGGTGCAGGACCACAGGGTCTCGGCGTCCACCAGGCCGTTGACGATGGGCTGATGCGGGTTGCCGCTGTGTTCGCCGATCGGTTTGCCTGGGTATGGGCTGCCGGCGAACTTGGCATCGGTGCCGCCGGCCAGGCCGACCACCATGTCCTGGATCAGCTTTTTCGGGTTCAGCGGCTGGCCGGCGGCGAAGGCTGGGCACGCAGCTTCGCACTTGCCGCACTGGACGCACGCGTCGAAGCCGAGCAGTTGGTTCCAGGTGAAGTCCTTGGGTTTCTCCACGCCCAGCGGCGCGGTTTTATCGCTGAGGTCCAGCGGCTTCAACCCGGTGGAACGGCCGCCGCCGAAGCGCTCGGCGCGACGGTGCCAGGCCAGGTGCAAGGCACCGGCGAAAGCGTGTTTCATCGGGCCGCCCCAGGTCATGCCGAAGAACATCTCGGACACGCCCCACAGCACGCCCACGCTGAGCAACGCGGCGAGCAACCAGCCGCCGAAGTCCGCTGGCAGAATCCCGGCCACCGGCAGGGTCACCAGGAAGAAGCTGACCGAAAACGCCATCAGGCTTTTCGGCAAGCGCATCCATGGGCCTTTCGAAAGACGTGCAGGCGGATTGCGGCGACGCAGGTAGACGAAGGTGGCGCCGACAAACATCAGCACCGACGCCAGCAGCAAGGCGTAACCGAGGATGCGATTCTGCAGGCCGAAGCCATGGACCAGAATGGCGAGCAACGCCGACAGCACAAAACCCAGCGCGGTGGCGACGTGGGTGTTGGCGATGTATTTGTCGCGGGCGACCACGTGGTGCAGGTCGACCATGTAGCGTTTGGGCATGGCGAGCAAGCCGCCCAAAAGGTCGACCTTGGATGCGCGGCCACGGCGCCACATGTTCACCCGGCGCAGGGCGCCGAGGACGGCTAGGCCCAGGGCGGCGAACAAGAGAATAGGCAGCAAGGTGTTCAACATGGTGAAGCTCCCACA
>NZ_JACAQP010000014.1:0-203664 GCF_013387025.1 Pseudomonas reactans | reverse complement strand
GCTCCCACATTTTTGACCGAGTACACATTGGTTCAAGGCTGGCTCAGAAATCCTTGCAAAGGCGCAGGGCGTCATAGATCGCAGCATGGGTATTACGCTGCGCCACACAGTCACCAATGCGGAACAGCAAGTACCCATCCCCCGCCTCGCTCAGGCAGGGCTGCGGCTTGATCGCGAACAAGGCTTCGACGTCGATCTGGCCCTTGTTGCGCGAGCCCTCTTTGAGTGCGTAGTAGATGGCCTCATCCGGGCGCACGCCGTTTTCGACGACCACCTGGTCCACCACCCGCTCCTCTTTGGCGCCGGTGTATTCGTTCTCCAGCACCGCCACCAGCTTGTCGCCTTCGCGGTAGACCTTTTCCAGCATCATGTCGCCGGTCATGATCACTTCTTTCGGGTACATGCTGCGGTAGTAGGTCGGGAACGACGTACCACCGATGGCCACGCCCGGCTTGATGTCGTCAGTGACGATCTCAACCTGGCTGCCTTTGTCCGCGAGGAAATCCGCCACCGACATGCCGGTGAATTCGCAGATGGTGTCGTACACCAGCACGTTCTTGCCCGGCGCGACTTTGCCGTCGAGCACGTCCCAACTGCTGACGACCAAGCCTTCGGCCGCGCCCCAGTGTTCGTTCTGCTCAACGTTCGGATGCCCGCCCACCGCCAGCACCACTACATCCGGACGCACGTCCAGGATAGTGTCGGCATCAGCGGCCACGCCCAAACGCAGGTCGACCTTCAACCGCGCCAGTTCCAGCTGGTACCAGCGGGTGATACCGGCGATCTGGTCACGCTGCGGCGCTTTGGACGCCGTGGTGATCTGCCCGCCAATAAACTCTTTCTTTTCGAACAAGGTCACGTCGTGGCCGCGCTCGGCCGCCACGCGTGCAGCCTCCATCCCGGCCGGGCCGGCACCGACCACCACAACCTTGCGTTTGACGCCGGTGGTTTTTTCGATGATGTGTGGCACACCCATGTATTCACGGGAGGTCGCGGCGTTCTGGATGCACAACACATCCAGGCCCTGGTACTGGCGGTCGATGCAATAGTTGGCGCCGACGCACTGCTTGATCTGGTCGATCTGGCCCATCTTGATCTTGGCGATCAAGTGCGGGTCGGCGATGTGCGCACGGGTCATGCCGACCATGTCCACATAACCGCCTTCCAGAATGCGCGTGGCCTGGTTCGGGTCCTTGATGTTCTGCGCGTGCAGCACCGGAACCTTGACCACTTCCTTGATGCCGGCCGCCAAGTGCAGGAACGGCTCCGGTGGATAACTCATGTTGGGGATCACGTTGGCCAGGGTGTTGTGCGTGTCGCAACCCGAGCCCACCACGCCGATGAAGTCCAGCATGCCGGTGTCGTCGTAATACTTGGCGATCTGCTTCATGTCCTCATGGGACAGGCCGTCCGGGTGGAACTCGTCACCGCACAGGCGCATGCCTACGCAGAAGTCGTCACCGACCTCGGCGCGTACGGCTTTCAATACTTCCAGGCCGAACTTCATGCGGCCTTCGAAGGTGCCGCCCCACTCGTCAGTACGCTTGTTGACCCGCGGGCTCCAGAACTGGTCGATCATGTGCTGGTGCACGGCGGACAGTTCCACACCGTCCAGGCCGCCAGCCTTGGCGCGTTTGGCGGCGCTGGCGTAATTACCGATCACGCGCCAGATTTCTTCCGGCTCGATGGTCTTGCAGGTCGCACGGTGCACCGGCTCACGCACGCCGGACGGCGACATCAGCGTCGGCCAGTTGAAGCCGTCCCAACGCGAGCGACGGCCCATGTGGGTAATCTGGATCATGATCTTGGCGCCATGCTTGTGCATGGCGTCGGCCAGGTTCTGGAAGTGCGGGATGATGCGGTCGGTGGACAGGTTGACCGAACTCCACCATTCCTGCGGGCTGTCGATAGCCACAACCGAGGAACCGCCGCAGATCGCCAGGCCGATGCCGCCCTTGGCTTTCTCTTCGTAGTACTTCACATAGCGGTCAGTGGTCATGCCGCCGTCGGTCGCGTAGACCTCGGCGTGGGCGGTGCTGAGCACGCGGTTGCGGATGGTCAGTTTGCCGATCTGGATCGGCTGGAACATTGCTTCGAAAGCCATGGCACGGTCCTCGGCTTACAACGGCTTGACGGTGAACAGGCCGTCATCGTGGCCCTCTTCGGAGCCTCCGTAGACTTGTTCGGCGACAGTGCGGATCTGGCTGCCGCGGGCTTGCAGAATCTGGTCCATGGCGCCGGCAAACCAGCCAGTGAACATGTAGTCGACTTTGCGCCCAACCTTGCCGTACACGTACACAAACGCGGAGTGTTCCAGCTTGACGCTGCAGGTGCCCTTGTCGAGGTCGATGTCCTGGATCTTGAACAGGCCCCAGCCGCGTTGCGACAGGCGCTTCATGTAGTGCTCGAACACCGCGACGCCTTCCAGGCCGTGGCATTCGGCTTCTTTTTCACACCAGTGCCAGGCGGACTTGTAGCCAGCCTTATAGAGGATTTCGGCGTAGGCATCGGCGCCCAGCACTTCTTCGATACCGATGTGGTTGTTGACGAAGAAATGGCGCGGCACGTACAGCATCGGCAGGGCGTCGGAGGTCCAGACACCGGTTTCGCTGTCGACTTCGATAGGCAATTGCGGGGCGATCTTGGCCATGGAAACTTAACTCCAGAAAAATTCTTGTTAATGCCCCCGGCGCGAACGGCCGGGGGGAAAAGATGCGTTGGCGGTGGCTTATTCGCCCCAGACGTCTTTCAAGACGTTGACCCAGTTTTCGCCCATGATCTTGCGTACCACGCGCTCGGGGTGGCCGCGCTTGAGCAGGGTCTCGGTGAGGTTGGGGAACTCGCCCACGGTGCGGATGCCCAGCGGGTTGATGATCTTGCCGAAGCTGGTCAGGCGGCGGGCGTAGCCCTTGTCATGGGTCAGCATTTCGAAGAAATCCTGGCCATGGCCCTGAGTGAAGTCAGTGCCGATGCCGATAGCGTCTTCGCCGACGATGTTCATGGTGTATTCGATGGCTTCGGCATAGTCGTCGATGGTCGAATCGATGCCCTTGGCCAGGAACGGCGCGAACATGGTCACGCCAACAAAACCACCGTGGTCGGCAATGAACTTGAGTTCTTCATCGGACTTGTTGCGCGGGTGCTCTTTAAGGCCGGACGGCAGGCAGTGGGAGTAGCACACAGGCTTTTTCGATTCGAGGATGACTTCTTCGGAAGTCTTGGAACCGACATGGGACAGGTCGCACATGATGCCGACGCGGTTCATCTCAGCAACGATTTCACGGCCGAAACCCGACAGGCCGCCGTCGCGCTCGTAGCAACCGGTGCCGACCAGGTTCTGGGTGTTGTAGCACATCTGCACCACACCGACGCCGAGTTGCTTGAAGATCTCGACATAGCCGAGCTGGTCTTCAAAGGCATGGGCGTTCTGGAAGCCGAAGATGATGCCGGTCTTGCCTTGTTCCTTGGCACGGCGGATGTCGGCGGTGGTTTTCACCGGGATCACCAGGTCGCTGTTTTCACGGATCAGGGTCTGGCTGGCCACGATATTGTTGATGGTGGCCTGGAACCCTTCCCACACCGACACGGTGCAGTTGGCGGCAGTGAGACCGCCTTTGCGCATGTCCTCGAACAGGTCGCGGTTCCACTTGGCAATAATCAGCCCGTCGATAACGATGCTGTCGGCGTGCAATTCGGCTGGGCTCATCAGGCGTCCCCTTATTGGCGATTCATGCGCCGAATCGTCTGCCGGCGCTTTGGGGCCAGCATATGCCCAGGGGCCGACAGAGCCGGGTGCAAAAACGACAGGGGAATTGCCGAAAGCGTCAATCCGCGACAAAGGCTGCTATGACGCGTCTGACTGGCGACTGTTCTTTGTCTTACGCTTGAGCCAGAATTCCCGCATCACCTGATATGAGACGGCGCAATGAAATCGATTTTCCTGGCTTTGGCACTCATCGCAACCGGCGTCCACGCGGCCGAAGACACCGACAGCACGCCGTGCGACGGCATTGAAAACGACAAGCAAACGCTGGAATGCGCCTCTTACAACAAAACCACCGCCGAACAACTGCTCAAGGACAACTATCAAGGTCTGCTGGAACGCATGGCTTCGACCTATGGCAGCGACAAGACCAAGCTGGCGGACATTACCGCTCGTCTGAAGGATGCCCAGCAGAAGTGGGAAAAATTACGGGATGCCGATTGCGCCGTGGACACCTTCCCGGCGGTGAACGGCACCAAGGCGTATGCGATTGCGCAGAATGATTGTCTGGCACGAATGAGTGATGAGCGGTCGGAGTTTTTGGAGTCGATCGGGCAGGAATAAACGACAATCACCGCCACTTTTCTCTGAACCAAGGCTATTCATGACTATTTGCGGCATCGAAATCAAAGGCAGCGAAGCCATCATCGCCGTCGCCCTCCTGGACAACCAGGCGTTAAGCCACGTTGCCCTGGCCACCAAGAAAATCGCCCTTGAAGACGACGATGAAGCGGCCAACGTCAAAGCCTTCGCCGCTCAAGTGAAGGCGTTTGTGCAGGAAAACGGCATCACCCGTATCGCCATCAAGAAGCGCAGCAAGAAAGGTGAATTCGCCGGTGGCCCGACCACGTTCAAGATTGAAGGGGTGTTTCAGTTGCTGGACGGTGTTGAAGTGACGCTGCTGTCGCCGCAGACCATCAATGCGCAGAACAAGAAGCACAACTTTGATCTGCCAGCGACGCTGAATAAGTACCAACACGAAGCCTACAAAGCGGCGTGCTCGGCCCTGTTAAAGAAATAAGCCACACACAACCCTTGTAGGAGCCGGCTGCCGGCGATAGAGGTGTGTCAGCCAACAGATACAGGGCTGACTGGACGCCATCGCCGGCAAGCCGGCTCCTACAGTGTTGTGGCGTTTTTGCGTTTTTGCCGCAACCAGTCACCAAAGGTCTTGTCCTCTAGGGCATACCCTCCCCGGCTCGACTTCCACACCAGTTCCTTGTCACGCAGGGCATCGATGCAAGCCTGAATCGTCTGGGTACCTGGCACCACATCGCTGCCCATGTCTTCCAGCGCTTTGCTGACCGCCGTGAGGGTGCTGTCGGTGAACGGCGCGAACGGTTCGTTCGTTTGCGAGCGCTCCACCATCACCTCCAGCACGGCACGCTGGGGAATAGTGAGCGTGTTCCAGGCGCTTTCGAATTCGGTCCACACACCTGCGCGCAACAGTTCGGCGCGGCTGTGCAGCAGTTGACCCAAATTGCTCGCCTCGCCCAACTCCAGCGCCACTTCTCCAATGATGGTACGCAGCATCTCGGGGCGACGGCCAACCAGCTCAAAAGCCTCATCAATATCGTCCGCGCTGAATTGGTTGGTTTTCGCCAAGTGCGCATTGAGGTGCGCGGTATAGGCTTGTGTGAACGCCTTACCCAGCAGCGGAAACGGCGTGATGCTGGAGCCGAAGAATGGTTGGCTTTTACCCAGAACCAAATGGGCCAACTTGTCACGATTGGAGCCGGTGAACACCAGATGCAAACCGCTGCCGTCCTCGTCACGCCCTTGGTTGAGTTGGTCCCGGGCGGCCTTCAGCGCAAACATCGCATTGATGCCTGAATCGCTGGTCAAGGCGTGCTGCGCCTCATCAATCACCAGGACGACGGTTTTTTCCGCCGCGTGATGCAGCAGTTCCAAGGCCTGGGTCAACGTCGCGCCGACGGGCAATTGAGGCTTGCTGAAGTCCCAGGACAGCGTGCGCAGAAAGCTCAGTTTCTCGATCCCAAGGTTCTTGGCGAGCTTGCGAATGCCCTTTTCATAGGGCACCAGCGCTGCGGCAATGGCGTTTGCAATCAACTCCGCGGGGTCTTTTTCTTTGTCAGCCCACAGATCGACGTACACCGCCAGCCACCCGCGAAGCTGACACTCCGGGATCAGGTCTTCGCGCAAAAAAGTACTTTTGCCCGTGCGACGCGGCGCCGCGAGAAATAGGCCAGAGGTGAAATCCTGGATACCGGCCCCCACCAGACCATCGGCAATACTGGTTGCCAGCGTAGGACGGCGGAATACAAAGCCGCTGTGCTTGGACATGGTTTTATACTCAATTATGGAAATGACTATAAATTATAGTCGCAAGTATAATTGACTATAATTGGCCGTCAAACAACCTCTCGTCGCCGATCCTCCCGTGGACACTTGGCAAACCGTGCCCGATAACTGCGGGTGAAATACGACGGCGACTCAAACCCGCAGGCAATACTCACTTCCAGCACACTCATGTCGCTTTGACGTAAGAGCTGCCGGGCTTTTTCCAAGCGCAGGCCGAGGTAGAAGTTACTGGGGGTGTCGTTCAGGTGCAGACGGAACAGTCGCTCCAGTTGGCGACGTGTCACTTTGATCGCCTCGGCCAGGGCCAATGTGCTCAGGGGCGGCTCAGTGTGCTGCTCCATCTCGCCGATCACCTGCACCAACTTCTTGTTGTTGATGCCGTAGCGTGTGGCGATCTGCATGCGCTGGTGGTCTTTGCGTGGGCGGATGCGGCCGAGCACGAATTGTTCGGAGACCTGGATCGCCAGTTCGGGGCCGTGGGCCTGGGCGATCAGGTCGAGCATCAGGTCGATGGACGCTGTGCCGCCAGCGCAGGTGATGCGACGACGGTCGATCTCGAACAGCTCCTGGGTCACGGTGAGCTGTGGATAAGATTCCTTGAAGGCGTCGATGGCTTCCCAGTGCAGGGTCAGGCGGTGGCCGTCGAGCAGGCCGGCTTCGGCGAGGACGCAGGCACCGGTGTCGATGGCGCCGAGGGTCACGCCATCGTGGTCAAGACGGCGCAACCAGTGTTCGAGTGCGGGCGTGGCGAACTGCAGCGGCTCAAAGCCCGCGACCACCAGCAAAGTCGCGCCTTTTTTCAGCGGCTCCAGCGCGGCGTCGGCGTTGACCGACATGCCATTGCTCGCCAGCACCGCGCCGCCATCGGCACTCAACACATGCCAGTGGTACAGCTCGCCACGAAAGCGATTGGCCACCCGCAGCGGTTCCAGCGCGGAGATAAAGCCGATGGCCGAGAAGCCCGGCATCAGCAGAAAGTAGAAATCCTGGGACATGGTGGCGCTCTCGTCGGACGGGCAGCGTGGCACTGTGATACTCCCGTTCTCGGGTGGATTCAAGGGGGCAGGTCGCTGCAGTGCAAGAGCTGGTCGCCGCCGTGCGTTTTGTCGCCCCCAAAGCTACGTAACTTGGCTCCACGGTGCACAAAGACACCGGCCCCCACAATAACGACCTGCCGAGGGATCCACCATGAACCGACTGATCAGCCGCTGTGTGCTTGCACTCAGCGCCAGCGCCATCTTGAGCACGAACGTACTGGCTGCCGACGCGGCATCTTGCCAGAACGTGCGCATGGGCGTGGTGAACTGGACCGACGTAATCGCCACCAGCGCCATGACCCAAGTGTTGCTCGACGGCCTCGGCTACAAGACCAAACAGACCAGCGCCTCCCAGCAAATCATCTTCGCCGGCATCCGCGACCAGCGCTTGGACTTGTTCCTGGGGTACTGGAACCCGCTGATGACCCAGACCATCACACCGTTCGTCGACGCCAAGCAAGTCAAAGTCCTCGACAAGCCCAGCCTGGAAGACGCGCGCGCCACCCTCGCCGTGCCGACTTACCTGGCGGACAAGGGCCTGAAAACCTTCGCCGACATCGCCAAGTTCGAAAAAGAACTGGGCGGCAAGATCTACGGCATCGAGCCAGGCTCGGGCGCCAACACCCAAATCAAGGCGATGATTACCAAGAACCAGTTCGGCCTGGGCAAGTTCCAGCTGGTGGAATCCAGTGAAGCCGGCATGCTCGCCGCCGTCGACCGGGCGGTGCGCCGCAAGGAAGCCGTGGTGTTCTTCGGCTGGGCGCCGCACCCGATGAACGTCAACGTCGCCATGACCTACCTCACCGGCAGCGACGACGCCCTGGGCCCGAACGAAGGCATGGCCACCGTGTGGAGCGTCACCGCGCCGAACTACGCCGAGCAGTGCCCCAACGTGCACAAACTGCTGACCAACCTGACCTTCACCGCCGCCGACGAGAGCCGGATGATGCAGCCGTTGCTGGATCACAAGGACGCCATCGAGTCCGCCAAGCAGTGGCTCAAGGATCACCCGCAAGACCAGGCGCGCTGGCTGGAAGGTGTGACTACCTTCGACGGCAAGCCGGCCGCGGCCAACCTGCAACTGACCAGCAAATAACCTTTTCTGAACCACCGTTTCGCAGCTCAACCGGGCTGCGAACGGCACCACCACGCCTGTAAGGAACCGCCAAATGAACCACGACGTCATCATCACCTGCGCACTCACCGGTGCTGGCGACACGACCAGCCGCAGCCCACACGTGCCGGTCACCCCCAAACAAATCGCCGCCGCCGCCGTGGAAGCTGCCAAGGCCGGCGCCACCGTTGTGCACTGCCATGTGCGCGACCCTGAAACCGGCAAGTTCAGCCGCGACGTCGCCCTGTACCGCGAAGTGATGGAGCGCATCCGTGAGGCTGACATCGACATCATCGTCAACCTCACCGCCGGCATGGGCGGCGACCTGGAGATCGGTGGCGGCGAGAACCCGATGGAGTTCGGCCCCAACACCGACCTGGTCGGCCCGTTGACCCGCCTGGCTCACGTCGAAGAGTTGCTGCCGGAAATCTGCACCCTGGACTGCGGCACGCTGAACTTTGGCGATGGCGACACTATTTACGTCTCCACCCCGGCGCAACTGCGGGCCGGCGCCAAGCGCATCCAGGAACTGGGCGTGAAGCCTGAGCTGGAAATCTTCGACACCGGTCACCTGTGGTTCGCCAAGCAGATGATCAAGGAAGGCCTGCTCGACAACCCACTGTTCCAACTGTGCCTGGGCATCCCATGGGGCGCACCGGCAGACACCACCACCATGAAAGCCATGGTCGACAACCTGCCCGCCGACGCCGTGTGGGCCGGCTTCGGCATCGGCCGCATGCAAATGCCGATGGCGGCGCAAGCGGTGCTGCTGGGCGGCAACGTGCGGGTCGGCCTGGAAGACAACCTGTGGCTGGACAAAGGCGTACTCGCCACCAACGGCCAGTTGGTGGAGCGCGCCAGTGAAATTCTCAGCCGCCTGGGTGCACGGGTCATGACCCCGGCCGAGGGCCGAATCAAGATGGGTTTGACCAAGCGCGGTTGATTGCAGCCACCACTATTTTAGGAATTTGCCATGAGCTTTATCACCGAAATCAAAACCTTCGCCGCCTTGGGCAGCGGTGTCATCGGCAGCGGCTGGGTATCCCGCGCCTTGGCCCATGGCCTGGATGTCGTCGCCTGGGACCCGGCGCCCGGTGCCGAAGCCGCACTGCGCAAACGCGTCGCCAACGCCTGGGGCGCTCTGGAAAAACAAGGCCTGGCGCCGGGGGCGTCCCAGGATCGCCTGCGCTTTGTCGCCACCATTGAAGAATGCGTGAAAGACGCCGACTTCATCCAGGAAAGCGCCCCGGAACGCCTGGAACTGAAACTCGACCTGCACAGCAAGATCAGCGCCGCGGCCAAACCGAATGCGTTGATTGGCTCGAGCACGTCCGGCCTGTTGCCGAGCGAGTTCTACGAGGGTTCGACCCACCCTGAGCGCTGCGTGGTCGGCCACCCGTTCAACCCGGTTTACCTGCTGCCGCTGGTGGAAGTGGTCGGCGGCAAGAACACCGCGCCGGAAGCCGTTCAAGCCGCGATCAAGGTGTATGAATCCCTCGGCATGCGCCCCCTGCACGTGCGCAAGGAGGTCCCAGGCTTTATCGCCGACCGCCTGCTCGAGGCGCTGTGGCGTGAGGCCCTGCACCTGGTCAATGACGGCGTCGCCACCACCGGCGAAATCGACGACGCGATCCGCTTTGGCGCGGGCTTGCGCTGGTCGTTCATGGGTACCTTCTTGACCTACACCCTGGCCGGCGGCGACGCCGGCATGCGCCACTTCATGGCGCAGTTCGGCCCGGCGCTGCAATTGCCATGGACCTACCTGCCGGCGCCGGAGCTGACCGACAAGCTGATCGACGATGTAGTCGACGGCACCAGCGATCAACTGGGCAAACACAGCATTTCGGCGCTGGAGCGCTATCGTGATGATTGCCTGCTGGCGGTGCTGGAAGCGGTGAAAACCACCAAGGCCAAGCACGGCATGACCTTCGCCGAATAACGGAACCCTGACATGCCCGCACTCACCACCTACACCACCCAGGTCCACCCCGACTGGGTGGACTACAACGGCCACCTGCGCGATGCGTTCTACCTGCTGATCTTCAGCTACGCCACCGACGCGCTGATGGACACCCTCGGCCTGGACAGTGAAAACCGCGAAGCCAGCGGCCATTCGCTGTTCACCCTGGAACTGCACCTCAACTACCTGCACGAAGTGAAACTGGGTGCCGACGTGGAGGTGCATACCCAACTGATCGCCTTTGATGCCAAGCGCCTGCACCTCTATCACAGCCTGCATCTAGTGGGAGATGAAAAGGAACTGGCGGGCAACGAGCAGATGCTGCTGCACGTTGATCTGGCCGGCCCGAATTCGGCACCGTTCACCGAGGCCACGCTGGAAAAACTCACGGCGATCAGTGCGGAACAGGCCCACCTGCCGCGCCCCGCCCTGCTCGGCCGAGTGATTGGACTGCCCCCCAAAAAGCAATAAGGAGCCACCATGCAAACCGCCGCCGCTGTCGCCGATTTCCGTACCTACCCGAAGATCTGCGACATCGCGGACGTGCGGGTGCTAGACGATCAAACCCTCGTGCATTGGGCCGATGGGCGGGTCAGCCCGTTTCATCATCAGTGGCTGCGGGACAACTGCCCCTGTGCAGAATGCGTGTACAGCGTGACCCGCGAACAAGTGCTGGAGATTGTCGACGTAGACGCCAATCTCAGGGCGGCCTCGGCCCGTCTTGATCAAGGTAATCTGTGGGTGGAATGGAGCGGCGGCCACCGCAGCCAGTACGATCCCGGCTGGCTGCGGGCTCATGCCTATGACGACGAGTCCCGTGCCGAACGCCGTGCGGCAAAGCCCCATTCGCAGCTGTGGGACAGTCGCTTCCAACTGCCGGTGTTTGACTACTCGGCGGTCATGGAGGACCCGAACACGCTGTTGCAATGGCTGCTGGCGCTGCGCGATGGCGGCCTGACGCAAATCTGCGGCGTTCCTACCGAGCCCGGCTCACTGGCATTGGTCGCCAAGCGCATTGCCTTCATCCGCGAGAGCAACTTCGGCGTGCTGTTCAATGTGCAATCCAAGGCCGACGCCGACAGCAATGCCTACACCGCTTTCAACCTGCCCTTGCACACCGATCTGCCCACGCGGGAGCTGCAACCGGGCCTGCAATTCCTGCATTGCCTGGTGAACGATGCCAGCGGCGGCGAGAGCATTTTTGTCGACGGATTTGCCATCGCCAATACCCTGCGTACTGAAGATCCCGAAGCGTTCCAGGCGCTGTGTGAAATCCCGGTGGAGTTCCGCAACAAGGACCGTCACAGCGACTATCGCCGGCTGGCGCCGATCATTGCACTGGATACGTTGGGGGATGTGGCGGAGATTCGCATGGCCAACTTTTTGCGCGGGCCTTTCGAGACCAGCGTTGCACAGATGCCGCTGCTGTATCGCGCGTATCGACATTTTATCGCCATGACGCGGGAAGATCGCTTTCGTGTGGTCAAGCGCCTGAATCCGGGGGAGCTGTGGTGCTTCGACAACCGCCGCACCTTGCATGCACGTAATGCCTTTGACCCCACTTCAGGGGCGCGGCACTTCCAGGGTTGCTACATCGATCGGGATGAGTTGCTCTCGCGCATTTTGGTGTTGCAACGGTAGACCGTGGCGCGCCCTTCGCGCTCCCACAAAAAAGCCCCGGTCCAGCCGTGACTGGATCGGGGCAGAGTGCCTTGTGTGAGCGTTACATCCTGAGGGTGACCAAACCTTCAAGCTGAGTGCTTGAGTTCAGTGTGCCCATTAATGCGTTCGGTAAATGGCCCGAAAACGACATGCTCATAGCCATCTGAGGCATTCGTGCAATCTGCCCTTGCCGCCCCCTCGGGCGGCTACCAGAATCGAGGTCAAACCCCGTTCCCTTCAAGGATAAACGTCATGATGCACGCGGATTTGATTGACCAGGATGACCTGCTGGGCCAGCTGCGCTCACTGGGATTTGAAGTGTCCAGCGGCGCCACCGCCGAGCAGGCCTGCGAGTGCGCCGTGCGCGGTTTGAGCCCGGCGCGAGCCAAGGCGCTCAAGGGCATGGTTGAGCAGATGTACACCGGCAGTGCGACGATCCTGCCGGCGGTGCGGCAGGCGATCGACAAGCAGTTGTTGCCGGCGTTGGTGCAATTCAAGCAGAACTCTGGCGCCTGACGCACCGCATTCGCGAGCAAGCCCGCTCCCACATTTGACCGAGTTCCAACGTTGAAATGCAGTCAAATGTGGGAGCGGGCTTGCTCGCGAATGCAGACAACTCGGTCTAGAGCCTTACGCTCGCGAAGGTTGATTCATTACGCGCCTGACTCAACGCCGACATCGGTCCCGACAACGGTGACAACACCAGCGCCTGCGGAATCGGCATCATCGCCACTTGCTGGGTGGTGTTGGAACCCACGCGCTCATCCCGTGGCGGAATGCCGAAGTATTCGCGGTAGCACTTGGAGAAGTGCGGCGTGGAGACAAACCCGCACACCGACGCCACTTCGATGATCGACATCGGCGTTTGCTTGAGCAACTGCCGTGCACGGATCAGGCGCAGCTTGAGGTAGTAACGCGACGGCGAACAATGCAGGTATTTCTGGAACAGGCGCTCCAGTTGGCGACGGGACACGGCGACGTACACCGCCAGTTCGTCCAGGTCGATGGGCTCTTCCAGGTTGGCCTCCATCAGCGCGACGATTTCCTGCAGCTTCGGCTGGTTGGTGCCAAGCATGTGCTTGAGCGGCACACGCTGGTGATCCTGTTCATTGCGGATGCGTTCGTACACGAACATCTCGGAGATGGCGGCCGACAGTTCACGGCCGTGATCGCGGCTGATCAGGTGCAGCATCATGTCCAGTGGCGCGGTGCCGCCGGAGCTGGTGAAACGGTTGCGGTCGAGGGTGAACAGGCGTGTACTCATGGCCACGCGGGGGAAGGCTTCCTGCATCGAGGCCAGGCATTCCCAGTGCACGCTGCAATCAAACCCATCGAGCAAACCGGCGCAGGCCAGGGCCCAACTGCCGGTGCACACCGCGCCGAGGCGACGGGACTGACGCGCCTGGCTTTGCAGCCACGACACATGCTCACGGGTAACGGTGCGCTGGATGCCCACGCCGCCGCACACGATCACGGTGTCCAGGGCTGGGGCTTTGTGCATGGAAGCATCGGGGGTGATTTGCAGACCGTCGCTGGCCCACACCTGGTTTCCGTCGACGCTCAAGGTCGTCCAGCGATACAGCTCGCGGCCGGAGAGCTGGTTGGCCATGCGCAGGGGTTCGACTGCGGAGGCCAGGGAAATCAGCGTGAAATTGTCCAGCAGCAAAAAGCCGATGGATTGAGGCGCACGGTTCTGGGGTTGGGCCCCGGAGTTGAACGACGTCATCGCGGTATCTCCTCACACAAAGCGGGTGATGGCCTCAGGCGAGGCTCTTGTTATTGCGCTCTTCATCCAGCGAGGAGAGAGGCTTTGAATTGATAGAGCAAATGCCATGCCTAAAATTGAATGGCCATCCAATAACTCCTAAAAACGACCTGATGACGCGTCTAGATAAGCCCGTGCCGCGAGTGCGGATATAGCCGGAATCAGCCGTAGGAACGAGTCTGCCCACGGGGCGTGAGCAGATCGGTAGCACTTGTGGGAAGGCGCTTTGCGGGCGTGGGAGAAGTCTGTCACCCAAAGCGCGGGTGACAGGTGGTCGGGCGGGAAATCGTTCGGTAGCTACTTATCTGTTTGCGACGCGCCAAAAGGTGGCGTGCTCGTCGGGTGATGTTCAATGTAGGAGCGAGCTTGCTCGCGAAGGTGGTTAACGATAACGCGGGCATTCTGGAGGGACGCGGCGCTCTCGGGTTCTTCGCGAGCAAGCTCGCTCCTACAGAAGGATGGGGTCAGCTCAACATTCGACGGCGCTGACCGCCAACCCACCCCGCGATGTCTCTTTGTATTTGTCGTGCATATCCGCCCCGGTATCGCGCATGGTGCGGATCACCCGGTCCAGGGAGATAAAGTGCTGGCCGTCACCGCGCAGCGCCATTTGCGCGGCGTTGATCGCCTTCACTGCCGCAATCGCATTGCGCTCGATGCACGGCACTTGCACCAGTCCGCCTACAGGGTCGCACGTGAGACCAAGGTTATGTTCCAGGCCGATCTCGGCGGCGTTGCACAGTTGCTCCGGCGTAGCACCGAGGATCTCGGCCAAGCCGGCAGCGGCCATGGCGCAGGCCGAACCCACTTCGCCCTGGCAACCGACTTCGGCACCGGAGATCGAGGCGTTCTTCTTGCACAGGATGCCCACCGCCGCCGCACCCAGCAGGTAGTCGACCACGTTGGCTTCGGTGACTTCCTCGCTGAACTTCATGAAGTAGTGCAACACCGCCGGGATGATCCCCGCCGCGCCGTTGGTGGGTGCGGTGACCATGCGCCCACCGGCGGCGTTTTCCTCGTTGACTGCCAGGGCGAACAGGTTGACCCACTCCATGGCACTCAAGGTCGAGCCGATCACATTGGGCTTGTTCAGTTCCTGCAGGCTGCGGTGCAACTTGGCGGCGCGACGGCGCACGTTCAGGCCGCCAGGCAGGATGCCTTCGTGCTTGAGGCCTTGCTCCACGCAATCTTGCATGGCGCGCCAGAGTTTCATCAGGCCGCTGCGGATTTCTTCTTCGGAGCGCCAGACCTTCTCGTTGGCCATCATCAACTCGGCCACGCGCAGGTTGTGAGTCTTGCACAGCTGCAACAGCTCCACCGCGCTGGAAAAATCGTAAGGCAATTCGGTGCGGTCCATATCGGCCACGCCGCTCTGCGCCTGGGCTTCATCCACCACGAAACCGCCGCCCACCGAATAGTAGGTGTCGCGGTGCAATTCACCGCTGTCGCCGAACACCACCAGTGTCATGGCGTTGGGGTGGAACGGCAGGTTCTCGTCGAGCAGGCGCATGTCCCGCGCCCAGATGAAAGGCACCGGCAGGCGCCCGTCCAGCAGCAATGTGTCGGTCTCGCGCAGGGTGTGGATGCGCAGTCCGATTTGCGACGGATCGATCGCATCCGGCCACTCGCCCATCAGGCCCATGATGGTCGCAGTGTCGCTGCCGTGGCCGATGCCGGTGGCGGACAAGGAGCCGTAGAGCTGAACTTCGACGCGCCGCACTTGTTCCAACAGTTCTCGTTCACGCAAGCCTTGAACGAACAACGCCGCGGCGCGCATGGGGCCGACGGTGTGAGAACTCGAAGGCCCGATGCCGATCTTGAACAGGTCGAAAACACTGATAGCCATTGCCGTGGAACTCCGCAGGTGAGCAAACCGGGCACCAAGGAGCTGCTACGCTCAAATCGCCCAGATGGCGGCATCATCAAGCTTTTGCTGACCGCCACGGCGTCTCACACCGACGTAACCATGCTCACCAGCGTCGCTTGCGTACGATCACCTGTTTTGGCCGTTTTTAGCGGTGCAGATGGGCAAAAACTGCAGTTTTGCCTTTGGAAAAATCTGTAAGCGACGTCACCGACACTGGATACGACCATCCCTGTACTGGATACGACGCCCCCTGTAGGCGTCAGATTTTCACTGGTACATGATCAGTCTCGACTCGTTTGCAAGGCACCGTGCCAGAGCTGTTGTCGCACGCACCAACCGCAACACTTATAAAGCGCGGCGAATGCCGCCAGAAAAAACACAGGAGTCTACCCAGATGAAAGGTTCACCCCAGTTGTTGTTGGCCGCCATGCTGAGTCTGCCAGTCCTGGCACACGCTGCAGAACCGGAACAGTGCAAGACCGTCAACTTCTCCGATGTCGGCTGGACCGACATCACCGTCACCACCGCGACCACCAGCGAAATCCTCAAGGGCCTGGGCTACAAGCCGCGCACCACGATGATTTCGGTACCCGTGACCTACAAGTCACTGGCCGACGGCAAGAACATGGACATCTTCCTCGGCAACTGGATGCCGACCATGGAAAACGACATCAAGCAGTACCGTGATGCCGGCACCGTGGAAACCGTGCGCGCCAACCTGGAAAACGCCAAGTACACCCTGGCCGTCCCGGAAGCGCTGTACAACAAAGGCCTCAAGGACTTCGCCGACATCGCCAAATTCAAGGATGAGCTGGGCGGCAAGATCTACGGCATCGAGCCGGGCAACGACGGCAACCGCACCATCCAGACGCTGATCGACAAAGACGCCTTCGGCCTGAAAACCGCCGGTTTCAAAGTCGTCGAATCCAGCGAAGCCGGCATGCTCTCCCAGGTCGAACGCGCCTCCAAGCGTGACCAGGCCATCGTGTTCCTCGGCTGGGAACCGCACCCGATGAACACCCGCTTCAAGATGAAGTACCTGACCGGCGGTGACGACTCGTTCGGCCCCAACTACGGCCAGGCCACCATCTACACCAACACC
This sequence comes from Pseudomonas reactans, assembly GCF_013387025.1. NCBI lineage: Bacteria > Pseudomonadati > Pseudomonadota > Gammaproteobacteria > Pseudomonadales > Pseudomonadaceae > Pseudomonas > Pseudomonas reactans. The sequence continues at coordinate 187,072 of NZ_JACAQP010000014.1, read as the reverse complement.
CGCAAGGGCTACACCCAGGAATGCAGCAACGTGGGCCAGTTGCTGAAAAACCTGGTGTTCACCCTGAACATGGAAAGCACCCTGATGGGTAAAGTCCTCGACGACAAACAAAAGCCTGACGCCGCCGCCAAGGCCTGGCTGAAAGCCAACCCGCAAGTCCTCGACACCTGGCTCGCCGGTGTCACCACCGTAGATGGCAAACCAGGACTCGACGCCGTTAAAGCCTACCTCGCCAAGTAATGTTGTCCCCGGGGCGGTGCGCTGCCCCGGGATGTTTTCCCTCTTCGCATGTGGACATTCACTACCATGCTGACTGAACAGAAAATCCCACTAGGCCAGTACATCGCTGCCTTCGTCGAATGGTTGACCCAACACGGCGCCAACTATTTCGACGCAATCGCATCGACACTGGAAACGATGATCCACGGCGTGACGTTCGCGCTGACCTGGTTCAATCCGCTGGCATTGATCGGTCTGATTGCGCTGCTGGCTCACTTTATCCAACGTAAATGGGGACTGACTGTTTTTGTCATCGCCTCCTTCCTGCTGATCCTCAACCTGGGGTACTGGCAGGAAACCATGGAGACCCTGGCGCAAGTGCTGTTCGCCACCCTGGTCTGCGTGGTCATCGGTGTGCCGCTGGGCATTGTTGCCGCGCACAAACCGATGTTCTACACCATGATGCGGCCGGTGCTCGATCTGATGCAGACCGTACCGACCTTCGTCTACCTCATCCCTACCCTGACCCTCTTCGGGCTGGGTGTGGTGCCTGGGCTGATTTCCACGGTGGTGTTCGCGATTGCCGCGCCGATCCGCCTGACCTACCTGGGTATCCGAGATGTACCGCAAGAGTTGATGGACGCCGGCAAGGCCTTTGGCTGCTCGCGCCGTCAGTTGCTCTCGCGCATTGAACTGCCCCACGCCATGCCGAGCATTGCCGCCGGCATTACCCAATGCATCATGCTGTCGTTGTCGATGGTGGTGATCGCGGCCCTGGTGGGCGCCGATGGCCTCGGCAAACCCGTGGTCAACGCGCTGAACACCGCCGACATCGCCCTGGGCTTTGAAGCCGGTCTGGCGATCGTGCTACTAGCCATCATGCTCGACCGCATTTGCAAACAACCCGACGCTAAAGTAGGGGGTGATGCATGAGCATTATCCGATTCGACAATGTCGACGTGATCTTCTCCAAAGACCCACGCGAAGCGCTCAAGCTGCTGGACCAGGGCATGAGCCGTAACGAAATCCTGAAAAAGACCGGGCAGATTGTCGGCGTTGAAAAAGCCAGCCTGGATATCGAGAAAGGCGAGATCTGCGTGCTGATGGGCCTGTCGGGCTCCGGCAAATCCAGCTTGCTGCGCTGCATCAATGGCCTCAACACCGTCAGCCGTGGGCAACTGTTCGTGGAGCATGAAGGTCGCCAGATCGACATCGCCTCCTGCACGCCGGCCGAGCTGAAAATGATGCGCACCAAACGCATCGCCATGGTGTTCCAGAAGTTTGCCCTGATGCCATGGCTGACAGTGCGCGAAAACATCAGCTTCGGCCTGGAAATGCAGGGCCGCCCGGAGAAAGACCGACGCAAGCTGGTGGACGAAAAGCTCGAACTGGTAGGCCTGACCCAATGGCGCAACAAGAAGCCGGACGAACTCTCCGGCGGCATGCAGCAGCGCGTCGGCCTCGCCCGCGCGTTGGCGATGGACGCCGACATCCTGCTGATGGACGAACCCTTCTCCGCCCTCGACCCGCTGATCCGCCAAGGCCTGCAGGACGAGTTGCTGGAACTGCAACGCAAGCTGAGCAAGACCATCGTGTTCGTGAGCCACGACCTCGACGAGGCGCTCAAACTGGGCAGCCGCATCGCAATCATGAAAGACGGCAAGATCATCCAGTACAGCGTGCCGGAAGAGATCGTGCTGAACCCGGCGGACGACTATGTGCGTACCTTCGTCGCGCATACCAACCCGCTGAACGTGTTGTGCGGCCGCAGCCTGATGCGCACCCTGGACAACTGCAAGCGCGTCAACGGTTCGGTGTGCCTGGACCCGGGCGGCGACTCGTGGCTGGACCTGGCCGAAGGCAACACCATCAAGGGCGCCCGCCAGAATGGCGCGGTGATGAATTTGCAGAACTGGGCACCGGGGCAAGCGGTGGAAGGTTTGGGCCGAGTGCCGACGCTGGTGGATTCGAATATCGGCATGCGCGACGCGTTGCAGATTCGTTATCACACCGGGAACAAGCTGGTGTTGCATGACAACAACCAGGTGGTGGGGATTCTCGGAGACAGCGAGTTGTACCACGCCCTGCTGGGCAAGAACCTGGGCTAGACCAACCCCAAAACCCTTAATGAAGAAACTGGGTCAATGTGGGAGCTGGCTTGCCTGCGATAGCTGTAGTGAATTCACCAAAGCTATCGCAGGCAAGCCAGCTCCCACAGTTGACCGCATTGCAGTCTTGAGAAGGCGGCGCCAGTGAAGGCGCCGCTCGCTTCAACTATCAGCTATAGACACGGCCAAGGAGCTGCCGATGGCTTTCAAACTGATCGAGCACGTCCCGGGTGATCTGTTCCTGGGCGAAGCCCATCAGGTCGTATTCCTGAGGTCCGTTGTGCAGGTAGACCTCGGCGCGGTAGTAACGCGTGCGCTCTTCCTCGGGCAGGTCGCTCGGTGCCGACGAGTAAGCATCCAGGCTCACTTCGTAGACAAACGGGTTGCCCTCTTCCATCTCGATGCGCACACCGATGCAGCGCTTGGATTTACCCAGCAGTGTCTGCACCTCCAGCCCCTGTTCACGCAAGGCCGTCGCCGCTTCTTCCAACGCTGGGGTGACGTGCTTGTCCATAAAACGCTGCACAGTGCCTTGGCTCGGTTGCAGGTCCAGCGCGGTCAAACGCTCGCTGAAACCACGGCGGCCACGCTCGGCCAGTTGCGCCTGCTCCTGTTCGATGGCCACGTCCTGGCGCATCGCCTTGTGCAAGCCGAACATAAAGAAGATCAACACCACCGAGAACGGCAGCCCCGCCAGCACCACCATGGTCTGCATGGCTTCGAAGTTGCCGGCAAACAGCAGGCCGATGGTCACCAGGGTGATCACCACCGACCAGAAGATGCGCAGCCAGTGCGGCGCGTCTTCATCCACGTTGCCGCCTTTGCACGACAGGTTGGCCATCATCACCGCGCCGGAATCCGCCGGGGTCAGGAACAGCACGAAGCCCACGAAGATCGACACACCGATGACGACTTTCGACGCCGGGTAATGCTCAAGCAACTGGTAGATCGCCATGGACGGCTGTTCCAGTGCGGTCTTGCCCAACTCCACCGCACCGTGGTTCAGCACCAGGTCCAAGGCCGAGTTACCGAAGATCGACAACCACGCCAGGGTGAAACCCAGCGGGATCAGCAGCACGCCAGCCACCAGTTCACGCACGGTACGACCACGGGAAATACGCGCGATGAACATGCCCACGAATGGCGCCCAGGAAATCCACCAGGCCCAGTAGAACAGGGTCCACAGGCCCATCCAGCGCTCGGTCTTGTCGGCGTCGCCTTCGTACACGTAGAGGTCGAAGGTTTTCAGGATGATGCCGTTGAGGTAGTCACCGGTGTTCTGCACCAAGCCATTGAGCAAGTGCAAGGTCGGGCCGAACAGCAGCACGAAGATCAGCAGGCCGCTGAACAACACGATGTTGAGGTTGGACAGGCGACGAATGCCATTCTCCACACCCGACACGGCGGCGATGGTCGCCACGGTGCTCATCACGATGATCACGATCAGCAGGTTGGTGTTGCTGTGTTCCATGCCGAACAGGTTTTCCAACCCGGACGACACCTGCATCGAACCAATCCCCAGGTTCGTCACCAGGCCCAGCAGGGTCACGAACATGCCGAACCCGTCCACCGCGTGGCCGGCCGCGCCTTTCACCCAACGCTCGCCCACCAGCGGGTACAGCGCCGAACGCAAGGCCAGCGGCTGGTTATGGCGATACGCGAAGTACGCCACGGCCAGGCCGACCAGGGCATAGATCGCCCAGCCGTGCAGGCCCCAGTGCAGGAAGGTCAATTGCAGCGCCTGGCGTGCTGCGCCATTGCTGGCGGCGGCGCCTTCGGGCGGGTTGAAGTAGTGGTCCAGCGGCTCGGAAGCGCCGAAGTACAGCAGCGAAATGCCGATACCCGACGAGAACAACATGCCGGCCCAGGCGCCGTAGCTGAAGTCCGGGGTGTCGTCCTTGCTGCCCAGTTTCAATTTGCCGTAGGAGGAAAATGCCAAGCCGACCACAAACACCAGGTAGGCGGCGATGACCACCATGTAGTACCAGCCGAAGCTTTTCGACAGCCACGCCTGGGCGACACCGAGCATGCGCCCGGCCTCCTGCGGGGCGATGATCAGGATGGCAGTCAACAACAGAATCAACGCGGTGGAGGTGTAGAACACCCAACCGTTGACCCGCACCTTTTCCGGCGGGGTCTTTATAAGAGAGGCAGAACTCATGGCGCAGATGCTCCGGGCAGTGCGAGAGAGAAACACAAGGCAACGGTTATCCCGGGACATCGATTTTTCGGCAGTCGACGGACGGGTGTTATAAAGACACCCCTTAAATCCCTGCACCCCGTGAGCGCAGTGCCCAGGGACGTTTCAGGGGTTTAACCAGGTGCCAGATGTCGTGCCTACATGTAGGAAATACCTGTAGGACGCGACCATTTGTCGCAGATCTTATTCTTTGTTGATTGAACGTTCAATCAAAACAAAATAGACTGGCCCTCAAGCCGACGGACGTTGATCGCCCATCGGCAGGCCTAAGGAGAGGTGCTACATGCCCAAGGTCGGTATGCAACCCATACGCCGCCAGCAGTTGATCGAAGCCACGTTGACGGCCATCGATCAGGTCGGAATGGGAGATGCCAGCATTGCGCTGATCGCCCGTTTGGCCGGCGTTTCGAACGGCATCATCAGTCACTACTTTCAGGACAAGAACGGCCTGATCGCCGCGACGATGCGGTACTTGATGAATGCGCTGATCGAGAACGTCCACGAACGCAGGCGTGCCCTGAAGGATGACAGCCCACGGGCGCACCTCCAGGTGATCATCGAAGGCAACTTCGACGCCAGCCAGGTCAACGGCCCGGCAATGAAAACCTGGTTGGCCTTCTGGGCCACCAGCATGCATCACCCGTCATTGCACAGGTTGCAGCGGATCAACGATCAACGTCTGTATTCCAACCTGTGCTGCCAGTTTCGCCGAGTGCTGCCGCTGCCGCGCGCGCGCAAAGCAGCCCGAGGCCTGGCGGCCCTGATCGACGGTTTGTGGTTGCGCGGCGCCCTGTCGGGAGACGCTTTCGACACGGAGCAGGCGCAACGGATCGCTTACGAATACATGGATTTCCAATTGGCCAAGCAGGTGAGTTAGAGCACACATAACCGCTCAACCCCTGAACTGCTGTCGCTCAGTGTTGCCACACCCTTATGGCCCACTGTTCGGCGGTTAACGCCAACCACTTATGCACTTGCGAGGACTTTATGGCCCGTTTCGACCTGCAAAAACTCTACATTGACGGCGGCTACAGCGACGCTGGCAGCGATGCCACCTTCGAAGCCATCAACCCGGCTAACGGTGAAGTTCTCGCCCAAGTGCAACGCGCGACTAAAGAAGACGTTGAACGTGCCGTGGTCAGCGCCGAAAAAGGCCAGAAAATCTGGGCCGCCATGACCGCCATGGAGCGTTCGCGCATCCTGCGTCGTGCCGTCGACATCCTGCGCGAGCGCAACGACGAGCTGGCCGCCCTGGAAACCCTGGACACCGGTAAATCCTTCTCCGAAACCAAGTACGTCGACATCGTTACCGGCGCTGACGTGCTGGAATACTACGCAGGCCTGGTGCCAGCCATCGAAGGCGAGCAGATCCCACTGCGCGACACTTCGTTCGTCTACACCCGCCGCGAACCGCTGGGTGTAGTCGCCGGTATCGGCGCGTGGAACTACCCGATCCAGATCGCCCTGTGGAAATCCGCACCGGCCCTGGCCGCCGGTAACGCAATGATCTTCAAACCGAGCGAAGTCACTTCGCTGACCACCCTGAAACTGGCCGAGATCTACACCGAAGCCGGCGTTCCGGCGGGCGTGTTCAACGTACTGACCGGCAGCGGCCGTGAAGTCGGCACCTGGCTGACCGAACACCCGCGCATCGAGAAAGTCTCGTTCACCGGCGGCACCGACACCGGCAAAAAAGTCATGGCCAGCGCTTCCAGCTCTTCGCTCAAAGACGTGACCATGGAACTGGGCGGCAAGTCCCCGCTGATCATCTTCGACGACGCCGACCTCGACCGCGCCGCCGACACCGCGATGATGGCCAACTTCTACAGCTCCGGCCAGGTCTGCACCAACGGCACCCGCGTATTCGTGCCCAAGCACCTGCAAGCGGCGTTCGAAGCCAAGATCGTTGAGCGTGTCGCGCGCATTCGCGTTGGCAACCCGGAAGACGAAAACACCAACTTCGGTCCGCTGGTCAGCTTTGCCCACATGGAAAGCGTGTTGGGCTACATCGCCAAGGGCAAAGAGCAAGGCGCCCGCCTGCTGTGCGGCGGCGACCGCCTGACCGACGGCGACTTCGCCAAAGGCGCCTTCGTGGCCCCGACCGTGTTCACCGATTGCACCGACGACATGGTCATCGTGCGTGAAGAAATCTTCGGCCCAGTGATGAGCATCCTCACCTACGAAACCGAAGAAGAAGTGATCCGCCGCGCCAACGACACCGACTTCGGCCTGGCCGCAGGTCTTGTGACCAAGGACCTGAACCGCGCCCACCGCGTGATTCATCAGCTGGAAGCGGGTATCTGCTGGATCAACGCCTGGGGCGAATCCGACGCGAAGATGCCGGTCGGCGGCTACAAGCAATCCGGTGTGGGTCGTGAGAACGGCATCAGCTCGCTGAACAACTTCACCCGCATCAAATCGGTACAGGTTGAGCTGGGCGACTACGCCTCGGTGTTCTAAGACCCGAGCCTCGTATTGCCTGTGAGTGCCCTATCGCAGGCAAGCCAGCTCCCACAGTTGGAATGCGTTCCCCTGTGGGAGCCGGGCTTGCCCGCGATGAGGCCCGACCTGACTATCTCAAAAGAGGGTGCATCCAATGTCCCAAGAATACGATTACATCATTGTGGGTGCCGGCTCCGCCGGTAACACCCTGGCGACCCGTCTGACCGAAGACGAAGGCGTCACCGTCCTGCTGCTGGAAGCCGGTGGCCCCGACTACCGCTTCGACTTCCGCACACAAATGCCTGCGGCACTGGCCTTCCCACTGCAAGGCCGCCGCTACAACTGGGCCTACGAGACCGATCCAGAGCCACACATGGACGGCCGTCGTATGGAGTGCGGTCGCGGCAAGGGCCTGGGTGGTTCTTCGCTGATCAACGGCATGTGCTACATCCGTGGCAACGCCATGGACTACGACAACTGGGCGAAATTGCCTGGCCTGGAAAACTGGACTTACCTGGACTGCCTGCCGTATTTCCGTAAAGCCGAAACCCGCGACATCGGCCCGAACGATTGGCACGGCGGCGATGGCCCGGTCAGCGTGACCACGCCGAAAGCCGGCAATAACCCACTGTTCCACGCCATGGTTGAAGCCGGCGTACAGGCCGGTTACCCGCGCACCGTTGACTTGAACGGCTACCAGCAAGAAGGCTTCGGCCCGATGGACCGTACCGTCACGCCTAAAGGCCGTCGCGCCAGCACCGCGCGTGGTTACCTGGACACGGCCAAGAAGCGTTCGACCCTGACCATCGTCACTCACGCCCTCACCGACAAAGTCTTGTTCGAAGGCAAGCGTGCCGTGGGCGTGCGTTACCTGATCGGCGCCGCCGAAGAGCGCGTTGAAGCTCGCGCCCGTAAAGAAGTACTGGTGTGCAGCGGCGCAATCGCTTCGCCGCAACTGCTGCAACGCTCCGGCGTGGGCCCGGCCAAACTGCTGGAAAGCCTCGACATCCCGGTGGTCCACGACCTGCCAGGCGTCGGCGAAAACCTGCAGGACCACCTTGAGCTGTACCTGCAATACGCGTGCACTCAGCCCGTGTCGCTGTACCCGTCGCTGCTCTGGTACAACCAGCCGGCCATCGGCGCCGAATGGCTGTTCAACGGCACCGGTATCGGCGCCAGCAACCAGTTCGAAGCGGGCGGTTTCATCCGTACCCGTGAAGAATTCGAATGGCCGAACATCCAGTACCACTTCCTGCCGGTGGCGATTAACTACAACGGCAGCAACGGTGTGAAAGAGCACGGTTTCCAGGCGCACATGGGGTCCATGCGTTCGCCGAGCCGTGGTCGCATCCAGCTGAAGTCGAAGAACCCACGGGACTACCCGAGCATCCTCTTCAACTACATGGCCACCGAGCAGGACTGGCAGGAATTCCGCGACGGCATCCGCCTGACCCGTGAAATCATGCAGCAGCCGGCACTGGACCAGTACCGTGGCCGCGAGATCAGCCCGGGCATCGACGTGCAAACCGATGAGCAACTGGACAAGTTCATCCGCGAACACGCCGAGACTGCGTTCCACCCGTCCTGCTCGTGCAAGATGGGCACCGACGAGATGGCGGTCGTGGACGGCGAAGGCCGCGTGCATGGCATGCAGGGCCTGCGCGTTGTGGATGCGTCGATCATGCCGATCATCACCACCGGTAACCTGAACGCGCCGACGATCATGATCGCCGAGAAAATCGCCGACAAGATCCGTGGCCGCCAGCCACTGCCGCGCAGCACCGCCGACTACTACGTAGCAGGCGATGCGCCGGTGCGTGGCAAGCCGATGCGTGAAGTGGGGCCTTCGGCGCAATAACCCCGCGCATGGACCTGTAGGAGCGAGCTTGCTCGCGAAGATCCCGAGAACGCCGTGTTAAATCAGACACGCTGCGTTATCGTTAACCTTCTTCGCGAGCAAGCTCGCTCCTACATTTTTAAATGCGAGGGCCTAGCCCTATGTTTGAACAACATGCCACGCTGAAAAAACACTTTGCAGCCCTGCGCACCTGCGCCGAATTCTTCTCCCTGCGCTACGTCCGCGAATCCGGCCAATACCTGGCCGTACGCAAGAACGTCGCCGAACCACCGCACCTGAACCACGATGAAGGCGCCATGCTCACCGTGCGTCTCAACGGTGTGGAAGCCTACGCGGCAACCAACGATATTTCCCTGCCCGGCCTGCAAGCCGCCCTTGAGCGCGCCGAACAGCAAGCCCGGTTGATCAAGCCCCACGCCCTGCTCGACCTGCGCGACCAGCATGTCTCCAGCGATGTGGCGGACTATTTATCCCCTGAACTCAACCAAGCCTTCCCGTCCCTGAGCGACTGCTACCAACTGCTGGGCGACGAATCCGCCGCTGTGCCCAAGGACGAGCGCCTGGTGAGTTGGGAAGTCAGCCTCGGCCTCACCCACGTCGAGCAGATCTATCTCAACAACGCCGGCGCCGAGCTGCGCCAGGCCCAGCGCTTCGTGTTCCCCGGCGTCAACGTGACCGCTTACGACGGCAACGACAGCCAGAGCCGCACCCTGGGCGGCAGCAACTTCGGCCAGCAAGGTGGCTTTGATGTGATCAGCCGCTTCGGCCTGGTCGGCGCAGCGCCACGCATTACCGACGAAGCCCTGCAACTGCTGCTCGCGCCTAACACCCCCAACGGCCCCCGCGACCTGTTGCTGATGCCTGACCAGATGATCCTGCAGATCCACGAATCCATCGGTCACCCGTTGGAGCTGGATCGCATCCTGGGTGACGAGCGCAATTACGCCGGTACCAGTTTTGTGAAGGCCAGCGACTTCGGCCATCTGCACTATGGCTCCAAGTTGCTCAACGTGACGTTCGACCCGGATATCCCGGAACAACTCGCCAGCTACAGCCATGACGACGACGGCACGCCCGCGAGCAAGCAGTTCCTGATCCGCGAAGGGTTGCTGCTCAAACCGCTGGGCGGTGCGCTGTCGCAATTCCGTTCGGGTATGAGTGGCGTGGCCAATAGCCGGGCCAGCAGTTGGAACCGTGCGCCCATCGACCGCATGGCCAACCTGAACATTGAGGCGGGCGACAAGAGCCTGGCGCAACTGATCGGCGGTATCGAAAACGGTGTGCTGATGTCGACCAACCGTTCATGGTCCATCGACGATGCGCGCAACAAATTCCAGTTCGGCTGCGAATGGGGCCAATTGATCGAGAACGGCGAGTTGAAAGGTGTGGTGAAGAACCCCAACTACCGCGCCATTTCTGCCAACTTCTGGCGCAACCTCAGCGCGGTCGGTGACGCCAGCACCTTCAAGGTCCTGGGCACACCGAACTGTGGCAAGGGCGAACCCAACCAGGTGATCCGCGTCGGTCATGCCTCGCCAGCCTGCGTATTCAGTGATGTCGACGTATTTGGGGGAGACGCCTGATGAACAACTTCAAGGCATTGGTGGACTGGCTCAAGCACGCCATCACCGACAACGAACAATTCCACCTCGGCTATGCGGATGAAGCGTCCGAATTCGTGCGCTTCAATCACGCCAAGGTACGCCAGGCGGGCCAGGTGCAACAGGCCAGCCTCAACCTGAAACTGATCAACAATGGCCGCCACGCCGACCTCGGCATCACCCTTGCCGGCGAGCCCGAGCTGGACCGCCAGCGTTTGGCCGATGGCCTGCAACAGTTGCGCGAAACCTTGCCGCTGCTGCCACAAGACCCGTACCTACTGCTGAACCACAACGCCTGGCAAAGCAACAACGAACAAACCCGCCCGCTGCCGGAACTGGCCCAGGTATTGGAAGACATCAGCCGGGCCGCCCAAGGCGTGGACCTGGTCGGCTTTTATGCGGCCGGCCCCATCAGCCGGGGCTTTGCCAGTTCATCGGGCGCCTTCGGCTGGCACCAGGCCAATAGCTTCAACTTCGATTTCAGCCTGTTTCACGCCAATGGCGAAGCGGTGAAGGCCAGCTACGCCGGGCACACCTGGGACAGCGCCGAGTTTGCCGCGCGCTTCCAGCAGGCCCGCGAGCAGCTTGAATTCCTCGGCCGGCCACTGCACAAGTTAGCCCCTGGGCAATACCGCGCCTACCTCGCCCCGGCGGCGATTGAAGAGATCATCAGCATCATCACTTGGGGCGGGTTTTCCGCCCAGGCCATCGCCAGCAAGGGCAGTTCGCTGCAAAAGCTGTACGCCGGTGAACAGTCCCTGAGCCCACTGGTGACGGTAGCGGAACAGATCAGTGGCTCCCTGAGCCAGGCGTTTTCCACCGAAGGTTACCCGCGCGGCGACGTCACGCTGATCAAGGCGGGGAAAGCCGACGGCCAATTGATCAACTCGCGCAGCGCAGCCGAATACGGCTTGAGCACCAACGGCGCAAGCAGCGATGAATCGCCCAGCGCGTTGCAGATGGCCGCTGGCAGCCTGGCCCAGGCCGATATCCTCAAGCAATTGGGCACCGGGTTGTACATCAGCAACCTGTGGTACCTGAACTATTCGGACCTGCCGGCGGCACGCCTGACCGGCATGACGCGCTTCGCCACTTTCTGGGTGGAAGACGGCGAGATCAAGGCGCCGGTCAGCACCATGCGTTTTGATGACAGCGTCTACAACCTGCTCGGCGCGCAGCTGGAAGCGCTGACCGCCGATCGGGAACTGCTGCTGTCGGCCAGCACCTACAGCCAGCGCAACACCGCCTCCAACCTGTTGCCGGGAGCGTTGGTCAACCGCCTGACCTTAACCCTGTAAATACAAAACCCTTGTGGGAGCGGGCTTGCTCGCGAAGGCGGCGTATCAGTCAACTTATCCGGTGGCTGGCGCTCCGCCTTCGCGAGCAAGCCCGCTCCCACACTGTCTTGCGGTTACTTCCGACACCTCGACTCAATCCTTCCTACCGTCAAATCCCACCTCACGCTTGCTCCAGCGTGCTCAGTTGTCGCGCTTAAAAAACCTCGCTATAAGGGTTAATGGCATCCCGCCACCCCTCACCCACGAGAGCACGACCTTGCCCGGGAAGGGCAAGCTGGAGCGTTGACATGAACCATGGAAGTTTTGTCATTGAAAAGCTGTTCAAGCACTACAACGTTCATGTTGAGCAGCTAGGAAACGATTCTGGAAAAAAGACCGTCTTGATGGTCAATGGCGCGCTGTCCACCACGCGCTCCTTCGCCCGCACCAGCAAATGCCTGGCCGAGCATTTCAATGTGGTGCTGTTCGATCTGCCGTTCTCCGGCTATTCACGCGAACACAACACTGAGCTGGACCTGGTGACCAAGGACGACGAGGTGCAGATGCTGCGCGCCCTGGTCGAGCGCTTCCAGGTCAACCACCTGGTGTCAGCCTCCTGGGGCGGCATCTCGACGTTGCTGACCCTGGCGCACAACCCACCCTCCATCGAAAGCTCAGTGGTGATGGCCCTCGCGCCCAACCTCAACCAAGCCATGCTCGATTATGTGGAACGCGTACGTGTATTGATCGAAGCCGACGACAAGTCCGCCGTCGGCCACTTGCTCAATGAAACCGTGGGCAAATACCTGTCACCCCGGCTCAAGCGCAACAACCACCGGCACCTGTCAACCATGGCCACCACCGAATACCGCCAGGCGCGTTTTCATATCCACCAAGTGTTGGCCTTGGGCGATGGCAACTACCTGCCGGCACTGCGTCAGATCGAAACGCCGGTGCACTTCCTCAACGGTGCCCTCGACGAATACACCCCCGCTGCCGAGGCCCAGTTGTTCAAGCAATACGTGGGGCGCAGCAGTTTCGCTGTGGCCGAACATACTGGCCACTTGCTCGACCTTGAATCCAACGAAGCCGCCGTGGCGGTGCACCGTGAACTGCTGGATTTCCTGGTGGGAAAACGCGCGACGAATGGCGCATAATCGCCAACACATAGCCTGCTAACCAAAAAGGGTTTCCATGCCGAACCGCGTCCCGCTCGATGCCAAGACCGCCCGCTGGCTCCCCTGGGTGGTCGCGATTGCCTTCTTCATGCAGTCGCTCGACGGGACGATCCTCAACACGGCATTACCGGCGATGGCCCGGGACCTCGCGGAAAACCCGCTGCGCATGCAAGGGGTGGTGATCGCCTACATGCTCACCGTCGCCTTGCTGATCCCGGCGTCGGGCTGGATCGCCGACCGCTTCGGCACCAAGAAAATCTTCTTCGGCGCAATCATGCTGTTCAGCATTGGCTCGCTGCTGTGCGCGCTGTCCAGCAGCTTGACCATGCTAGTGGGCGCTCGGGTGATCCAAGGCCTGGGCGGTGCGCTGATGCTGCCCGTGGGCCGGCTGGTGGTGCTGCGCGCTTACCCGCGCTCCGAACTGGTGCGCATCATGGGCTTCATCACCATTCCCGGTTTGCTCGGCCCGTTGCTCGGCCCGACCATGGGCGGTTGGATGGTGCAATACCTGACCTGGCACTGGATCTTCCTGATCAACCTGCCGGTGGGCATGATCGGCTGCTACGCCGTGTGGAAATTCATCCCCGACCTGCGTGGCAGTGAACGCACGCGCTTCGACGGAATCGGCTTCCTGCTGTTTGGCGCCGCGATGGTGTTGATCACCATCGCCATGGAAGGCCTGGGCGAGTTGCACTTGCCGCACCTGCGGGTGATGTTGCTGCTGTTCGGCGGCCTCGCGTGCCTGGCGGCCTATTGGCTGCGCGCCGGGCATATCGATAACCCGCTGTTTTCTCCGGTGCTGTTCAAGACCCGCACCTTTGCCGTGGGTATCCTCGGCAATCTATTTGCGCGGCTGGGCAGCGGCGCCCTGCCGTTCTTGGTGCCGCTGCTGTTACAGGTGGCGCTGGGGTATTCGCCGTCGGAAGCCGGCATGAGCATGCTGCCCCTGGCAGCGGCGGCGATGTTTGCCAAGTCCGTGGCACGCCCGCTGATCGAACGCCTGGGCTACCGCATCGTGCTGACTGGCAACACCCTGGCGCTGGGCATCATGCTGGCAAGCATGGGATTGGTCACGGAGCACACGCCCTACCCGCTGCTACTGGGCATGCTGGCGGTGCTCGGGGCGATCAACTCGCTGCAATTCACCGCGATGAACACCGTCACCCTGATCGACCTCGATGACGCCCAAGCCAGCAGCGGCAACAGTTTGCTGTCGGTGGTGGCGCAGTTGTCGTTGAGCCTCGGGGTCGCCTGCGCCGGTGCACTGCTCGGCGGATTTACCGCCGAAACCGGCAACGACGGCGTCAGCACGGTACTTGGCGCATTCCAGCTGACCTTCCTCACGGTGGGCATCATGGCGATGCTGGCGGCGGCGATCTTCCTGCAACTGTCGCCAAAAGACGGCAAGCGTGCAGTCAGCCCCGAGCAACATATCGAGCATTAACAGGCTTCTCGTCTAGAACTTGCGGGGAAAATCCCACAGGGCTGGTACACTGCGCGACATTTTGTTTTGCAGAGCCAGTCCCGTGACTACCATCGCCACCGCTTTTAATACTTTGCCCCTGTCCGCCGCCATGCTGGCTAACCTCGACTCGCTGGGTTATGTCGAGATGACGCAGATCCAGGCGCAAAGCTTGCCGGTGATCCTCAAGGGGCTGGACCTGATTGCCCAGGCCAAGACCGGCAGCGGCAAGACCGCCGCCTTCGGCATCGGCCTGTTGAACCCGATCAACCCGCGCTACTTCGGCTGCCAGGCGCTGGTGATGTGCCCGACCCGTGAGCTGGCCGACCAGGTCGCCAAGGAAATCCGCCGCCTGGCCCGTGCCGAAGACAACATCAAGGTACTGACCCTGTGCGGCGGCGTGTCCCTCGGCCCGCAGATCGCCTCCCTGGAACACGGCGCCCACGTCATCGTCGGCACGCCGGGCCGTATCCAGCAGCACTTGCGCAAGGGTTCGCTGGTCCTCGACGGCCTGAACACGCTGATCCTCGATGAAGCCGATCGCATGCTCGACATGGGCTTCTACGACGCCATCGAAGACATCATCAGCAAGACCCCGCCGCGCCGCCAGACCCTGCTGTTCTCGGCCACCTACCCGGTGAGCATCAAGCAGTTGGCCTCCAAGTTCATGCGTGCGCCGCAGCAAGTAAAAGCCGAAGCGTTCCACTCCGATGACCAGATCGAGCAGCGTTTCTTCGAGATCTCGCCGGAAGAGCGCATGGACGCGGTGACCAAGGTATTGGCGCACTTTCGCCCAGCGTCTTGCGTAGCGTTCTGCTTCACCAAGCAGCAAGTGCAGGAAACCGTAGATCACCTGACGGCCAAGGGCATTTCCGCCGTCGGCCTGCACGGCGACCTGGAACAGCGCGACCGTGACCAAGTGCTGGCGATGTTCGCCAACCGCAGTACCTCAGTGTTGGTCGCTACCGACGTGGCTGCCCGTGGCTTGGACATTGATTCGCTGGACATGGTGATCAACGTCGAACTGGCCCGCGACTCGGAAATCCACATCCACCGCGTCGGCCGTACCGGCCGTGCGGGTGAGACAGGCATTGCGATCAGCCTGGTGGCACCGTCCGAAGCGCACCGCGCCCAGGCCATCGAGCAACTGCAGAAGTCACCGCTGAACTGGGATCAACTGGACAACCTCAAGCCGCAAAGCGGTGGCCCGTTGTTGCCACAGATGAGCACCCTGTGCATTGCGGCCGGGCGTAAAGACAAGGTTCGTCCAGGCGACATCCTTGGCGCACTGACCGGTGAAGCCGGCATCCCGGGTGCCCAGGTCGGCAAGATCGCGATCTTTGATTTCCAAGCCTTCGTGGCCGTGGAGCGCGGGATCGCCAAGCAGGCATTGCAGCGCTTGAACGACGGCAAGATCAAAGGCCGTTCGTTGCGCGTGCGGATCCTGTAAGAACACCACCGCCACCCTGTAGGAGCGAGCTTGCTCGCGAAAAACCTAAGCGCGCCGCGTTTAACCAGACAACGCGCGTTTTCGTTGACGTTTTTCGCGAGCAAGCTCGCTCCTACAGTGATCGTATCGATTCATGTATGAGGACACCGTTTTGCGCTCGACCGAAGTTGTGATCATTGGCGCCGGCGCCGCAGGCTTGATGTGCGCACTGACCGCCGCCGGACGTGGGCGCAAGGTAATGTTGATCGACCACGCGAACAAGGCCGGCAAGAAGATCCTGATGTCCGGCGGTGGCCGCTGCAATTTCACCAATATGTACACGGAGCCTGCCAACTTCCTGTCCCAGAACGCGCATTTCTGTAAGTCCGCCCTGGCGCGTTATACCCAATGGGACTTTATCGGGCTGGTGGCCAAGCACGGCGTGCCGTACCACGAGAAGAAGCTCGGCCAGCTGTTCTGCGATAACAAGTCCAGCGACATCCTCGGCATGCTGCTCGATGAGTGCATCCAGGTCGGCGTGAGCCTGCACCTGGACACGTCGATCCAGGAAATCGCCAAGCTCGACAGCGGTTATCAGCTGCAGACCACCCTGGGTGAGCTGCGCTGCGAATCCCTGGTGATCGCCACCGGTGGCCTGTCGATTCCCACCCTGGGCGCCACTGGTTTTGGTTATCAGGTCGCCAAGCAATTCGGCCACGAACTGCTGCCGACACGTGCCGGGCTGGTACCGTTCACCATCACCGATCAGCTCAAGGACTTGTGCGGCGAGTTGTCGGGCACGTCGGTGGATTGCCTGGTGAGCTGCAACGGCCAGAGCTTTCGCGAGAACATCCTGTTTACCCACCGCGGCTTGAGTGGGCCGGCGATCCTGCAGATTTCTTCGTATTGGGAATCCGGCGACACGGTGGAGATCAACCTGCTGCCCGACCACGACGCCCACACTTGGCTGCAACAGCAACAGGTCGAGCGCCCGAACAGTGAGCTGAAAACCCTGCTGGGCGAGATCTTCACCAAGAAGATGGCCAACCTGCTGGCGGACACCTGGTTTGCGTCCAAGCCGATGAAGCAGTACACCCACGCCGAAATTGCCGACATCGCGCAAAAACTCGGCAGCTGGCAATTGGTGCCCGCGGGCACCGAGGGTTATCGCACGGCGGAAGTCACGCTGGGTGGTGTGGACACACGGGAAGTGTCGTCCAAGACCATGGAATCGCTGAAAAGCCCCGGCCTGTACTTTATCGGCGAAGTGCTGGATGTGACCGGTCACCTGGGCGGGTTCAACTTCCAGTGGGCGTGGGCTTCGGGTTATGCGGCGGCCCAATACGCCTGACACCACGGCTTCAATCTTTGAAATGCAATCCCCTGTGGGAGCTGGCTCGCCTGCGATAGCGGTGGTGAATTCACTGCCGCCATCGCAGGCAAGCCAGCTCCCACATTGTTATGTGGTGTTGCTGAAATAATTGCGCGCAGATGTGATCGCGACCCTTGCCGTGGCGTCCTTGATAGCTCAATTTAGCGGCATCGTCCCGGAAGACTCCAGACTTCATGTCATCGACCTCGTTCAAGCAGTCCATGCGGCGCCTGTGGGCGCTGGATAAATTCAGTTACAGCATTCGGGTGTTCATTGCCCTCACCGGCAGCATGGCGCTGTGCTGGTATCAGGATGAAATGACGCTGCTGATCCCATTGTTCCTGGGGATTATTGCCAGCGCCCTGGCCGAGACCGATGACAGTTGGCAAGGCCGCCTCAACGCCCTGGCGGTGACGCTGGTGTGTTTCAGCATCGCCGCGCTGTCGGTGGAGCTGCTGTTCCCGTATCCCTGGATCTTCGCGATCTCCCTGGCCCTGGCCACCTTCTGCCTGACCATGCTTGGCGCGCTGGGCGAACGTTATGGCGCGATTGCATCCGCGACGCTGATCCTGTCGGTGTACACCATGATCGGCGTGGACCAGCGCGGTGGTGCCGTCTCGGACTTCTGGCATGAGCCGTTGCTGCTGGTGGCCGGTGCCGCCTGGTACGGCGCGCTGTCGGTGCTGTGGCAGGCGCTGTTTTCCAACCAGCCGGTGCAGCAGAGCCTGGCGCGGTTGTTTCGCGAGCTGGGGCGGTACCTCAAGCTCAAGTCTTCGTTGTTCGAACCGATTCGCCAACTGGATGTGGAAGCGCGTCGCCTGGAACTGGCCCAGCAAAATGGGCGGGTTGTGGCCGCGCTGAATGCGGCGAAGGAAATCATCCTGCACCGCGTGGGCAACGGGCGTCCCGGTTCGAAGGTCAGCCGCTACCTCAAGCTGTACTTCCTGGCCCAGGACATCCATGAGCGCGCCAGCTCGTCCCACTACCCTTACAACGCCCTGGCCGAAGCCTTCTTCCACAGCGATGTGCTGTTCCGTTGCCAGCGCCTGCTGCGCCAGCAGGGCAAGGCCTGCCAGGCCCTGGCCGAGTCGATCCAGCTGCGCCAGCCGTTCATCTATGACGACAGCTTCGCCGAGGCCCTGGGTGACCTGAACGCCTCCCTGGAACACCTGCGCATCCAGAGCAACCCCGCCTGGCGCGGCCTGCTGCGCTCGTTGCGCGCGCTGGCGGCCAACCTGTCGACGCTGGACCGCCTGCTCGGCGACGCCAGCAACCCCGACAGCCTGGCCGACGCCACCGACAGCAACCTGCTGGACCGCGCCCCGCGCAACCTCAAGGAAATGTGGACGCGCCTGCGCACGCAGATGACGCCGACATCACTGTTGTTCCGCCATGCGTTGCGCCTGTCCCTGGCGCTGACCGTGGGCTACGGCATGTTGCATGCAATTCACGCCTCCCAAGGCTACTGGATCATCCTGACCACGCTGTTCGTGTGCCAGCCGAATTACGGCGCCACCCGCCGCAAGCTCGGCCAGCGGATCATCGGCACCGCCATCGGCCTTACCGTGGCCTGGGCGTTGTTCGACCTGTTCCCGAGCCCACTGGTGCAGTCGATGTTCGCCATCGCCGCCGGCCTGGTGTTCTTTATCAACCGCACCACCCGCTACACCCTGGCCACCGCCGCTATCACGCTGATGGTGCTGTTCTGCTTCAACCAGGTGGGTGACGGCTACGGGCTGTTCCTGCCGCGTCTGTTCGATACCTTGCTCGGCAGCTTGATTGCGGGCCTGGCGGTATTCCTGTTCCTGCCGGACTGGCAGGGCCGGCGATTGAACAAGGTGCTGGCCAACACCCTGACCTGCAACAGCATCTACCTGCGCCAGATCATGCAGCAGTACGCCGCCGGCAAAAGCGACGACCTCGCCTACCGTCTGGCGCGACGCAATGCGCACAACGCCGATGCGGCGCTGTCGACCACCCTGGCGAACATGTTGATGGAACCTGGGCACTTCCGTAAGGAGGCGGATGTGGGCTTCCGCTTCCTGGTGCTGTCGCACACCTTGCTCAGCTATTTGTCAGGGCTGGGCGCGCACCGCGAAACCCAACTGCCAGCGGAGGTGCGCGAGCATCTGATCGATGGCGCTGGGAATACGTTGGCAGCGAGTATTGATGAAATCGCCACGGGGTTGGCCAACAAGCAGCCGATTGCGATTCAGAGTGATGCCGAGGAGGCGTTGGCAGCCGACCTGGAACAGATGCCGGATGAGATTGATGAAGGGCAGCGATTGGTGCAGACGCAATTGGCGTTGATCTGTCGGCAGTTGGGACCGTTGCGCACGTTGGCGGCGCACCTGATCAAAGAAGTGTAGGAGCGAGCTTGCTCGCGAAGATCGTCAACGATGACGCAGCGCATCTGGTTTTACGCGGTGCTCTCGGGTTTTTCGCGAGCAAGCTCGCTCCTACATACCATGCTGCTTCATCAACCGCGCATAACTGCCGTCGGCCTTCATCTTGGCAATCTCCCGGTCAAAGCTGGCGACGATTTGTTCATGCTCGGGGTTCTTCAAGCTCACCAGAATATGCAGGCTGTTTTCACTCAAAGGCTTGGGTAAAAACTCCACTGAATTGCGCACCCGCGCCGACTCGCGGGACAAGTAATAACGCGCCACATATTCATCCTCCACCGTCAGCCGCACCCGCTGCGCCGCAAGCATGCGCACGGCCATGGCGAAGTTATGCACCGGCACTTTCTGCAACTGTGCATCGCCATCGAACGCCGCCGAATAGGCATATCCACGCACCACGGCGATGGGGTAGTCGTGCAGTTGCTCAAGGTTCTGGAATTCAATGGGATCGTCACGCCGCTTGATGAAACGCACGCGATTGAGCAGGTATTCGCTGGAGAATTGCCCTAGTTGTGTGCGCGCATCGTCGTACCAGGCATTCACCAAGACGTCATAACGGCCGTCGCCCACGCCCATCAACGCCCGGGCCCAAGGCACCTGTTCGAAATCACTGGCATAACCCGCGCGGGCCAGGGCGGTGCTGACGATATCGGTGGCCAGCCCGCCATTGATCAAGGTGGCGTCGGTAAAGGGTGGCCAGGCGTCTGCTACCAGGCGCAGACGCTGTGCGAAGGCTGGCTGGGCCAGCAACAACACTCCAATCAAAGCAACGGCACGAGGGAATCGCGGCATGCTCAAAGTCCTTGGCAGGCAGGCGGTGGCCTTAGCTCAGGCGGGGCCTGAGGTTCTAACAGTAGCTCAGATTACACAAAGAAACCGGCGCAGGACGCACTCAATGATGGCAATTTGATTTCACTCACAAAAATAACCGATTTAGACACAAACGCCTGCCGCGCTTACTATCCGCAACAGACATCTATAAGAGAACATGCCATGACCGTTGAATGGGTTTGCAAGCACCACGATGACCTGGGCAAGGAGCAGCTTTACGCCATCCTGCGCCTGCGCAACGAGGTCTTTGTTGTCGAGCAGAAATGCGTCTACCAGGATCTCGACGGGCAGGATCTTTCCGGCGACACCCACCATTTGATGGCCTGGCAGGATGACCAGTTGGTAGCCTACCTGCGCCTGCTGGACCCAGAAACCCAAGGTGGTGACGTGGTAATCGGCCGCGTGATTGTGGCGCCGGTAGCGCGTGGCACCGGGCTGGGGCATCGGATGATGGAAGAAACACTCAAGCGGATTGACGATATCTGGCCACAAACACCGATTTTCCTGTCAGCCCAGGCGCATTTGCAGGGCTACTACGGGCGTTATGGGTTTGTCGTAGCCGGTGAGGAATACCTGGAAGATGATATTCCGCACATTGGCATGAGAAAGGACTAGGGGTAACCCAGCACCTGCTTGATCTGCGCGAGATTGGCCTCGATCCAGCGCCGATCGATCGCTCCCCAGTTGCGAATCCGATAGTGCCCGGCGTGGTTGCGGGCACCGTCCTCCTGCTCGAATTCACACAGGATATCCAGGTCGGCCAACGCCGCAATCGTGTCCTGCGCCGTGCGCCGGGGCATGCCGGTAACGTCGGTCAACGCCGGGACATTGCTGGCCTGCCCGCTGTCGATCAGGTAAGCCACATACAGGCGGCGGTAGAAGCTGCTCTTGGTCTTGCTCACATCCATGGTCGGTCGCCTTGTGGTCAGGGTTTGCCCTGCAGGTCGCGGTACGTGAGGTAGACACGCAGGTCGAATTCCACCTGATGGTAGCCCGGCATCATGTACTCGCAGAGTTTATAGAACGCTTTGTTGTGGTCCGACTCCTTGAAGTGCGCCAGTTCGTGCACGACGATCATGCGCAGAAACTCCGGCGCGGCCTCCTTGAACAGCGCGGCAATGCGAATCTCTTTTTTGGATTTAAGGTTGCCGCCCTGCACCCGTGAAATCGTGGTGTGCAGGCCAAGCGCACGATGGGTCAGGTCCAGGCGGTTATCGAACAACACCTTGTCGATGGCCGGCGCGTTGCGCAGGTGTTCCTGCTTCAAGGCCAGGGCGTAAGCGTACAGCGCCTTGTCGCTCTGTACGGCGTGGCGTTCGGGGTAACGTTGTTCCAGATAGGCACCCAACTGGTCCTTGGCAATCAGTTGGCGCACTTGTTCCTGGAGGGCGGCGGGATAGGCCTGGAGGTATTTCAGCGCGGTCATGGGGTCTGCAACAGGTTCGGATGGCCGTCAGTGTAACGAATTCAGCCCAGACGGGCGCGGCACCAGTCCGTCACTTCCTCGGCCATCAACGGCTGCGCCGCCAAAGGGCCCTGGATAAACGGGCAGCCGTTGGCCTTGAGCCATTGGGCTTGCTCCTGGGTTTCGACACCCTCAGCGACTACCACAACCTCAAAGTGCCCGCACAGCTCGATGATGCTGCGCGCCATCACCGCGTCCCGTGCGGAACCCGGCAGGCGCGCAACCAATTGCGGGTCGAGTTTGAGCGTATCGAACGCCAAATCGCGCAGATGCGCCAGGGAGCAATTGCCCAGGCCAAAGTCATCCAGAGCGGTGCGCACGCCGATCTGGCGCAACAGCTTGAGCTGCTTGGTCGACTCTTCCAGGTTACTCATCAGGCAGTCTTCGCTGATTTCCACCTCCAACTGTCGCCCCTGCAACCCATGTCGCTCCATCACCTGCTGCAGTTGGCTGGCCAGGTTGGGCATATTGAACTGGTTGCTGGAGAGGCTCACGCTCAGCACCAGCTCATCACCAAACGTTGCTTGCCACACTTGGCGCTGCGCGGCGACCTGTTGATAAATCCAGGTGCTGAGCTGACTGATCAACCGCGCCTCTTCCAGCAACGGCAGAAACAACCCCGGCGGCACATCGCCAACACTCGGATGCTGCCAGCGCAACAGCGCTTCAACGCCACGCAGGCGGCCGTCCTCCAGAGAAACTTGAGGCTGATAGACCAGGGTGAAATCCTTGTTCTGAATCGCCGTGCGCACGCTGTCTTCGAGCATCAGGCGCGAGCGGGCGCGGCCGTTCATTTCCTGATCGTAATAGCGATACTGCTGACGCCCAGCGCGCTTGGCCTCATACATGGCGATGTCAGCCGCACGCAACAAGCCGCTCAAGTCCGAACCACAGTCCGGGAACGTGGCGATACCGATGCTGACACCAAGCATCACATCCAGGCCATCGATCTGCTGGCACACCGACACTCGTTCGATCAGTTTTTCCGCAATCTTCGCGGCTTGCTCCGGGAATTCCAGTTCCAGCAGCGCCGTGAATTCATCCCCGCCCATACGCCCGAGCATATCGCCAGATCGCAAACAGGCCTGCATCTGTTCCGAGACCCAGCGCAACACCCGGTCGCCTGCGTCATGTCCCAACGAGTCATTAACCCGCTTGAAGCCATCCAGGTCCAGATACAGCAACACCAGGGATAGCTCATTACGCTCGCTGCGCAGCAATGTGTTCTCTGCTGCCTGGTGGAAACCACGCCGGTTCAACAACCCGGTCAACGGGTCGGTGACGGCCTGGAACTCCAGTTGCTGGTGCAGATGACGCACTTCGGACATGTCCAGCACCGTCACCACCATGGCCTTCTGCTCGGCAGGCAACGGCGCGCAAGACAGCGCCACCGGCACCTGCTGACCGCGACCGGTGCGTAAAATGGCGTCATGCTGGCGCCACGTTTCGCCTTTGCGGTACGCCTCGAACATCGGGAACCCCAACCAGGCCGGCACATGGGGTTTTTGCAGGAAACTCAGGAAGCTCTCACCCTGCAGTTCCGTCATGGTGGCATTCAGCAGCCGCGAAATAGCCGGGTTGGCGTACTCGATCACACTGCCCTCACCCACTACCAGAATGCCCTCGGCAGCGTTATCCAACACCGATGCATTAAAGGCACGGGCGGACTCCAGGTCATGGCTCAGCCGCTGCAAGGCGCGACGATTGCGCTGGTGCTCCAACAGGGCCTGGACCTTGGGCTTGAGAATATTCGGGTCAAACGGCTTGAACAGGTAATCGACGGCGCCACTGGCATAACCCTCCAGCACTGCGGCGGGCGACTGGGCGTTGGCCGTAAGGAAGATGATCGGTGTCATTCGCGTGCGTTGGCTGCCGCGCATCAGGCGGGCCACTTCGAAGCCGTCCATGCCGGGCATGCGCACGTCCAGCAAGACCAGATCGACGTCGTGGGCGAGCAGCAACTCCAAGGCTTCCAGGCCAGAACCTGCGGTGATCACCCGCCAGTCTTCACGCTGCAAAAGCGCACGCATACTGACCAGGTTTTCCGGGTAGTCATCGACGACCAAAAGAACTGAACTGCCATCGGCGTGGTGTGGAGCGCATTCCATGCTACGTCTCTTCCTTGGGAGCCACTCCGGTCAATTCTGACAGAAAACCCGGACAAACTCTGAGGCCTCACTCTAGCCCCGCTTCCAAAAAAGCAGAAGTAACGACGGTGCCATCATTGCGCCAATTTTCAGGAAGCCGACTAACGGTCAACGGCTACAGCCCACGATTCACGGGAAACATGGCTTTTTGGCATTCATTTGACGCCAATAAGTTGCCATCAATCATTTAACAAGACGGTTAACACCACCTATAAAGAACCTGACTGGCCCACGGACCAAAGTCTTCACCTTCTGTAAAAAGGCAAATGCCATGATCGACCTTTCCACCTGGAACCTCAGCATCCCGGTCGGCTCCCCGCCCGCGACCATCGACACCCCGAAGCTGATGAACGGCTTCAAAGACCAGTATTTCCAGGCCGAAGGCAGCAACGTGCAATTCTGGACACCGGTCACCGGCACTCGCACCGAGAACGCCGTGTACCCGCGCAGCGAATTGCGTGAAACCTACGCCGATGGGCGGCTACGCAACTGGACCTACCCCGACGCGGACAACTTCCTGCGCGCTACGCTGGCGGTCAATCAGGTGCCCTCCTCCGGCAAGATCGTCATCGGGCAGATTCACGCCTACGACAGCCAGAAACCGCTGATCAAGCTGGAATATCAATTCAAGGAAAAGACCCAGACCGGCAACATCGTCGCCAAGGTGCGCATGCGGCCGGATGAGGATGAAGGACGGGTGATCATCGTGGCGTCGAATGTGCCGCTGGAGAAGAGCTTTACCTACGTGATCAACCTCAACAAAGCAGGGCTGCTCAGTGTGTATGCCGCGGATGGTGAGTGGAATGAACGCATTGGTGCCGCGTGGGGGGCGAAGCCGTTGTACTTCAAGGCAGGCGCCTATGTGCAGGACAACAGTGGGGACAGCAAGGAAGGCGCACGGGTGACATTTGCGAAGCTGGATATTGATCACGATTGAATTGCAGCCACAAAAAAAGCCCGCATCGCTGCGGGCTTCTTTTATAAACGCTGAGGCTCAGTTCACCTTGGCGTTCAACTCACCTTTCAAATAACGCTGGTACATCGCTTCCAACGAGATCGGCTTGATCTTCGAAGCATTACCGGCAGTACCAAAGGCCTCATAACGCGCGATACACACATCACGCATCGCGGTCACGGTCGCGCCGAAGAACTTACGCGGGTCGAACTCGCTCGGGTTGGTGGCCATCAGGCGACGCATCGCACCGGTGGACGCCAGGCGCAGGTCGGTGTCGATGTTGACCTTGCGCACGCCGTACTTGATGCCTTCAACGATTTCTTCAACCGGCACGCCGTAGGTTTCTTTGATGTCGCCGCCGTACTGGTTGATGATCGCCAGCCACTCTTGCGGCACCGAGGAGGAACCGTGCATCACCAGGTGGGTGTTAGGGATGCGTTTGTGGATTTCCTTGATGCGGTCGATGGCCAGCACGTCGCCGGTAGGCGGCTTGGTGAACTTGTAGGCGCCGTGGCTGGTACCGATGGCGATGGCCAGGGCGTCAACTTGGGTCTTTTTCACGAAGTCTGCGGCTTCTTCCGGGTCGGTCAGCATCTGGCTGTGATCCAGCACGCCTTCGGCGCCGATGCCGTCTTCTTCACCGGCCATGCCGGTTTCCAGGGAACCCAGGCAGCCCAGCTCGCCTTCAACCGATACGCCGCAGGCGTGGGCCATGGCCACGGTTTGTTGGGTGACGCGTACGTTGTACTCGTAGTCGGTCGGGGTCTTACCGTCTTCGCCGAGGGAGCCGTCCATCATCACCGAGCTGAAGCCCAGTTGGATGGAGCGCTGGCACACGTCAGGGCTGGTGCCGTGGTCCTGGTGCATGCACACCGGGATGTGCGGGAACTCTTCGATTGCGGCGAGGATCAGGTGACGCAGGAACGGGGCACCGGCGTATTTGCGCGCACCGGCTGAAGCCTGGACGATCACGGGGGAGTCGGTCTTGTCAGCGGCTTCCATGATGGCGCGCATCTGCTCAAGGTTGTTGACGTTAAAGGCTGGGACGCCGTAGCCGAACTCGGCTGCGTGGTCCAGCATTTGACGCATGCTGATAAGTGCCATTGTGTTGTCTCTCCCGGTCGAGGGTCGTTAATCGTGCAAGCCTGCCGTAGCGGCGGCTGCTATTCAAGTTATTGCCGGCCAGGTTTTAATACCTGGCCTGCTGAATCGTTATTGCTGTCAGGCTTACTGCGCTTTGCAGCCACGCCCGATCAAATCATCGGTGGCGACCCAGTAAACCAGGCCTTCCTCACCTTTTGTGTGAAACGCCAATTGGCCGTCGCTGTACAGCACGCCCGAGGCGGCAACGTCCTGCTTGAGGCGGTAAACCTGATCGGAACCGCCCAAACGAACATCCACCTCGGATTTGGCCTGATTAGCAAAGCGCCAGTTCACCTCGGCTTTGCTGTCGCAGGTCCAGGTGGTCCATTTGTCGGCAGTTTCTGCCTTGTTGCTGAACATGTTCATGCTGCTGCAGCCGGCCAACAGGGCCAGGGCTGCCAGGGCGAAAACGCCTTTCATTGCCAATCCTCGTGAGGCGACCGATGGCCGCCAGTTGATCAGACCCGTCAAGGGCAACCCTGTTCCTGACCGTTGGGCGCGGCGTCGTATTTCTCCAGCCGTTCGTTGCCGATGCGCTTGTTGATCACCGGCATGGTCTCGGCTTGCCAGTCCGCCTGGTAACAGCTCTTTTTTTGCTGCGCCGCAGGCTTGCCAGCGTCCGGCTCTGCGTTTGGCGTGCTGCCGCAACCGGCCAACAGGCCCGCTGCGATCACCATTGCCAACGACTTGATCATGGGAACACTCCTTTTCCGGATCACGAGCCTCAGCCTTTGGCTCGGGTTTCCAACACTTCCACGGCCGGCAGCACTTTGCCTTCGACGAACTCGAGGAATGCGCCGCCACCGGTAGAAATGTAGGAGATTTGGTCAGCAACGCCATATTTATCGATGGCCGCCAGGGTGTCGCCACCGCCAGCGATGGAGAAGGCCGAGCTTTCTGCGATGGCCTTGGCCAGCACTTTGGTGCCATTACCGAACTGGTCGAATTCGAACACACCCACTGGACCGTTCCACAGGATGGTCTGCGAGGCTTTCAGCAGTTCGGCGAAGTTGGCTGCGGTTTGTGGGCCGATGTCCAGGATCATGTCGTCGGCGGCCACATCAGCGATCAGCTTGACCGTGGCTTCGGCGCTTTCGGCAAATTCCTTGGCGACCACGACGTCGACTGGCAGTGGCACACTGACTTTGGCGGCGATGGCACGGGCCGTGTCGAGCAGGTCCGGCTCGTACAGGGACTTGCCCACCGGGTGACCGGCTGCGGCCAGGAAGGTGTTGGCGATGCCGCCACCGACGATCAACTGGTTGCAGATCTGGCTCAGGCTGTTGAGCACGTCCAGCTTGGTGGACACTTTGGAACCGGCCACGATGGCAGCCATTGGCTGAGCCGGAGCGCCCAGCGCCTTGCCCAGTGCATCCAGTTCAGCCGCCAGCAATGGGCCAGCAGCGGCAACCTTGGCGAACTTGGCCACGCCGTGGGTCGAACCCTCAGCACGGTGAGCGGTGCCGAACGCATCCATCACGAACACGTCGCACAGCGCTGCATATTGCTGGGCCAGTTCGTCGCTGTTCTTTTTCTCGCCCTTGTTGAAGCGTACGTTTTCGAACAGCACGATGTCGCCGGCTTTAACGTCAACGCCGCCCAGGTAGTCAACCACCAGCGGCACGTCGCGACCCAGAGCCTTGCTGAGGTAATCGGCAACAGGCTTGAGGCTGTTTTCGGCGGAGAACTCACCTTCGGTCGGACGACCCAGGTGGGAGCAGACCATCACGGCCGCACCTTTTTCCAGGGCCAGCTTGATGGTCGGCAGCGAGGCCAGGATTCGCGCATCGCTGGTGACAACACCGTCCTTGACTGGGACGTTGAGGTCTTCGCGGATCAGTACGCGCTTACCTTGCAGATCGAGGTCGGTCATCTTCAACACGGTCATGGGTCGCAGTTCCTGAATTACTGTTGAGGTTGTTTAGAGGCGATGTGCAGATAATGTTCCGCAACATCCAGCATTCGGTTGGCAAAGCCCCATTCGTTGTCGAACCAGGCCAGGATATTCACCAGCCGTGGGCCGGAAACGCGGGTCTGGCTGGCATCGACAATCGCCGAATGCGGGTCATGGTTGAAGTCGCAACTGGCGTGCGGCAACTCGGTGTAGGCCAAAAGGCCCTTGAGCGGGCCGCTGGTGGCGGCGTCGCGCAAAATCCGGTTGACCTCCGTCGCATCGGTGTCGCTGACGGTTTGCATGGTGATGTCCAGACAGGACACGTTCACCGTCGGCACCCGTACGGCTTTGGCCTGGATTCGCCCGGCAAGTTCCGGCAGCAGTCGTTCGATGCCGCGCGCCAGGCCGGTGGACACCGGAATCACTGACTGGAACGCCGAGCGGGTACGGCGCAGGTCTTCGTGGTGGTAGGCGTCGATCACCGGCTGGTCGTTCATTGCCGAGTGGATGGTGGTGATCGACACGTAGTCCAGGCCAATCGCCTGATCCAGCAGGCGCAACAGCGGCACGCTGCAGTTAGTGGTGCAGGACGCGTTGGACACCAGCAGCTCATCGCCGGTCAGGCAATCCTGGTTGATGCCATAGACGATGGTGGCGTCGACATCCGCCTCGCTGGCCATCGGCTGGGAAAACAGCACACGCGGCGCGCCGGCGTCGAGGAAACGCTGGCCATCGGCACGGGTGTGATAGACACCGGAACACTCCAGCACCAGGTCGACGCCCAGTGCTTTCCAGTCGATGCCTTCGGGGGTGGCACTGCGCAGAACCTGCACGCAGTTGCCATTAATGTGCAGACAATCGCCTTCGACCCGCACTTCGCCAGGGAAGCGGCCATGGGTGGAGTCAAAGCGTGTCAGGTATTCGATGCTGGCCATGTCCGCCAGATCGTTGATCGCAACAATTTCAAACCCGGCCGCCGCCCCTCGCTCGAACAGAGCACGCAAGACGCAACGACCAATGCGGCCGTAGCCGTTGAGTGCAACTTTGTAGGGACGCGGTTGAGGCATGGGGTTCTCGATCAAGGTTAGTTCGGTGTTGAAAGTTCTGACGCTATCGCGGGCAAGCCCGCTCCCACATTAGACCGCGATCAAAATGTGGGAGCGGGCTTGCCCGCGATAGCGCCAGTACAGACAACGCAGACTGACTTAGTCTTCCAGCAGCTCTTCAGCCTGACCCAGGATGTTTTCCAGGGTGAAACCGAACTCTTCGAACAACGCTGGCGCCGGCGCCGACTCACCGTAGGTGGTCATGCCGATCACGCGGCCTTCCAGGCCTACGTACTTGTACCAGTAGTCGGCATGCGCCGCTTCGATGGCGATACGCGCGCTGACCTGCAACGGCAGCACCGACTGCTTGTAACCGGCGTCCTGGGCTTCGAACACGCTGGTGCACGGCATGGACACAACACGTACGTTGCGGCCTTGGGCAGTCAGCTTGTCGTACGCCTGAACGGTCAGGCCCACTTCGGAACCGGTGGAGATCAGGATCAGCTCCGGCTCGCCGATGCAGTCCTTGAGCACATAACCACCACGGCTGATGTCGGCGATCTGCGCGTCGGTACGCACTTGGTGCTGCAGGTTCTGACGCGAGAAGATCAGCGCCGAAGGGCCGTCCTTGCGCTCGATAGCGTGCTTCCAGGCCACGGCGGATTCCACCGCGTCGGCTGGGCGCCAGCAATCCAGGTTCGGCGTGGTGCGCAGGCTGGTCAGTTGCTCGACCGGCTGGTGCGTCGGGCCGTCTTCACCGAGGCCGATGGAGTCGTGGGTGTAGACGTGGATCACGCGCTTCTTCATCAGCGCGGCCATGCGTACGGCGTTGCGGGCGTATTCCATGAACATCAGGAAGGTCGCGCCGTAAGGCACCAGGCCGCCGTGCAGGGATACGCCGTTCATGATCGCGCTCATGCCGAACTCACGTACGCCGTAGTACATGTAGTTGCCGCTGGCGTCTTCAGCCGACACACCTTTGCAACCTTTCCACAGGGTCAGGTTCGAACCGGCCAGGTCGGCCGAACCGCCGAGGAACTCAGGCAGCAGCGGGCCAAAGGCGTTCAGGGTGTTCTGGCTGGCTTTACGGCTGGCGATGGTTTCGCCCTTGGCCGCGACTTCGGCGATGTAGGCCGAGGCTTTTTCCGAGAAGTCGGCAGGCAGGTCACCAGCGAGGCGACGAACCAGCTCATTGGCCAGCTCAGGGAATTCGGCGGAGTAGGCCGCGAAACGCTGGTCCCACTCGGCTTCGGTGGCCAGGCCTTTTTCCTTGGCATCCCATTCGGCGTAGATGTCGGCCGGGATTTCGAACGGGCCGTGGTTCCACTTCAGGGCTTCACGGGTCAAGGCGATTTCCGCGTCACCCAGTGGGGCGCCGTGGCAGTCTTCTTTGCCCTGCTTGTTCGGCGAACCGAAACCGATGGTGGTCTTGCAGCAGATCAGGGTCGGCTGCGCGCTCTTGCGGGCGGTATCGATGGCAGTCTTGATCTCTTCCGGATCGTGGCCGTCGACGTTGCGGATCACCTGCCAGTTGTAGGCTTCAAAACGCTTAGGCGTATCATCGGTGAACCAGCCTTCGACTTCGCCGTCGATGGAGATGCCGTTGTCATCGTAGAACGCGATCAGCTTGCCCAGGCCCAAAGTGCCAGCCAGGGAAGCGACTTCATGGGAAATACCTTCCATCATGCAGCCATCACCCAGGAACACGTAGGTGTGGTGATCGACGATGTCATGGCCTGGGCGGTTGAACTGCGCGCCCAGGACTTTTTCAGCCAGCGCGAAACCCACGGCGTTGGCCAGGCCTTGGCCCAGGGGACCGGTGGTGGTCTCGACGCCTGGGGTGTAGCCGAATTCCGGGTGGCCCGGGGTGCGGCTGTGCAGTTGACGGAAGCTTTTCAGGTCGTCGATGGTGACGTCGTAGCCGGTCAGGTGCAGCAGCGAGTAGATCAGCATCGAACCGTGGCCGTTGGACAGCACGAAGCGGTCGCGGTCGGCGAACGATGGATTGGTCGGGTTGTGTTTCAGGTAGTCACGCCAAAGCACCTCGGCGATATCCGCCATGCCCATCGGGGCACCGGGATGGCCGCTGTTGGCTTTTTGCACGGCATCCATGCTGAGGGCACGAATGGCGTTGGCACGCTCACGACGGCTGGGCATCGCTGATCTCCTGGGGGTTGCTTAAAAGAAACGGAAAAAAGGACCGGCATTTTCCCTCAGCCACCGCCTGTGGGCAATGACAGATAGTCACTTGGGGGTGTTTTTCCTGTGCTTTGGGCATCAATCCCTTGCAGAAAGCTTTAGCCGGTTCGTCTAAAGGTTATAGCGGCGGCTTATAACCGCCACTTATCGATCAATATCAAAACTTTTTGATATTGGCCTTGCGATGCACTCGACCCGTCACTAGACTGCTGGCCTTATGAATCTACCCATGCCCTCACTGCGCCCCGACGACGGCGATGAACTGGCAGCCTTGTGCAAGGCCGCTGGCGATCCGTTGCGTCTAAACGTGTTGCGCGCACTGGCCAACGATTCCTTCGGCGTACTGGAACTGGCGCAGATCTTTGCCATTGGCCAATCCGGCATGAGCCATCACTTGAAGGTGCTGGCCCAGGCCGACCTGGTGGCTACCCGCCGCGAAGGCAATGCGATTTTCTACCGCCGCGCCCTGCCCCATACCGAGCTGCTGGGCGGCAAGCTGCACGCAGCCCTGCTTGAAGAAGTGGATAACCTGAGCCTGCCAGGCGACGTACAGTCGCGTATCGGCCAGGTGCATGGGCAACGCGCCGCCGCCAGCCAGGATTTTTTCGCACGGGTTGCCGAGAAATTTCGCGCCCAGCAAGACCTGATTGCTGGCCTTGCCCAATACCGCGACAGCGTATTGGCGTTGCTCGACAAATTGAGCTTCAGTGATGACGCCACGGCACTG
This sequence comes from Pseudomonas reactans, assembly GCF_013387025.1. Taxonomy (NCBI): domain Bacteria; kingdom Pseudomonadati; phylum Pseudomonadota; class Gammaproteobacteria; order Pseudomonadales; family Pseudomonadaceae; genus Pseudomonas; species Pseudomonas reactans. The sequence continues at coordinate 155,114 of NZ_JACAQP010000014.1, read as the reverse complement.
GAAGTCGGCCCTGGCGACGGCGGTTTCCTGCCAGAGCTGGCACGGCGCTTTCAGCAAGTCACAGCCTTGGACAATAGCCCGGCGATGCTCGAACTGGCACGCCAGCTCTGTGAGCGCGAGTCGCTGGGCAATGTCAGCCTGCAGTTGGCCGACGCATTGAACAGCACAACGATCAAGGCCGACTGCGTGGTGTTGAACATGGTCTTGCACCATTTCGCCGCCCCCGCTGACGCCCTTAAGCAAATGGCGGGGCTGCTGCACCCCGGCGGTAGCCTGCTGGTTACGGATTTATGCAGCCACAACCAGAATTGGGCCAGGGAGGCCTGCGGTGATCTCTGGTTGGGTTTTGAACAGGATGATCTGGCCCGTTGGGCCACCGCTGCGGGACTTGTTCCCGGGGAAAGCCTCTATGTAGGTTTACGCAATGGTTTCCAGATTCAGGTCCGCCACTTTCAGCGACCGGCTGGCGACACTCACCATCGGTAAATATCAGGAAAACATCGAGATGAGCGAATACTCCCTTTTCACCTCCGAGTCCGTGTCTGAAGGGCATCCGGACAAAATCGCCGACCAGATTTCTGATGCGGTGCTGGACGCCATCATTGCTGAAGACAAGTTCGCCCGTGTGGCGTGCGAGACTCTGGTGAAAACCGGTGTAGCGATCATCGCTGGCGAAGTCACCACCACGGCCTGGGTTGACCTGGAGCAGATCGTTCGTGACGTGATCACCGACATCGGCTACACCAGCTCCGACGTCGGTTTCGACGGCGCGACCTGCGGCGTGATGAACATCATCGGCAAGCAATCCCCGGACATCAACCAGGGTGTCGACCGTGCCAAGCCTGAAGATCAAGGCGCCGGCGACCAAGGCCTGATGTTCGGCTATGCCAGCAACGAAACCGACGTGCTGATGCCTGCGCCGATCACCTTCTCGCATCAGCTGGTGCAGCGTCAGGCCGAAGCGCGTAAATCCGGCTTGCTGCCGTGGCTGCGCCCGGACGCCAAGTCACAGGTGACCTGCCGTTACGAAGGCGGCAAAGTCGTCGGTATCGACGCTGTCGTACTGTCGACCCAGCACAACCCGGACGTGTCCTACGCCGACCTGCGCGAAGGCGTGATGGAGCTGATCGTCAAGCACGTGCTGCCGGCCGAATTGCTGAGCAAGGACACCCAGTTCCACATCAACCCGACTGGCCAGTTCATCATCGGCGGCCCAGTGGGCGACTGTGGCCTGACCGGTCGCAAGATCATCGTCGACAGCTACGGCGGTATGGCCCGTCACGGCGGTGGCGCGTTCTCGGGTAAAGATCCATCCAAGGTTGACCGTTCGGCTGCTTACGCGGGTCGTTACGTGGCCAAGAACATCGTCGCCGCCGGCTTGGCCGAGCGCTGCGAGATTCAGGTTTCCTACGCCATTGGTGTGGCCCAGCCTACGTCGATCTCGCTGAATACCTTCGGCACCGGCAAGATCAGCGATGACAAGATTGTGAAGCTGGTGCGTGAGATCTTCGACCTGCGCCCTTACGCGATCACCACCATGCTCGACCTGCTGCACCCGATGTACCAGGAAACCGCAGCCTACGGCCACTTCGGGCGTACCCCTGCGCAGAAGACTGTCGGCAACGACACCTTCACCACCTTCACCTGGGAAAAAACCGACCGCGCCAACGAACTGCGCACTGCTGCCGGCCTGTAATCGCTCTCGATGTACAAAAGCCCCGCCGGGTTATTCCGGCGGGGCTTTTTTATTGCGCGACGACCTTCACGCTTTTTGGATCCAAAGCTTGCAGGCCCAATGATGGCCCCTTAGAATCCGCGCCCTCTCGGGCCCTTCACCTTATTTGGATATTGCCCTGCGCCAGCCCGGGATTGATCAGCGCGCAGGCAATCGAACATTGAGGTTTTTCATGCGCATTTCCACGCTCGCCCCTGCCGTCCTTCTGCTCAGCCTGTTCGCCCTGCCGGTAAACGCCGCCGACCTGAGCGCACTGAGTGGCGCCCTGAGCGCCCAACTGGGTGGCGGCAACTCCGGCGATTGCCAGAAACAAGCCAACGACCTGCAAGCCAAGATCGATGCCGCCGAAGCCCAGAAGGACACCCTGAAAGTGAAGGCCTTCAAAGCCGCCCAGGACCAGATCAACAAAGGTTGTGACAAACTTTCTGAAGCCCAGGCCAAAGCCGACGCCAAGCAGCAAACACAGGAGGCCAAGGCCGATAAGCCCGACGCCGTGAAAGCCTTGGGTGGTCTGTTCAAGTAAATAGAAACACCCAGTAAAAAGCCCCGCAGCGTCGGGGCTTTTTTGTGCCTGAGTGGATCATTTAGGCTGGGCACCCTTTTCGAGCAAGGATGCTCATGATGCATTTACTGCTAGCACTTTTACTCAGCATTTTACCCAGCGTGGGGTGGGCCGAGGAGTGTCCCGACGCAGACCGGGCACAGGTCAACACCCTGGCCGAACAGATACGTTTGTGGGACGACAGCTACCACCGCCTCAACCAATCCCCCGTCAGCGACGAACTCTATGACCAGGCGCGTCAACGCCTGGCCCGCTGGCGCCAATGTTTCCCCGATTCCCTCACGAAACCCGACAAGCCACTGGCGAGTTCACGCGGCACCCGAGCTCACCCCATTGCCCATACGGGTCTTGAGAAGCTGCCAGATGAACAGGCGGTCGGTACCTGGCTGCAAACACGCAAAGAGGTATGGATTCAACCCAAGGTGGATGGCGTGGCGGTGACGCTGGTTTATCAACGAGGCCGCCTGCGGCACGTCATCAGCCGGGGCGACGGCTTGATGGGCCGCGACTGGTCAGTGTCCGCGCGCAAGATCCCCGGCATTGTCCAGCAACTGCCGGAGCCTATCGACCTGGTGCTGCAAGGCGAACTCTATTGGCGACTCGACGACCATGTGCAATCGGCAAATGGCGGGCTCAATGCCCGCAGCAAGGTGGCCGGGCTGATGAACCGCCTGCATCTGAGCGACGCGGACGCTGCCGGCATAGGCCTGTTCGTCTGGGCGTGGCCGGAGGGGCCTGACTCGTTTACCGAGCGCCTGGCCACGCTGGCTCGCTGGGGTTTTACCGATAGCCGACGCTACAGTCAGCCCATCCGGGATATCGCCGACGCCACGCACTGGCGCGCCTATTGGTACAACCATCCATTGCCATTCGCCAGCGATGGAGTGGTGCTGCACCAGGCGCAGCGCGCGCCCGCCCAACGCTGGCAGGCCAGTGAACCTTATTGGGCGGTCGCCTGGAAGTACCCGGCTGCCAAGGCCCTGGCACTGGTGCGCAACGTGCAATTCAAGATCGGGCGCACCGGACGCATCACGCCGATGCTTGAGCTGGAACCCGTGCGGTTGGATGACCGGCAGATCAGCCGGGTGAGTACCGGCTCATTGAAGCGTTGGCAAGCGTTGGATATCCGCCCTGGCGACCAGGTCTCCATCAGCCTGGCGGGCCAGGTGATTCCGCGACTGGATGAAGTCATCCTGCGAAACCCTCATAGGGCAGACCTGAAAGCGCCTGACCCACGGGACTATCATGCCTTGAGCTGCTGGCAACTGGACCCTGGCTGCGAAGAGCAGTTACTTGCGCGCCTGACCTGGCTGAGCAGCAATCAAGGCCTTGCATTACCCCACATAGGCCGCGAGACCTGGAACATATTGATCCAGGCTGGTCTAATCGCAGGCTTTCTCGATTGGTTAACCCTGGATGCGGCAGAGCTTGCTAACATTGATGGCTTGGGTGATCGCAGCCGCGCGCGCGTGCTCGAAAGCCTCCACAACGCGCGGCAACAGTCCTTTGCTCAATGGCTCAAAGCCTTGGGCGTACCGCCTGCGGCACGCAACAACCTGGAAGGCGACTGGCAGACGCTGGTCGCGCGCGACACCCAGGCCTGGCAGACCATTGATGGCATCGGCCCGGGCCGCGCGGCGCAACTGAGCGCTTTTTTCCGCGACCCGCAAGTACAGGCCTTGGCAGACACATTACACGTGGCCGGCATCGACGGGTTTTGAACCCGAGCCGACCATCAGATTGCGACCTTGGAGTCTCACATGAAATTTCTAGCACCCTTTGCCCTGTTGACCGTCGCAAGCTTCATGGCGACCCCCCTGATGGCCGCCGAAGAGGCGCCTCAGCTCACCGGCTGCGCCGCCAAGCGCCAAGCCATCAGCGCCCAGATCGAACAGGCCAAGGCCCACGGCAACAGTGCCCAGCAGGCAGGCCTGGAAAAAGCCCTGAGCGAAGTCACCGCCAATTGCACCGACGCGTCCTTGAAGAAGGAGCGCGAAAACAAGGTGCTGGATGCCAAGCATGAAGTCAGCCGCCGTCAGGCCGACCTCGACAAGGCCATGAAAAAAGGCGATGCAGACAAGATCAACAAACGTAAGGACAAACTCGCCGAGTCCCGCAAAGAACTGCAGGACGCGGTGGAAGAGCTCGACCAGTAAAACCGGTCAGTGGTCCCGGAACTGCTTATGGCAGGCGCTGCAGGCATCTTCTACTTTCTGCACCGCCGGCCCCAGGTTGCTGGCCTTGTAAGGCTGCACTTGGCTGATGGTCACCAATTCACCGGTGGCCGCTTCCAGGTCGCGGGCCAGTTGCTGGAATTGCGCCTGCTTCTGCCAGACATCATCCTTGGCACTGGTGTGATCTTCTTCGCGTACGCTCGGAAAATGTTTCCACGGCTCATGAGACAACGCGTCCAACTTTACCGCGCCTTCGGCAAATTTAGCGCCGTCGAACGGGATGCGCCCGCGCAGCATGCCGCCCAGGTCTTCGCCTGTCTTGAGCATCTGCTTGAAGATCGCCTTGCGCTGGCCCAGCGGCGAATTCGGGTCAACGCCGCCACAGGCGGACAGTGTCAGGCAGGCCAGCAATACAACGGTCAGTCTTTTAAAAGTCATGGTGGCTTCGAGGTCACGGAAAACGGCGGCCAGTATCCTCGCCCCGCCCGTAAAGACCAATAGCCCTATTAATAATAAGGGTTGCCCAGCAGCGTTGCGACGCGGGCAACCGCTTCAGGAAGTGCTTGTATGAACCTCAGCTTGAAACCCTGGAGCCGACGCCTGGCGTGGGCTCTGCCGATGATCGCACTGCTGGCCGGCTGCGACGCGGGCAAAGAAACAGCCAAAGATGAAACACCCAAGCCTCACGCCGTCGCCACTTATGTCAATGCGCCGTGGGAAGCGTTGCCGGCGGTGTCCGACAGCGACTTGCTGGCGGGATTTGAATCCTGGCGCAGCGCCTGCCAACGCCTCAAGGCGGACCCGATCTGGGGTGCTACGTGCGCAGCCGCTGCGACCGTGCCCGCTAATGCGGCGGCGGTGCGGGGCTTCCTCAAGGAGCGTCTGGATGTGTTCGGCCTGCGCTCTGCCGACAACACGCCCAACGGCTTGATCACCGGCTACTACGAACCGGTCTACCCCGGCAGCCTGACTAAAACCGCAAAAGCCAACGTGCCGGTATACGGCGTGCCGGATGACCTGATCATCGTCAACCTGGAAAGTATCTACCCCGAACTCAAGGGCAAGCGCCTGCGCGGTCGCCTGGAAGGTCGTGTGCTCAAGCCTTACGACGATGCCAGCGCCATCAACGGCCAGGGTTCCACGGCCAAACCGATTGCCTGGCTGACGGACCCGATGGACCTGCAATTCCTGCAAATCCAAGGCTCGGGCCGCATCCAACTGGCCGGCGGGCGCCAACTGCGCGTCGGTTATGGCGACCAGAACGGCTACCCCTATCGTCCTATCGGCCGCTGGCTGGTTGAACAAGGCGAGTTGAAGAAAGAAGACGTGACCATGGGCGCCATCAGCGCCTGGGCCAAGGCGCACCCACAGCGCATTCCGGAACTGCTGGCGAGCAACCCGAGCTACGTGTTCTTCAGCGCGCGCCCCGACAGCAACGAAGGCCCGCGCGGCTCGTTAAACGTGCCATTGACCGCCGGCTACAGCGTGGCGGTGGATCGCAAGGTGATTCCGCTGGGCAGCCTGTTGTGGCTGTCGACCACCAAGCCCGACGGATCGCCAATCGCACGCCCCGTCGCAGCACAGGACACCGGTGGCGCGATCACGGGTGAAGTGCGTGCAGATTTGTTCTGGGGCACCGGCGATGCGGCGGGTGAACTGGCTGGGAATATGAAGCAGCAGGGGCAGATCTGGATGTTGTGGCCAAAGGGTGCAGCGTTGCCCCAGGTGCCCGATGCGCCCGTAGGGAGCTGAAGAACAACACCGAGCGAGTGTGGGAGCCGGGCTTGCCCGCGATGGCGATGTGTCAGTGAACATCTTTGCTGGATGACACTCCGCCATCGCAGGCAAGCCAGCTCCCACACTGGCTTGTATCAACCCTCAGATCGAGACGAAGAAGAAACTCGCAATCAACGCCATCCCCACGAACCACACCAGCGAACGCAGGATCGCCCAGTCTGCCAGGTAACAGATGATGTACAGCAGGCGGCTGGTGATAAACAGCACAGCCAGCACATTGATGGTCACCAATTCGGCCGTACCGGCCAGGTGCGCGATGATCACTGCCGCCGCAAAGGCTGGCGTGACTTCGAAACTGTTGAGCTGGGCACTGTGGGCACGCTTGGCAAACCCTTCAAGGGTATCCAGGAACGCGCGAGGGTCGTGGTTCTGCCGTGGACCGAACTTGCCACCGCTGAACTTGGCCACACCTGTGCACAGGTAAGGTAGAAAAATTGCGATCAATACACACCAGAAAGCGACCGTCATCACACATTCCTTTTGTAGTTTTAAACAGCGATTAGAGTTTTAGCACTAAAAATACCAGACCGCACTCACCCGCTATTAGCCCTGGCTCGCCCAAAGGTTCTATGGCGTTTTATCCAATGCCTTGCAACATCGCGCCGCTGGCGCGGTCCATCCCCCCAACAATGCACTGCCACCCAACTTCCAAGGACCCCGGATGCTTGAACTTGTCGCCGCCTTTATTTGCCTCACCACCCTGCTCACTTATGTGAACTTCCGCTTTATCGGCCTGCCACCCACCATCGGTGTGATGGTCACGGCCTTGGTGTTTTCGCTGATCCTGCAAGGGTTGAGCGTTCTCGGCTACCCCGGCCTGGAAGAGCGCATCCAGCAGTTGATCGGCCAGATCGACTTCGGCGACTTGCTGATGAACTGGATGCTGTCGTTCCTGCTGTTCGCCGGCGCCCTGCACGTGAATCTGAACGACCTGCGCAGCTACCGCTGGCCCATCGGCCTGCTGGCAACCTTCGGCGTACTGATCGCAACCGTAGTGATCGGCAGCCTGGCGTACTACATCTTTGCCCTGTTCGGCTGGCACGTGAGCTTCCTTTACTGCCTGCTGTTCGGCGCGCTGATCTCGCCTACCGACCCGATTGCGGTGTTGGGTGTACTGCGTACAGCCAATGCCTCGAAACCGCTGAAAACCACCATCGTTGGTGAGTCGCTGTTCAACGATGGCACCGCCGTGGTGGTCTTCACCGTGTTGCTGGGCATCGCTCAATTGGGTGAAACACCGACCGTCGGCGCCACGGCCATGCTATTCGCCCATGAAGCCATCGGCGGCGTGGTATTCGGCGGACTGATCGGCTACCTGGTCTACCTGATGATCAAGAGCATCGAGCAGCACCAGATCGAAGTAATGCTGACCCTCGCCCTGGTGATCGGCGGTTCAGCAATGGCCACCGAACTGCATGTCTCTGCGCCGATTGCAATGGTGGTCGCCGGCCTGATCATCGGCAACCTGGGCCGCAAGCTGGCGATGAACGACATGACCCGTCGCTACCTCGACGGCTTCTGGGAGCTGCTCGACGACATGCTCAATGCGCTGCTGTTCGCGCTGATCGGCATGGAACTGCTGCTGTTGCCGTTCAATTGGCTGCATGTATTCGCCGCCAGCCTGCTGGCCGTGGCAATCCTGCTGTCGCGCTTGCTGACGGTGGCTCCGGCAATTCTGCTGCTACGGCGTTGGCGCACCGTGCCACGCGGCACCATCCGCATCCTGACTTGGGGTGGTTTGCGTGGCGGCGTCTCGGTGGCACTGGCACTGGCTTTGCCGCTGGGTCCGGAACGTGACCTGCTGCTTAGCATCACCTACATCGTGGTGTTGTCATCGATCTTGCTGCAGGGCTTGACCATTGGTCGAGTCGTAAAACGCGTAGCCGAGCCGCAGTGAGCCCGTGAGACTCCACGTTGCTAGTGCGCAGACGCTCTGCACAGGTGTTCAAGCAGATGCCGCATCGCCACCGGGCGGCGAGGCGTCGAGCTATGCATGACAACCAAGTCCCGCGCATAGCGAGGCGCGTCGTCGACCGGCAAGACGGATAGGCCACTGCATGACATCCCCGCCCACTGCGGTACCAGTGATACCCCCATGCCTTGGGCGACGAGTATGGCAATGGTTTCCAAGGCATCCAGCTCGCACAACACCTGTGGATCAAAGGACTGGTCCTCCAGGTAACGCTGGGCAATCTGCCCACCCCACGACCGAGCGTCGTAGCGGATCAGTGGCTGTTCACGCAGCAATGCTTCCAGCGTCCGCGTCCCCCACTCCGTGGGCGCAATCAGAATCAACGGTTCGACCCGCAACAAAGTCGCCGCCAACGCCTTGGGCGGCTGAAACGGTGGCCTGACCAGCAGCACCGCGTCCAATTCCTGGGTCAGCAATCGTTCATAGAGGCTTCTGGAGTCTCCTGGTGTGATCTTTAGCCTCAGCCTCGGTGCCGACAGCGCCATTCGCTCGATCGCTTCTGGCAGGACGCCGGTTAATGCCGTTGAAACAGCACCGATCTTGATCTCTCCCGATAAGCCATCCTGGCTCAGGTCCTCCTGCAACTCGCGCGCCTGCTCAATGACGGCCTGAATTTTTGGTAACAACAGCAGGCACTGGTCCGAGGCACACGCACCATGCGCCGTGCGCATAAGCAGCGTGCAACCCAGCGTCCGCTCAAGCGCCTTGATCCGTTGGCTGATCGCCGCCGCCGTACGGTTTTCGCGTCGTGCGGCCGCAGCAATGGAGCCGGCTTCAATGACGGCAACCAGGCTTCTCAGGAATCGAACATCCATAAGTTTTCCTTTCGCTCAGACCAAGGCGAATCCGTTTTACCCGGATACACGGCCTGTTTAATTTGAGGGTTCCCCCACCCGGAGATCCCTCATGAACAGACCTTTCCACGCTGCATACCATGTTTATGACCTAAACCAGGCGCGCATTTTTTATCGAGATGTTTTGGGCTGCACGGAAGGCCGCAGCAGCGAGACCTGGATCGACTTCGATTTTTTCGGCAACCAGCTCTCACTGCACCTGGGCACGCCCTTTCCCACCACGCGTACCGGCCTGGTAGGTGAGCATCAAGTCCTGATGCCGCATCTTGGCGTCGTGCTGCCGCTTGATGAGTGGACGGTACTGGCCGAACGTCTCACCCAGCTAGGTGTGCCCTTCGAAATCCCGCCCGTGATCCGCTTCGCCGGCGAGCCGGGCGAACAGCGCACCCTGTTTTTTCTCGACCCCAGTGGCAACCCCATCGAAGTAAAAGGCTTCAAGGACTTCGCAGGATTGTTCGCGCAATAAATCCCTGATAACGAAAACAATAAAGGGCAACCCCATGACCATCAGAAAACCAACCAGCCTTGTCACCCGAATCATGATCGGCCTGGCGGCCGGGATAATTGTCGGCATCCTGCTCAACCAGTTTCCCGAATACAAGGCCTGGTTCATTGACAATCTGCTGCAACCGGCAGGCGACTTGTTCATCAAGCTGATGAAGATGATCGTCGTACCTTTGGTCTTCGCTTGCATGACGGTCGGCATTGCCGGCATGGGCAATCCTGCCGTCCTGGGGCGCGTCGGCATCAAGACCTTCGTGTATTTCTTCACGATCACCAGTATTGCAATCGTGTTCGGCCTGGTGGTTGCCAATATCGTCGAGCCAGGCGCAGGTGCCGAGTTCGCCAGCACGTTGCAGACGCCAGTCACAGGGCTGGTCGCCAACGGCACGACGCAGAATCTGGGCCAAACGTTGCTGGCGATCGTGCCGGATAACATCGTCCTGGCCATGTCACAGGGCAAGCTGCTCTCGGTGCTGTTTTTCGCCATTCTGTTCGGCTGTGCGCTGTCCCTGCTGCCGGAGGAGCGCAAAGCGCCGTTGATCAGTGTGATGCAAGGCGTCTCCGACACCATGTTCAAAGTCACCCACCTGGTCATGCACTACTCGCCGATTGGCATTTTCGGGCTGATCGCGGTCACTGTCGCCAGCTATGGCCTCAATGCCTTGCTGCCATTGGCCAAGCTGATCGGCACGACGTATGTGGCGGTGCTGTTATTTGCACTGTGCGTATTGGGCGCCGTCGCACGGCTGACGGGGGTACGCTTTTTCCACTTGGTGCGAGAAATACGCAGTGAGTTGCTGCTGGCCTATAGCAGCGCCGCCTCGGCAACGGTAATGCCTCAACTGATCGAGAAGATGGAGCGCTACGGCGCGCCACGCCCTATCACCAGCATGGTTATCCCGCTGGGCTACTCGTTCAACCTGGATGGTGCATCGCTGTTTGCCGCCCTGGGCACATTGTTCATCGCCCAAGCGTATGGCATCGACTTGAGCCTGGCAGATCAGGGGATGCTGATATTGATCATGGTGTTGACATCTAAGGGTGCCGCCGGCGTACCCGGCTTCATGTTTATCATCCTTACTGCGACCTTGACCACAGCAGGGCTCCCCGTGGAGGGTGTGGCGATCATCGCAGGGGTCTATCGCCTGATGGATATGCCGGTCACGGCATTGAACGTGTTGGGCAACGCGTTGGCCCCTCTGGTGATTGCCCGCTGGGAGGGTCAATTGAAGGCGCCTGACAGTACAACAGCGGTCGAGCCCGCCAGTGCACCGTTCAACGCCTGAAGGCTCTAAACCATGTACTCCGCAGAGAATGTGCTGGATTCTTTGCGGGGCAATATCACCTCTTTTCCCTAGGCTGAAGCCCTTCTTGGCTGGAGTGAACAGCAGAAGGCGCCTTGCTTTCGCTGCGAATCTGCGCATGGCTGATCAGCGCAAAGATAAAGCTGCCGCCAATGATATTGCCCGCCAGCGTCGGCCCGGCGAATACCAGCCAGAAGTCCTTCCACGGCAACTCGCCGGCAAACACCAGGTATGAAACCTCGGCCGAGCCGACAACGATGTGGGTGAAGTCGCCCAAAGCCATCAGGTAAGTGATGAGGATAATGATCCACATCTTGGCGCTCTCCATGGACGGAATCATCCACACCATGGTGGCGATCATCCAGCCGGAGACGATGCCCTTGGCGAACATCTGGCCAGCGTCGTTCTCCATGATCTTACGGCCGATTTCGAGGAAGGCCAGGTCGGTCTTGGTGTCGAATATCGGCAGGTGCAGCATCACATAAGCCACCAGCAAAGTGCCGCACAGGTTGCCCACCAGCACCACTGTCCATAGCCGCAATAGTCGCCCGGCGTTGCCCAGCGTTGGCTTACTCATCACCGGCAGTACGGCCGTCAAGGTGTTCTCGGTGAACAATTGCTGACGCGCGAGGATCACCGCAAGAAAGCCTGCGCAGTAACCAAAGCTGGCGATCACCTTGAAGGCTTCGCCATCCGGCAGGCGCGAGTTGAGCAACCCCATGGCCATCAGCGACAACCCCATGGTCAGCCCGGCGGCGAGCGCCGACCACCACAAGGCGGCGACACTGCGCTCCAGTTCCTGATCGCCCTGGGTGCGGATGATTTCATGCAGAACCGCCGCGCGAGGCGGCTGGTTCTTGTCGACGTCCTGCTGCTCTTCCTGCGACAGGTTGGGGGTCTTGCCGTCTGCTTGAGTGGCCATGATGTTCCAGAGTCCGAGGGGTGCCTGTAGCTACGACACGCCGCGACGGTGGCTGTTCAGTGGCCAGGCAACTAAACCGGGATGCGCCAGGCCTTGGCTGCTGCCACAGTGGAAGAGCTGAACGGGACACTCCAGGGTTTATTGCGCGCCTTGTAGTATTTGACGATGCCGTCGAGCACGTTGTTGAACGCCTGTGGTGTCTTGGCATCCGCCAAGTCACGTGCCGCCCGTCGTAGCAGCTCGACGTTGGCCGCTGGCTGGCCCGGGCGGTAAAGCGACGGGTAGATGACCTCACGCGTAAAGTTCTCGGCTTTCACCGCGATATCGCGCCGCTTCATTTCAGCCACACCACTGGCCACGACTTTGGACGGGGGGGAAGCCGTGTCTTGCTTGGCGGCCACCTGCAACAGTTGCTGGAAATTGTGTTGCCCTGCCGCGTTGAGCCGCCGCCCCAACCACTCGATGTGCTCCGGCCGACGGGCGAGTGCATCGAGATTGCGCAATGCCGCCGCCAACTTCGGCGTGATCTTCAGCGAGTCGCTGGCTTGATTTGCTTCAGCAATGGCACTGTCCAAGGCCTGCAACGCTTGCAACGCAGTCTTGCGAAACAGCAGCACATCGGCAGCCGCCGGATCTTTCGCCAACTGACCCTGCACACTGGCCAGCATCTCATCGTCCATCGCCAACGCCGCGTCCTCCAATGAAGCAAACGGATATTGCTCACGCACCTCCCCGCGTTCTTCCAGATGCGCCCCCACCGCCTGACGGGCCTTTGCCTGCAGGTGTTCTTTCTGCTCGGGCGTCATGGTGAAGTTGACGGTGCCGTTGAGCATGCCGCGAAAGTCGCCTTTGTCCGTGTTCAGCGGCAAGGTCACCGTTTGGTCGGCATAGGCTTTGAGCCGTTCGTCCTGATAGGCCTCGGCGGCCGAGTGTGGCGTGCCGGTGATTTTGTCGACGATGCTGCTGATAAATCCGCCGCTTTTTTTCGGCGTGGTTTCCTCGGACTCAAACTTCACGACCAAGGACTCAGGCTGGCTCAGCGGACCTTGCGGCTGTGGCTGCCCGACCACGCCAGGCGCGGGCGTATTGGCGAGCAGCCCACCGTCCTGGAAAGCCGTGACCTCAGCCACTTGCTGGAACCCATGGCCTTGCTCTTGCGGGCTCTTGAACAACCCCGGCAGCGCGCCTGAAATACGGGCGGCGCGGGCGATATCCATGTCCGGTGTCAGGCTGGCGTTGAACACCACCAATTGCGGGCGGCCGTCGAACATGCCGGTGCCGGTGATGTTGAGTTGCTTGATCGCCGGAATATGGCGGCTCAACACGTCAAGGTCACGAAAGGTCGGCGTGCCACCGGCGCTCAGCCTGTCGGCAATCTTCATGACTTCGGCGGGCCGGGTTTCCCTGGGCATGTCAGCGATATGGGCAAGGATAGATTTGCGCGACTCATTGCGCATCATCTCTTCAAGGGGCGACGCTTCGGTTTGCAGGCGCGGCAGAATGGTCAGCAACAATTGAGAAATGTTGCCGGCCGCGCCAGGCAGACGCCCGGCAAGCTGGCCAAGTTTGGTGCTGATCGTTTGCAGCCAGGCTGACACCGGGTCTTTGCTGTTGAGCAGGCTGGGCAGGTCGATGCTGTTCGACAGCTCGCCGAACGCCTTGGCGTCCATGCCACTGGCCAGCAGCGTTGCGGAAATCGCCCCGGCGGACGAGCCGGAAATCACCTTCATCCCTTGCAGCTTCTTACCCTCTTCCAGCGCCTGCACCATCCCCGGAAAAGCGATGCCCTTGGCGCCGCCGCCGCTGAGCACCAGATGACTGGGCGCGGGCGGTGACACTGCCACCTCCACTCGCCCATCGCTATGACGATAAAGGCTCAACTTGCGTGGGCCTACGCCTTCGACCAGAGGCGTCTTCACGACTTGGTCGATTTTTCGAGGTGACAGGGGTTGGATCTGGACAGGCGAACTGGACACTTTCATACACAGGCTCTCTCTTCAGGATGTAGCCCTGAGTGATGAGAGCGCCTGGGAAAGGTCCGTGCGGAATGATTTGGTAAAGCAAATCAAACCGGCGCAGGGTTACTCGTCCTGAAACTGATCCTTCACGTATTTGATCTCGGTACGTCCGTGAGGCGCTGGCAAGCCGTCTTCACCGAGGTTGACGAAGACCATTTTTTCCACGGTCAGGATGCTTTTGCGGGTGATCTTGTTGCGCACTTCGCACGTCAGGGTGATGGAAGTACGGCCAAACTCGGTGGCGGTGATGCCCAGTTCGATGATGTCGCCCTGGCGCGAAGCGCTGACAAAGTTTATTTCGGAGATGTACTTGGTCACCACGCGCTGGTTGCCGAGTTGGACGATGGCGTAGATCGCCGCTTCTTCGTCGATCCAGCGCAGCAGGCTGCCGCCGAACAGGGTGCCGTTGGGGTTGAGGTCTTCGGGTTTTACCCATTTGCGGGTGTGGAAGTTCATGGTCACTCCAAAGCGTCTTGCCGAATGATGGGCAACATCATGGCAGAGCCTGGGCCCAAGCTCTATGCGCCATTGCCTATCAACCCCATCAGCGATCTTCATATGGCCGACGGAAAGGCTTGGGAAGTCTGGCGCACACGGCTATAATCGGCGCCGTTTCAAAACGGTCATCTCTAGTTGATACCGTTCTCCCGCCACCTGTCCGAGGGGCGCTGCAGCAGGTTCAACCTGTCAGGCTCGGATGGGGCGTTGTCCGGCCTGGTTAGCCAGCTGGATACTAAACGCACAACGGCGCCCATTCGCACACTACGAATGGAGGCTCTTCATGAGCGCAGTAAACACGCCTGCAGATTTCAACGACTACAAAGTCGCCGACATGTCCCTCGCTGCCTGGGGCCGTCGCGAAACCTTTATCGCCGAATCCGAAATGCCAGCCCTGATGGGTCTGCGTCGCAAGTACGCCGCTGAGCAACCGCTCAAGGGCGCGAAGATCCTCGGCTGCATCCACATGACCATCCAGACTGCCGTGCTGATCGAAACCCTGGTTGCCCTGGGTGCCGAAGTACGTTGGTCGTCTTGCAACATTTTCTCGACTCAAGACCAGGCCGCTGCTGCTATCGCTGCTGCCGGTATCGCGGTATTCGCCTGGAAAGGCGAGACCGAAGAAGAGTACGAGTGGTGCCTGGAGCAAACCATCCTCAAGGATGGCGCGCCATGGGATGCCAACATGATCCTCGACGACGGCGGCGACCTGACCGAGCTGCTGCACAAGAAGTACCCGCAGATCCTCGACCGCGTTCACGGTGTGACCGAAGAGACCACCACTGGCGTTCACCGCCTGCTGGACATGCTGGCCAAGGGCGAGCTGAAAATCCCGGCCATCAACGTCAACGACTCGGTGACCAAGAGCAAGAACGACAACAAGTATGGCTGCCGTCACAGCCTGAACGATGCCATCAAGCGCGGTACCGACCACCTGCTGTCGGGCAAGCAAGCCCTGGTGATCGGCTACGGTGACGTGGGCAAGGGTTCGTCCCAGTCCCTGCGTCAGGAAGGCATGATCGTAAAAGTCTCCGAAGTTGACCCGATCTGCGCCATGCAAGCCTGCATGGACGGTTTCGAAGTGGTTTCGCCGTTCATCAACGGCCAGAACGACGGCACCGAAGCAAGCATCGACAAGGCCCTGCTGGGCAAGATCGACCTGATCGTGACCACCACCGGTAACGTGAATGTCTGCGACGCGAACATGCTCAAGGCCCTGAAGAAGCGTGCTGTTGTCTGCAACATCGGCCACTTCGACAACGAAATCGACACCGCTTTCATGCGCAAGAACTGGGCATGGGAAGAAGTGAAGCCACAGGTACACAAGGTTCACCGTACCGGTGCAGGTGATTTCGACCCGCAGAACGATGACTACCTGATCCTGCTGGCTGAAGGCCGCCTGGTTAACCTGGGCAACGCCACTGGCCACCCAAGCCGCATCATGGACGGCTCGTTCGCCAACCAGGTACTGGCGCAGATCTTCCTGTTCGGCCAGAAGTACGCCGACCTGTCGCCTGCCCAGAAGGCCGAGCGCCTGACCGTGGAAGTATTGCCGAAGAAACTCGACGAAGAAGTGGCCCTGGAAATGGTCCGCGGCTTCGGCGGCGTAGTGACTCAACTGACCAAGACCCAGGCCGACTACATCGGCGTGACCGTTGAAGGTCCGTTCAAGCCGCACGCTTACCGCTACTAAGTAATCCGCTCTCTCCCTGTCGGAGCGGGCTTGTGTGGGAGCGGGCTTGCTCGCGAAGGCGGAGTGTCAGTTGATAATTATGTCGACTGACACGACCCTTTCGCGAGCAAGCCCGCTCCCACATTGACGGTGAACACTTTCCGGTTTTTTGAGTTTCCAAGGATACGACCATGTCCCAAGACCGTCGCTACAGCTTCGAGTTCTTCCCGACCAAGACCGATGCTGGGCATGAAAAACTGATGGCCACGGCCACCCAGTTGGCCAGCTACAACCCCGACTTCTTTTCCTGCACCTACGGCGCTGGCGGTTCGACCCGTGACCGCACGATCAACACCGTGTTGCAGCTGGAAAGCCAAGTCAAAGTTCCCGCCGCTCCGCACTTGTCGTGCGTGGGCGACAGCAAGGCCGACCTGCGCGGCCTCCTGACCCAATACGAGAGCGCTGGCATCAAGCGCATCGTCGCCCTGCGCGGCGACCTGCCGTCCGGCATGGGCATGGCCAGTGGTGAGTTGCGCCACGCCAATGACCTGGTGAGCTTCATCCGTGAAGAAACCGGCGATCACTTCCATATCGAAGTGGCGGCTTATCCGGAGATGCACCCCCAGGCACATAGTTTCGAAGACGATCTGCAGAATTTCGTGCGCAAGGCCAACGCCGGCGCCGACAGCGCGATCACCCAGTACTTCTTCAACGCCGACAGCTACTTCTACTTCGTCGAGCGTGTACGGGCGATGGGCGTGAATATCCCGATCGTGCCAGGCATCATGCCGATCACCAATTACAGCAAGCTGGCGCGCTTCTCCGACGCCTGCGGTGCCGAGATCCCACGCTGGGTACGCAAGCAACTGGAAGCCTATGGCGACGACGTCAAGAGCATCCAGGCGTTTGGCGAACAGGTCATCACCACAATGTGTGAAGAATTGTTGCAAGGTGGCGCACCCGGCTTGCATTTCTATACCCTGAACCAGGCTGAGCCGAGCCTTGCTATCTGGAACAACCTCAAGCTGCCGCGCTGAGGTCGTTCCAGCTACATCAGGCCCTCGTTTATACGGGGGCTTTTTTTGTTCAAACACTCCCGGAATGGAAGCCAGCAGTAAATGAATACAGCATCCCCGACTCCTCGCCCGCAGCTGGTTTACCTGGTATTCGGCGCCGAGACCTATCATCAGGAAGCGGTATTCAGCATCGCCAGCGCACTTGCGCATCTGGGCACCACACAGCACATGCCGTTGGATATCCAGGTGTTCAGCGATAACCCAACGCCCTACGCGGGCTTGCCGGTGCAGGTCCATACACTGGACGATGCCACGCGCAAACGCTGGAGCGAGCCCCATGGTTACCATTTCCGTACCAAACATGTGTTATTGCGCCAGGTACTCGAAACCGCGGAACGCGCGCTGCTGATCGACACGGACACGTTTTTCCACGATTCGCCCATGGCGCTGTTTGAACGCGTCGCCCCCGGCACCTTGCTGTGCAACGCGTTCCACTCCAAATACGGCGACAACTGCGAAAGTGTGCTGTATGAAGCCCTGGCCGAATACCTGGCGGACAAGGGCGTCGCCGACGACGATATGTGGCTGCTCAACTCCGGCGTGATGGGCCTGGCCCGGCAAGACGCACACCTGTTGGATCATTCGATCAAGTTGATGGATGAACTGTTTCCGATGGCCCACGGCGCGTACACCCTGGAAGAGTTCTGTCTGTCGGTGGCCGCGTACCGCCAAGTCAACGTGCGCCAGTGCCCGGACCTGATCCACCATTATTGGAGCCGCAAACAGCTGTTTCGCGCCAAGGTCAAAGCGTGGATCACCAAACATGTCGCCGCGCCCATCAGCGCCGAGGCGCTGGCCGATACACGCAAGGTTTCCGCCCACCTGCCCCGCCCACCGCGCCTGCAGCGCCTGATGTACAAGCTGATCACCCTGGCACTGCCCAAGCGCAAGCAGCAATTCATCCGCGAGATTCTCTACGGCTGCTACGAACACGAAAATGAATTCGACCAGGCCTGTGGCCCGGTTTGGTGGGACAAGGCGCGGCAGAACCAGGAAGAACGCCAAAAATGCCCGGTGGACGCGCACCAACTGGAGCATTGGTTCGCCAACCCCCTGGTGCGTCTTATTCTCGGCGAGCGGCGCACCGCTATCTATGAGCACCTGATGACCTCAGAGGCGAAATAACATCGCCCGCAGATGCGTGTGCCAGAGCTTCTCTTTAAGGCAGGAGCATCGTAACCTCAGGGCATGCCCATCATTCTGAAGCTTGTGACCGCTGCCCTTTTTACTTGCCTGAGCCTGGCCGCTTACGGCGAGAAACTGCGCATTGTCACCGAGCCCTGGGCGCCCTACGTGTATGAGCAACAGGGCACCATGCAGGGGCTTGACTACGAAGCCACAGTGATCGTGTTCCAACGCTTGGGCGTGGAAGTGCAATGGCAGTTCCTGCCCTGGAAGCGCTGCCTGGCGATGCTCGACCAGGGCCATGCCGACGGTGCTCTGGATATTTTCCATAGCCACGAGCGCGACGCCTTGCTGCTGTACCCCAGCGAACCGCTGTCAGAGGTGGAGTTCGTGCTGTTCTACGCCAACGAGCGCCCCCACCCCGCCCAAAGCCTCGAAGACCTGCGCGGCCTTACCGTCGGCACGTCACCGGGCTACCTGTACGGTGCAGGGTTCACTGAATCCACCCTCTTCAACCGCGAACCGGCCCCCAGCCATGAGGCCAACTTCGGTAAGTTGATGCTCGGCCGTATCGATCTGCTGATCACCGACCGTCGCGTGGGCCAGTATGTGATCAAGGCGCTGGGGCTGGAGGGCAAGGTCAGCCAGGCGCCGGTCGTGGTCAGCCGCCAGCAGCAGTTCCTCGCTGTGCGCCGTGGCGCGGGCATGGATCTGCTGGTACAGCGCTTTGCCGCCGAGCTCAAACGCTTCAAACAAGAACCGGCCTATGGCGCGTTGAGCGCAAAATATGGTGGAATCCAGGCAATTACGGGCTCTGGACACACCGTTGAGCAGCAGGAAAGCAGCGCGCCGTGATTGCTCTGTTATACTCCGGCCTTTCCGCCAGGCTCACGCCCGGCCGCTGAGGTCTTGAAAAAGGCACCCAACCCCGCTACAGCGCAGCTTTCAGCCCGCGCGAGCCGGTGGAGTGCCCGCCAGACGCAGCAGGACCGGACGGGGTTGCGCTCCCCTAAGCGCCATTCACGCCCGGCAAGATTATCCCTTTGGGCCAAGCCCTAACTAAAACAGGATTACTCATGTCCTTTGCTTCCCTCGGTCTCTCCGAGGCTTTAGTCCGCGCCATCGAGGCAGCGGGCTATACCGAGCCTACTCCGGTGCAACAGCGGGCCATTCCCGCCGTGTTGCAAGGTCGCGACCTGATGGTTGCGGCTCAGACAGGTACTGGTAAAACCGGCGGCTTCGCCCTCCCGATTCTGGAGCGGTTGTTCCCCAACGGTCACCCGGACAAATCCCAGCGTCATGGCCCGCGCCAACCACGCGTACTGGTCCTGACCCCCACCCGCGAACTCGCCGCCCAGGTGCACGACAGCTTCAAGCTGTATGCCCGCGACTTGAAGTTCGTCAGCGCCTGCATCTTCGGCGGTGTCGGCATGAACCCACAGGTTCAGGCCATGTCCCGTGGCGTCGACGTACTGGTGGCATGCCCAGGTCGTTTGCTCGACCTGTGCGGCCAAGGCAGCGTCGACCTGTCCCACGTGGAAATCCTCGTGCTGGACGAAGCCGACCGCATGCTCGACATGGGCTTTGTCCATGACGTGAAAAAGGTCCTCGCCCGCCTGCCGGCCAAACGTCAGAACCTGCTGTTCTCTGCAACGTTCTCCCAGGACATCACTGCCCTGGCCGGCAAGCTGCTGCACAATCCGGAGCGCATCGAAGTCACGCCGCCGAACACCACGGTCGAGCGCATCGAGCAACGCGTGTTCCGCCTGGCCGCCAGCCACAAGCGTGCGCTGCTGGCCCACCTGATCACCGCCGGCGCGTGGGAACAGGTGCTGGTCTTCACCCGTACCAAGCACGGCGCCAACCGCCTGGCCGAGTACCTGGATAAACACGGCCTCACCGCCGTCGCCATCCACGGCAACAAGAGCCAGAACGCACGCACCAAGGCCCTGGCTGACTTCAAGGCCGGCACCGTACGCATCCTGGTCGCCACCGATATCGCCGCCCGCGGCCTGGATATCGATCAATTGCCACACGTGGTCAACTTCGAGCTGCCGAACGTCGATGAAGATTACGTGCACCGTATCGGCCGCACCGGCCGTGCCGGTCGTTCGGGTGAAGCCATCTCCCTGGTTGCGCCGGACGAAGAAAAACTGCTGAAAAGCATCGAACGCATGACCAAGCAGAAAATCGCCGACGGCGACCTGATGGGCTTCGATGCCAGCGCCGTGGAGGCCGAGAAGCCTGAAGCGCGCGAGCGTCCGGACGTGCGCAACCCACGCAACCCACGCGGTCCGAAGGGCGATGGCCCGAACGGCGGTGGTGGTGGCGGCGGTCGTCGCGACAAGGGCAAGGACAAAGGCGGTAAGGAAAAGGCGCCCACAAATGGCCGCGGCGAGCGTCCAGCCCGCGAGCAAAAGCCACGTGAAGGCACCCCAGCCCGCGAACAGCGCCAGCCGAGCCAGCCGCCACGCGCTGCTGCCGACCGTGCACCGGACGAGTTTCTCGACGACGACGTGGATAACTTCGGTAACCGCGTCGACTACGTGCCGCAGGCCAAACCGGCCCAAGGCCGTGGCCGTCGTCCAGGTGCTCCGGCACAGGGCGCAGGCGCTGGCGCTCCACGTGGCGGCCAGCCACAAGGTGGTCGTCAGAATGGCCCCCGCAACAGCAGCGGCGGCACCACCGGCACGCCACCTGCCAAGCGCAACGGCCCGCGTAACGGTGCTCCACGTGATGGCCAGGCTCGCCGCGAAGACTCGCGCAGCAACAACCGTCGCCCAGCCCGTGACGACCAGCCTCGTTCGTCCGAACCGGCCGTGCAGAACCCACGCGGTGGCCCGGCGCCAAAGATCATCCACAAGGAGTCGAAAGCGGATCGCTTCCCGACACCCGAGCAGTTGGATCAACTGCCAGGCCGTCCTCGTGGTGAAAAGCCAGCACTGCTGACCCGCAACCGCTGAGTTTTGTAGCCCAATAAAAAATGCCCCGCATCTTTCGATGCGGGGCATTTTTTGTGCAGGCAGAAATTACTTCTGCTTAACACCTTCCAGCGAGATGTCCAGGTCCACAGTCTGCGAGGACGGGCCCGGGCCTTTGATGCCGAAGTCGTTCAGGTTGACGGTGGTCTTGGCGTTGAAGCCAGCACGCTCGCCGCCCCACGGGTCTTTGCCCTCACCGTTGAAGGTGGCCTTGAAGGTCACCGGCTTGGTCACGCCGTGGAAGGTCAGGTCGCCGGTCACGTCAGCGGTTTTTTCGCCGGTGGACTTGACTGCGGTGGAGACGAACTTGGCATCAGCGAACTTGGCCACGTCCAGGAAATCTTTGCTGGCGATGTGCTTGTCACGCTCTGCGTGGTTGGACCACAGGCTGGCGGTTTTCACGTCGACCGCGATTTTGCTGGCCTCAGGCTTGGCGGCATCCCAACTGAAGGTGCCATCCCAGTCCTTGAAGGTGCCGTGGATGAAGCTGTAGCCCAGGTGGCTGATTTTCCAGTCGATGAAGGCGTGCTGGCCTTCCTTGTCGATCTTGTAGTCAGCAGCCATCACCTGACCTGCGGACAGCAGGGCAGTACCGATTGCCAGAGCGGCGAGGGTCTTTTTCAACATGCGTTCTATTCCTTGTGAGTCGAGGTTGAACATCAGGCTTTGCGGCCCAGCATACGAAGCAGGGTCGCATCACGGTCAATGAAGTGGTGTTTCAACGCAGCCACGCCGTGCAAGCCGGCGAAGACCACTAACACCCAAGCGAGGTACAGATGCACCAAGCCGGCGTTATCTGCCTGGTCCGGTAGTCCGGAAACCACGGCAGGAATCTCAAACAGGCCAAACACCGGGATACCGACACCGTCTGCGGTGGAAATCAGGTAACCGGCGATCATCACGGCAAACAACCCGAGATAAAGGAACCCATGACCGAAAGCAGCGCCGATACGGGTCATGCGGCTGTAACTGGCCAGCGGTGGCGGCGGAGGGCTCACCAGGCGCCAGACAATACGCACCAGCATGATGGCGAACAGCGTGATGCCAATGCTTTTGTGCAGGTCCGGCGCGTCTTTGCGCCAGGCGCTGTAATAGTCGAGACCGACCATCCACAAGCCCAGGGCGAACAAGCCAAACACCACCAGGGCCACGCCCCAGTGCAAAACCATGCTGACCCAGCCATAGCGGGCCGGTGAGTTGCGTAACTGCATGTACTTAATCCCGTAGTAGTGCGCCCAAGACTAGCGATTTACCTATCGAATTAAAGCGGAAAATTTCGCTTTGAAATATCGAGAAATACGATCTTGAGGGTATGAAGGGTAAATTAACATCGGATTAAGGACTATCCAGAAGAAACGTGACAGACCGTCCTGCCTTTACCGTCAATTCACAGGTAATGGCTTGTGACAGGGCCGTCCATTGCATAGGCTTGCGCGATTGTTTTACCTGCGCCCGCCGCAGGACCGCTTCGAGGAGATCACCGATGGGCTTGAACAACCAGTGGATGCAACGCGACCTGGCGGTGCTGTGGCATCCCTGCACCCAGATGAAAGACCACCAGCAACTGCCGCTGATTCCGATCAAGCGCGGTGAAGGCGTGTGGCTGGAAGACTTCGAAGGCAAGCGCTACCTCGATGCCGTCAGTTCCTGGTGGGTCAACGTGTTTGGCCACGCCAACCCGCGTATCAACCAGCGCATCAAGGACCAAGTCGACCAGCTGGAACATGTGATCCTGGCCGGTTTCAGCCACCAGCCGGTGATCGAACTGTCCGAGCGCCTGGTGCAGATGACGCCCGAGGGCCTGACCCGCTGCTTCTACGCCGATAATGGCTCGTCCTGCATCGAAGTCGCGCTGAAGATGAGCTTTCACTATTGGCTCAACCGCGGCCTGCCGAACAAAAAGCGCTTCGTCACCCTGACCAACAGCTACCACGGCGAAACCATCGCCGCGATGTCGGTGGGCGACGTGCCGCTGTTTACCGAAACCTACAAGGCGCTGCTGCTCGACACCATCAAAGTGCCAAGCCCCGATTGCTACCTGCGCCCCGAAGGCGTGAGCTGGGAAGACCACTCGCGCACGATGGCCCAGGTGATGGAACAGACCCTCGCCGAGCACCACGACACCGTCGCCGCCGTGATCATCGAACCGCTGATCCAGGGCGCCGGCGGCATGCGTATGTACCACCCGGTGTACCTCAAATTGCTGCGCGAAGCCTGCGATCGTTACGGCGTGCATTTGATACATGACGAAATCGCCGTCGGCTTCGGTCGTACCGGCAGCATGTTCGCCTGTGAACAAGCCGGTATCCGCCCGGACTTCCTGTGCCTGTCCAAGGCCCTCACCGGCGGTTACCTGCCGTTAGCCGCCGTGGTCACCACCGATGACGTGTACGACGCGTTCTACGACGACTACCCGACCCTGCGCGCTTTCCTGCACTCCCACAGCTACACCGGCAACCCGCTGGCGTGTGCGGCGGCGCTGGCGACCCTGGATATCTTCGAAGAAGACAACGTCATCGAGAACAACAAGGCCCTGGCCCAGCGCATGGCCACCGCCACCGCGCACCTGGTGGACCACCCGCATGTGTCGGAAGTACGCCAGACCGGCATGGTGCTGGCCATCGAGATGGTGCAGGACAAAGCCACCAAGGCCGCCTACCCCTGGCAGGAACGCCGTGGCCTGAAGGTGTTCGAGCACGCCCTGGAGCGCGGCGCGCTGTTGCGGCCACTGGGCAGCGTGGTGTACTTCTTGCCGCCCTATGTGATTACGCCGGAACAGATCGACTTCCTCGCCGAAGTGGCCAGCGAAGGCATCGATATCGCCACCAACAGTAGGGTCAGCGTTGCCGTGCCGAAAGATTTCCACCCAGGCTTCCGTGATCCGGGCTGATGGCCGAACTCCTTGTAGGAGCGAGCTTGCTCGCGAAGGCATTCCAGGCGCATCGCTGCGTCGGATGTACGTTCTTCGCGAGCAAGCTCGCTCCTACATAAACCTCTTCAGAGAACCGAAATGAGATTGTCCCGCTTTTTCACCGACACCCCGCTGAGCATTGGCGATCACGAACTGCCGGAAGCCCAGGCGCATTACATCAGCCGCGTGCTGCGCATGGGCGAAGGTGACGCCGTGCAATTGTTCGACGGCTCCGGCCAGGAGTTCCGGGGCAGCCTGCTGGAGGTCGGCAAGAAACGTGTCACTGTGCAGCTCACCGAAAGCTTCGCAGGCCAAACCGAGTCGCCGCTGCACATCCACCTGGGCCAGGGCTTGTCCCGGGGCGAGCGCATGGATTGGGCCATTCAGAAAGCCACCGAACTGGGCGTCAACGCCATCACGCCGATTTTCAGCGAGCGTTGCGAAGTGCGCCTCAAGGACGAACGCGCCGACAAACGCCTGCTGCACTGGCGCCAGGTGGCGATCAGCGCCTGCGAGCAATGCGGGCGCTCCACGGTGCCGGTGATTCACCCACCGTTGCTTTTGGCGGACTGGCTGAAACAGACCGAAGCGGACTTGAAGCTGGTACTGCACCCGGTGGCCGAGCCGATGGTCAGTCACGCCAAGCCTACCAGCCTGGCCTTTCTGATCGGCCCTGAAGGTGGGCTGACCGACAATGAAGTCGACACCGCCCAAGCCGCCGGCTACCACGCGGCCCGCCTCGGCCCACGTGTGTTACGCACCGAGACGGCACCCGTGGTGGCGTTGGCAGTCGCCCAACAGTTGTGGGGCGACTTCTAGGGTTTACTCCACCGGGTCACTGACCGGCTTGGCAATGATCGCCTTCAACTCGCTGGTCATCGGGAATTCCAGGTTCAGGCCCTTGGGCGGAATCGGCTGTTCAAACCAGCGCTGGTAAATCCCGTTGATCTCGCCACTGCGGTACAGGTCGGCGAGTGTTTCGTTGACCACCGCCAGAAACTGCGGGTCGTCCTTGCGCACCATGCAACTGTAGATTTCCCGGGATTGCTCCTCGCCCACCACCACCCAGTTGTGTGGGTCCTTGGCCTTGGCGCGTTCGCCGTAGAGCAACGCGTCGTCCATGTAGAACGCCGCAGCGCGACCGGTCTCAAGCATCTTGAACGCTTCGCCGTGGTCCTTGGCACTGATCACGAACATGTTGGTCTTGTGCTCGGCGTTGTAACTCTTGAGGAAGCGCTCGTTGGTGGTGCCCGCGGTGGTCACCACGTTCTTGCCTGCCAGGTCGGCAAAGCCTTTGATACCGCTGTCCTTGGCCGTGAGCAGTTGCCCCTTCACGTAGATAAACCCGTAGGAAAACGCCACCTGCTTCTGCCGCTCGGCGGTCACGCCGGTGGAGCCGCATTCCAAGTCGACGGTGCCATTTTGCACCAAGGGGATACGGGTCTGGGACGTCACCAGGTTGTACTTCACGTTGAGCTTGGCCACCCCGGTTTTCTGCTGGATGCGCTCGACGATCTTGTTCGCCAGCTCCACCGAATAGCCCATGGGCTTGCCACTGTGATCCCCCACGTAGGAAAACGGCACCGACGCATCGCGATAGCCCAAGGTTATGGACTTGGCGCTGGCGATCTTGGCCAGCGCACCGTCCAGGGGTGCTTGATTCGCATAGGCCTGTGCGCTGAACAAAAGTCCCAGGGTGCAGCCGGTCAACAGGATCTTTTTCATTGTTATTCTCCGTTGGTCTTTGAAGTTACTGACGTACAGCGATCACACTGATTTCCACCAGCACACTCGGGCGCGCCAGTTCTGCTTGCAGGGTGGTGCGCGTCGGCGCCATGCCGGGCGACAGCCAGGCCGACCATTCGTCGTTCATCGGCGCAAAACCTGCACCGATGTCTTTCAGGTAAATCGTCGCGTTGAGCAGGTGGTCTTTGTCGCTGCCTGCCTGGGCCAACAGCGCATCGATCTTGGCCAGCACTTCGCGGGTCTGCGTGGCCACATCCTGGCCTTCACCGGGCACTTGGCCCGAGAGAAACACCAGGTCCTTGAAAATGGCCGCGCCACTCAGGCGTTCATTGCTGCTGATTCGGGTGATGGTCATCGGTGCATCCTCATGCAGCGCGGGGCGCAAGGCCCTGCATATCAATGGAAGGGGCGCGCTGGCTGATCAGCTCGGCCAGCAGTTGGCCGCTACCGCAGGCCAGGGTAAAACCGAGAGCGCCGTGGCCAAGGTTCAGCCACAGGTTGCGGCAGGTGCTGGCACCAATCAGCGGTACGCCTGTCGGCGTCGCCGGACGCATGCCGGCCCATTCCACCGCGTGGGCGTAGTCGCCGGCATCAGGAAACGTCTCCAGTGCCTGGCGCTTCATCAACGCGAGGCGTTTGGGCTCAAGGCTGGCGTCGAAGCCAACGATATCCACCATCGCGGCTACCCGCAGTTGCTCACCAATACGCGCATACACGATCTTACGGTCGTAATCGGTGATGCTCACATTCGGCGCCTGATGGTGCGCACCCATCGGTACACTGAGGCTATAACCCTTGAGCGGGTACAGCGGCAACGCCACGCCCAACTCGGCGCTGCGATACCCGGCCGCCAGCACCAGGTGCTCAACCGGCATCACCTCATCGCCCAACTCGATGGCCTGCACCACTGCGCCAGCCTGACGAATGCCGGTGACCTTGCGCCCCAGCAAAAAGCGGCATCGTCCCGACGCTTCCAACCGCGCCGCCAACTGCTGGCAGAAGGCGTGACAATCACCGACCTCCTCATTGGGCGTGTAGATCCCACCGACAAAACCACCGCCCGCCAGCGAGGGTTCCAGGCGTGCGCAATCGGCGGCCGAAAGCACTTGCTGTTGCAGGATATCGGCGACCTTGCTGCGCGCCTGTTCAAAAGAGCCGGCATTGCGGAAGGTCACCAGCTTGCCGTTGCGCCGCCAATCGAAGCCGTCCAGGTGATCATCATCGCGCCACTGCTGCAAGGTGTCCTGGCTCAGGGATGCCAGGCGCAGCAGGTGCGCAGCATTGCGTTTGTTCACCGAGCCACGGCAGGCACCGAGAAACGCCGCCATCCAGCGCCACTGTTGCGGGTCCAGGCGCGGGCGCAGCTTCAAGGGAGAGTCACCGCGCAACAACCAACCGATGGCTTGCAGCGGCACACCCGCATCGGCCAGCGGCGCCACGTAGCGATAGGACAGTTGACCGCCGTTGGCGAAGCTGGTCTCGCTGCCCAGAGTCTGGCGCGCATCGATCACCGTCACCTCATGACCTGCACGCACCAACGCATAGGCGCTGGCCAGACCAATCACTCCACCCCCGATGATGTACACCATTGCCGCCACCCGCCGTTGAATCAAGAGGCCTCAAGCCTAGAGGCAGGTGACAGGCCGCCGACAATGAATAAAGATGGCTCACCTATAAACAAAGGTTATGGACTTGCCATGCGCTTGCGTCATATCGAAATCTTCCAGGCCATCCGCCAAACCGGCTCCGTCAGCGCCGCCGCGCAGTTGCTGCACGTGTCGCAACCGGCGGTGACCAAGGTGCTGCAACACGCTGAATTGCAGCTGGGTTTCCCGCTGTTCCTGCGGGTGCGCGGCAAATTACAGCCGACCCCGGAAGCCCTGGCGCTGGAAAGCGAAGTGGAGAAAGTCACCGAAAGCCTGCAAGGCGTGCGGCGCCTGGCCAAGAGTCTGCGCCGTGCGCCAGGCCAGAGCGTACGCATTGGCGCGATCCCGGCGCTGGCCCTTTCGTTGCTGCCACCGGCGATCCTGGAATGGAAGCGCGATTACCCGGACATGGCCTGCGAACTGTCCAGCGACCACAGTCGCGAGCTGGTGCAGAAGCTGTTGATGCGCGAGATCGACCTGGCGCTGACGCTCAACTTCTCCGGCCATCCGGGGTTGACCACGCAGGTGCTGGCCAACGGTGTGCTGGTGGCGTTGGCATCCAAAGGCTATTGGTCCGACGCCGAGCTGAGCCAGCCGCTACCCCTGGCGGACCTGGCAGGCACCGCATTGATTGGCCTTTCCAGCGCCGACCCGCTGGCCGCGAAACTCGACAGCTACCTGGAAAACGTCGACCCACCGCCGCGGGTGACGATTTCCGTACAAACCTATTCCCTGGCCCGCGCCATGGTGGAGTCCGGCGCCGGCCTCACAGTCATCGACCCCTTTACTGCCCTCGGTGCCTCGACAGCCACCACGTGTATCCGCACACTCACGCCGCCGCTGCCGATTACCCTGTACGCCCTGACCCGCGCCGATGAACCGCCGCCGCACATGCTGGCCAATCTGCTGCAGATCTTTGGCCAGCGAGCCCGTGAGCTTCTGGAGCGTTTATAGGACGTAATGCATGATCGCCACGAAGTGCAACAAACTCCCGCCGATCACAAACAAATGCCAGATCCCATGGGAATGACGCAGGCGGTCCTCCAAGGCAAAAAAGATGATGCCGACGGTGTATAAAACGCCGCCCGACGCCAGCCAGATAAACCCCGCCGTGCCCAATGCGGCAAGCAGCGGCTTGACCGCCACCAGCACGATCCATCCCATCACCGCGTAAATCACGATCGACAGGATGCGCGCCTCGGAGCGCGGCTTGATCTCCTGCAGAATGCCGATCACCGCCAGCCCCCACACGATGCCAAACAGCGTCCAGCCCCACGGTCCTCTCAAGGTCACCAGGCAAAACGGCGTGTAACTGCCGGCGATCAGCAGGTAGATCGAAAAGTGATCGACCTTCTGCATGATCTCTTTTCGCCGCCCCTTCACGCTGTGGTACACGGTCGAGGCGCTGTACAGCACCATCAGCGTAAAGCCGTAAATCGCCACGCTGACGATCTTCCAGGGGCTGCCATCCAGGCTTGCCACCACCAGCATCCACACGGCGCCAATACACGCCGCGACAGCACCGAGTAGATGGCTCCAGGCGTTGAATCGTTCCCCGTGGTACATGTGTCACTCACCTCTGGATTACCGTTGCTAGACCAAATCCAGCCTTGTGCAACTCAAGAAAAAACGCGCGTTGTGATTATCTGACGCAGATGTGACAACGTTTTTCGCATTTACAACACACCTTATTTTTCGACCTCCTGATTTCTGTATTTCATTCAAAGCATTGGGAGCAATTACCTGTAAAAAAAGACATCGCCCTCAAACAAGAGATCTCTTTTCCTACCTACAGAAGCCAACAACCGATCTCAACGCTCGTCCCTGTTTGACGGTAACCGGTCGCTGGACTATTTAACCCGAACACTTTGAGTCTCCCCGCCAGGAGTCCGAAAATGCCGTCCACCCCCTTAGATCCAGATGGATTTCTACCCGAGTCCAACGAGCCGTGGAATGCCCACAGCTTGCGCGAAGCTCAACGGCAATGGGTGTACACCCTGTCTACCGCGCAGGTTCATGAAGTGGAACGGGCGCTGGCTCATATTCAGTACTGCACCAAGCCCGCACTGCGATGCGGGCCAGACGACTTCCCTCTTCCTACATTGCACTCGATGCTGCAAAGGGCCGTCCTCGCCTGTGAGACCCGTTCAGGCCTCTTTCTGATCCGTGGCCTGCCCATCGCTCACTTGAGCGAAACCCAGGCCCGCTGGCTGGCGTGGGGTATCGGGTTGCACCTGGGAGTCCCCCTGATCCAAAACGACATCGGCCAATTGATGGTGGATGTACGTGACATCAGCGAGGGAAAAAACCCAGATCGACTACGGGATAACGCATCCAGCGCCGCCATGGGGTTTCACGTCGACGCCTGTGACTTGGCAACCCTGCTCTGCCGGCGCAAAGCTGCCCACGGTGGGCACACTTTGGTCGCCAACATGCTGACGATCCATAACCAGCTGGCCCAGGAAAACCTGGCTTGGCTCAAGGCCCTCTATCAACCCCTTCCGTTCATCGACCTGGCGCAGCCGGGCTTTTTCCGCTGCCCGGTGTTTGCCATCCATCATGGCGTTTTTGCCGCTCGCTTTTACCGTAAACGCATACTCGCCTGCCGCAACCTGCCCGGTGCGCCCAAGCTGTCCGGCACCACGCTGGATGCCATTGACGCCTTCGAACAACTCGCGTCAGACCCGCAAAACTGTCTGGAAATTCACTTGCAACCCGGCGACTTGCAACTGTTGAATAACCACGTCGTTTGCCACTCGCGTACGGCGTTCATCGACGCAGGGCCATTTGATGACAAACGCCACCTGTTCCGTCAATGGTTCGCCACGCCGTTCAGCCGCCCATTACCCCAAGCGTTTCGGCAAGCCTATGGCCGAACGGGAGCGGCAACGCTGCGCGGGGGGTATCAAGGGTGGCGGCAAACACCCGACACCTTGCGCTTCCAACAACAGCTCGCCGAATATCATAAGGTGATTGCCTGAGCGCTCCTGCCAGTGGAACTGAACATGTCCGAGCTCCCTCTCGCCCCGCCGCCCAGTCTGTGGCAACTGTTTTACAACTTTGCCTGGGTTGGCCTTTGCGGGTTCGGCGGCGTATTGCCGTGGGCGCGACAGATGATGGTCGACCGCAGGCGCTGGCTGACTGAGGCCGCGTTCAACGAACTGCTGACCACCGGCCAGTTCTTTCCGGGCCCCAACATTGCCAACGTCGGCATCATCTATGGTCGGCGCCTGCATGGTTTGCGCGGTGCGTTGGCTGCGGTGTGCGGGCTGTACCTGTTCCCCTCGTTGATCACCGTGCTGGCCGGTTTCGCCTATGCCAAGTGGTGGAGCCACGACGTGGTGCAGCAGATCTTCGGCGCCGTCATGCCGATTGCCACCGGCTTGATGCTGGGCACCACCCTGCGCCTGCTCAGGGCCATGCCACGTACGCTGGCCAACTACAGCGCCTTCGTGCTGACCTTTGTCTTGATGGCGATCTTCGTGCTGCCGCTGTGGATGGTGCTGCTGATCTGTATCCCCAGCTCCCTGGCCTTGAGCTTTATCGGATCAGGCAAGGTGGCCGGCTGATGCAAACCGTCCTGCTGCACCTGATGATCCAATGCGCGCTGTGGTCGCTGATGGCGATTGGCGGCAATACCGTGGCGCTCAGCGATATCCACCGCTACACCGTCACCGACATGAACTGGATCACTGACGCGCAATTCGTCGCGTTCTTTGCCTTGTCCCAGGCACTGCCGGGGCCGAATGGCATGTTCCTGGTGTTCATCGGCCAGCAAGCCGCAGGGCTGCCCGGCGCGCTGGTGGCACTGACCGCCAAGTTGTTGCCCTGCTCGGTGGTGACTTACCTTGGCGCCGGTTGGCTGGAGCGCCATACCGAAACGCCGTGGGTGCAGCGGGTCAAACGTAGCCTGCTGCCGATTTCCATCGGCCTGATTCTCGCCGCCAGCTACATCCTGATGAACAGCCTGGAAAACAACGCCACCAGCCTGGTGCTGACCCTGGCCAGCGCCGCCGTGGTGTATTACACGCGGCTGAATGCGATCTGGCTGATCATCCTCGGCGTGCTATTGGGCCTGTGCAGTGCATGGCTGGGAGCGGACTGGTTTTAGGGGCACAATCGACGGCATTCGAACCAGAGCCACGGCCATGCTGATCGACGAAGAATTCACCCTCAAAAAGCTCGAGATCTTCCTGGCGTTCATGCGCACCGGCAACCTGGCCCGCGCCGCCGCCGAGCTGCAAACCAGCAACGTCAGTGTGCACCGCGCCATCCACTCCCTGGAAAACGCCCTGCGCTGCCCGCTGTTCAAACACGAAGGCCGCAACCTCACGCCGCTGGAAAGCGCCTACGTCTTGGAAGAACGCGCACAGAAGCTGGTGGCCGATGTGGTCGACAGCGTGCGCCTCACCCGCGAAGCCGCTGGTTTCTCCGCCGAACGCTTCAAGCTCGGCTCGCTGTATTCGCTGACGGTGAAGACCGTGCCGCAACTGATCATGGGCCTGAAGATCCGCCGCAGCGAACTCAACATCGACCTGATCCTGGGCTCCAACTTCGACCTGCTCTACAAGCTCAAGAACATGGAAGTGGACGCGATCCTCATCTCCCTCGACGAGCACGCCAACGACCCGGACTGCGAACAGATTGCCTTGTTCTCCGACGACATTTTCCTCGCCACCCCGGCTGACTCACCGTTTGACCGCGATCAGCAAATCGACCTGGCGGCTGTGCGTGACGCGACCTTCATCACCCTCACCCAAGGCTTCGCCACGCACCAGGATGGCAATCGTGTGTTCAAGCAGGCGGGGTTCGAGCCGAAGGTGGCGATGCAGGTCAATGACATCTTCACGTTGCTGAGCATGGTCAGTTCGGGCGTGGGTTATGCGCTGTTGCCGGGCAGGATTGCGGCGGTGTATGAGAACCGCGTGAAGTTGATACCGCTGCAACCCCGGTATCGGTTGCAGCAGCATATTGGCGTGGTGTTCCTGAAGGCCAAGGAGCGTGACCCTAACTTGTTGGCGTTGTTGGCGGAGTGCCGGATGTACGCCAATCGCCAAACCTGACAATGAGCCCCCTTTGTGGCGAGGGAGCTTGCTCCCGCTCGGCTGCGCAGCAGTCGTAAAATCAGCGCTCGCGGATTTTCAGGAAGAAAGCAATGGGACCGCTTCGCGCTCCAACGGGAGCAAGCTCCCTCGCCACAAAAGCGGTCGATCGCATCGCGGGGGTTAGCCGACCAGACCGCGCACGATGAAGTACAGCAACGAAGGCCCAAGCAAACACCCAAGCCCGGTATGGAACGTCGCCGTCAGCGCGCCATACGGCACCAAGCGGCGATCTGTCGCAGCCAAGCCAGCCGTCACGCCGCTCACGGTGCCAGCCAACCCACCAAACACCATCGCCGAACGCGGGTTGTCCAACCCCATCCAACGCGCCGCCACAGGCGTACCCACCATCACCAGAATCGCCTTGATCAACCCGGTGGCAATCGACAGCGCCATCACATCCGACGTCGCGCCGATCGCTGCACCGGTCACTGGGCCGACGATATAGGTCACGGCACCGGCACCGATGGTAGTCATGCTGATCGCATCGCGATAACCAAAGGCCCAGGCCATGCTCGCGCCGACGATAAACGGCAGGATCGTGCCCAGCAGCAGCGCAATCACACCGATCATCCCGGCCTTGCGCGCCTCGGTGGCTTGCACTTCAAACGCCGTGGCGACGATGGCGAAGTCGCGCAGCATCGCGCCGCCCATCAGGCCGATGCCGGAGAACAGCGCCAGGTCCGCCAGGCCTTTCTGGCCGCCGGTAATCGTGCCGCCGACCCAGGCCAAGACCAGGCCGATGACAATGGCAATCGCAGAGCCATGGATGCGCCCGAAGGTCAGGCGCTTGGACAGCACCACGGAAATCCACATCACCACGCCGACAAAGGCAAACGCGGTGATCAGGCCGTTGTGTTCCAAACCTTTTTCAATGAGATCCCACATATCAGCGACCTCCTACTGGTGCGATCAGCGGCTCTTCATCGGGCAGCGGTTCACCCTTGTGCGTGCGGCTGATCAGGGCGATGGTGCAACCACATACCACCACCGACCCAATCGCCGCGAGCACCGCCACAGGGCCACCGTGCAGGGCAGTGACCACGTTTTGTTGCGCAGCCATTGCCACCACCACGGGGATGTACATCGCGCCCCAGAAGCCCACGCCCATTTCGCAATCCTTGGTCATGCCGCCGCGTTTTTGCATCCACAGGCGGGCGCAGATCAACAGGATCATCGCGATCCCCACCCCGCCCACATTGGATTTGACGCCCAGCAACACGCCGAGCATGTCGCCCATGATCACGCCCGCAAGCGTGCAGATCGCCAGCAGTGCCACACCGTAGATAATCATTGTTGTTGTCCTCAAAGTGCTCGATCGAAATTGTTGTTGTTGTGCTTCGAAAGCCTTGGGTGATGCTTTATCGGTGGCGGCGCTCCTCCTCTTGCAGCAGGGCCTGCAAGGTGTCCAGGCGCGCGCCTTCGCAGGCGATCACCGTGCCTTGTTCGAATACGCGGCGTGACAGGCCGGTGAGCACAGCACCGGGCGGCAGTTCGATCTGCAGGCGCACGCCACGCTCGTAGGCGCCTTGCACAGTGCCGCGCCAGTCGACGATGCGGCACATGTTGAAGGCCAGGTCGTCGCGTAATTGTTCGGGGGTGTGGATCGGCCGCGCACGGGTGCTGCTCAGGTAGGTGATGCGCGGTACCTTGAGCGGCACGAAGGCGTGCGCCAAAGCCTGGGCTGGCTGCTCCAGCAACGCGCAATGGGACGGCACGCTGACAGCCAGGCGCTTGGCAATGCCGTTGCCTTTGATGCGACTGGCGACAAGCTTCATGGCTTTGTCGCTGCCGGCGATCACCGTCTGGTTGTCGGCGTTGATATTGGCCAGGTACACCGGGGTTTCGGGGCTGTGGATTTCGGCAAGCAAGCTTTCGACGGTGGATAACTCCGGCCCGATGATCGCGGTCATGCCGTAGCCCTGTGGATAAGCATTTTGCATCAGCTCGCCGCGCAGGCTGACCAGTTTGAGGGCGTCGGCAAAATCCAGCGCACCGGCAATCACCGCTGCCGGGTAGGCACCGATGGACAACCCTGCGACGTAATCCGGCGTGTGTTGCAGCAAGCGGGCATGGGCCACGCCGGCGATCAGCAGGCAAAGCTGCACGGCGCGGGTACTCGCCAGGGCCTGCGCCGAATCCAAAGTGCGAACGTCTTCACCCAAGGCTTCGCTGGCGTGTTCCAACACATCGGCCGGCAACGCCTGGAGCATGCCCGGACGTTGGGCGCCCTGACCGGGGAAGACCAGAAGGCTGCTCATGCTACGGCCTGCCAAGGGTCGAGGACGAGGTGCGCACCGTTGACCGTTTTCAACAGCACCCGCCGCGATGGACCGGCCCATTCGCGCAGAGCGATAGCGCCGAAAGGTGTTTGCAGTTGCATATCCACAGCGCACGCGGCTTTGTCCAAGGTTGCCAGCAAGTCACGTGCGTCGTTGCGATCCAGCGGCTCGGGCGTGCGCAGCATAAGGTCCAGATCGCTCTGGGCATGCAGCGCTTCAATGCCCGTGGCCAGCTCAAAACCCGCGCTGCCGGTGATGCCCCAATTCAAGGGCGCCAGCAGAGGCCGCAGTTGTTCCAATGCCTGCAAGGCCGGTAAGTCCCGTGTCGAGACAACGTCACGCAGCGCTTGCGGCGTTACTCGCCGCTGCACCGCGGCAATCGGCATCTCGGCGGCAAACCGCTGCTCGCGCAAACGCCCGCGCACGCCCACCGCGACCCAGCCCGGCGCGACGGTGGCGCGACGCACCACCACCGTGCCTACCGCCTCCACCGCCCACGCCGGAGCGTCAGCAGGCAGATGCGCCGGGGTCATACCCCAGAGCAGGTCGTGAGCGTTCACCATTGTTCCCGCAGCAGTTGGCGTACGTGGCTGGAAGCCGCGCGGTTGGTCGCACCAAGGCGGCCGCTCAAGTCGGTGCTGCCAATATCCTTGATTGCATTCACCAGGCAATCGCTGACCCGCGCCACATCCTCCGGCGTGGGCTGTTCAATCTGGCTGACCGACAAGGTTTCCCACAGCAACCCCAGGCTGGCGTAACTGTCGATGTCGTAGGCCATGGGCGGCACGCTGGCGGCCAGGGCTTCCAGCTCTTCAACGCTGCGCAGCGTCACGCGCGCGGCCGAGGCCTTGCCCATGGCGTGCACCATCACACCAGGATCGCGCAGGGCGATCAGGCGATTGGCTTGGTACCCATGAGCTAGAAACGCACCGGACATGGCCTTGCCCACCAACAGCGCAATCACCGGGTGCCCGGCCAGACGCGCACGGGCGTAGCTGTCGGCGGAGGCGGCCAGGGCCTGGTGGATGCCGAGGGCTTCTTCGCGACGGCCATAGGCTTGGCTCGGTAGGTCGACGATGGCGATGATCGGGCGCTTGTCGCCACGGGCGATGGCTTCATCGACGGCTTTTGCCAGACCCCAGCCTTCCAGCAGGCCGACTTCGCCATTGCGTGCGCGGGGGAAGCGGTTTTGCGCGTCGGTGACCACGGCGATGTAGCGCACGGGCTGTTCACCCAGCACACCATCGGCGACTTTCAGCGAGTTGGGCAAACCCTCAACGGCTGTCGCTCCGGCGCTCAATGCGTTGAACCAGTGCAAACCTCTCATGAGCGTTCTCCTTGATACAGCGCGCGTACCGTCGCCGGGTCGATTTGCGGCGTGGTGTCCAGTTCAGCCAGGCGCGCCAGGTAATGCTCGGCCTGACTGCTGCGCTGTTGGTTGGGCAGGCCTTGCTCCAGCAATGCGCTGACGGTGTGTTGAATCTCGGCCACATCGTCAGCGACATAACGGTCGGCCAAGCCGCTGTTGAAACGTTGCTCACCGCCGGTAAGGCTCCAGATGAAGGGCCGGTCGCGGGAGTCGTACTCCTCAAGCCCCGCTTCCTGTTCGATCACTTGCGGGCCATTCAAGCCCAGGCGTGCTTCGCGGGTGACCACAAGGTAACTGCACAATCCAGCCGCAATGGACATGCCGCCAAAGCAACCGACACTGCCCGCCACCACGCCGATCACTGGCTGGTACTGGCGCAAGTCGACAATCGCCGCGTGGATATCCGCGATGGCCGCCAGGCCCAGGTTGGCCTCCTGCAAGCGCACACCACCGGTTTCCAGCAACAGGACGGCGCGGGTCGCAATGCCCTTGCGATTATCTTCCGCTGCCAGCTCCAGAGCGCCCGCAATTTTTGCACCGCCGACTTCACCGAGGCTGCCGCCCTGGAAGTTGCCTTCGACGGCGGCAATGACGACAGGTTTTCCATCGATGTTGCCCTTGGCGATCACCACACCGTCATCGGCCTGGGGCACTACGCCTTGGCGACTGAGCCACGGCGACATGACGCGCTGGAACGGGTCGATCAATTCACGGTAGGAACCAGCGTCCAGCAACGCCTTGGCCCGCTGCCGAGCGCCCAGCTCAACGAAGCTGTGTTTGGCGAGTAAGTCAGTCATGGCCGACCTCCTCGAAACCCTGCTCCAGGCGCAAGCGCACCACGCCGGGGGTGGCGCCGAAATCGTGGATATCAATGTTCAACGCCGGTGGCGTCTGTTCCTGGAAGATACGCTCGAACAGATGCTGCCAGCGTTGTTCGGCGCCATTCACCGAGGTCTGCACCTGGATGGTCAGCGTGCCCGGCGTGCCCGGTTCCAACAGCACTTCCAGGTCGCCCGAGCCAACGCAGCCCACCAGCGCACGGCCTTTTGGCGGCTGCCCGGCGGGGAATTCAAAGGATAAGGTTTCCATCACAACGCTCCGTCGAGGCGGTCGATAAACAGGCAGGCGGCCAACAGGTCGGCGGCGCCGCCGGGGGAGGCATTCAGGGCCAGCAGTTGAAGGTCTAACTCATGCAATTGGCGACGCCCGACCAGCGTTGCGCTGCCACCTGCATCGAGTACCGCTTGAGCACCCTGCTGCATCGCTAACAGGCCTTCGGGACCGGCACGGTAAAGCACGCAGGTATCGGCCAGCTCGGTCATGATCGCCAGCAAGGCGTCCAGGCGGGCGTTCTGTTCACCTGCATTGTGCTGGCGACTTTTATGCAGCTGCGGCAAGCCACGTTGCACCACCGAGGGAAAACCCAGCTGGGCTTCTTCACGGGCGCCGCGTGCGCCATAGCGCTGGGCGACCTGGGCGCCGTGACTCATCGGTTGCGGCGCGTAGCGGTCGTTGAGCAGGGCTAATCTGGCGGCGTTCAGGGTGATAGAGCGCGGTTCCAGCGCTGCCGCTGCGGTGAGCAAACCGAGGGCCCAGATTGCGCCGCGATGGGTGTTCACGCCGTGGGTGGTGACGAGCATTGCTTGCTCACCTTCGCGGCCAATACGCCCAAGGGCTTCGCGCAGGGGTAAGCCGACTTCACCGAACTCAATCGCGGCTTCGGCCATCTCCTTGAACATCGGCCACAGCGACAACGCTGAAGCGTGCATCAGGCCCAGGTGCAGATCGCTATGGGCGCCGTTGCCGCGGCGGTCCACCAAGGCAGGTTTGGGCGACAGGTCGGCTTCATCGATCAGCGCATCGACGGCCATGTCCGCCAGGCGATCTGCGAGCGTGATTTCATGCAGTTTAAGGGCGCGCATTTACCAGCTCCTGAATTTGGCAGGTGGGTTGTACAGCCCACCGGACCAGTCCACCAGGTCGGCCACACTCTTGGCGGCCAACAGTTCGCGGGTAGCATCGGTGCGACGGATGCCCAAGTCTTCGGGCAAGGCAATCAACCCTTCGCGGCGCATGCGTGCGGTGTCCTTGGGGTTGTGGCGCATGCCGATGGCGGTGACGCCTGCGACGGCGGCGATCATCGCCTGGCGTTCTTCCAGGGAGCGCGCCTTGTACAGGTAGGCAATGCCCTCTTCGGTGAGCAAGTGGGTGACGTCATCGCCGTAGATCATGATCGGCGCCAAGGGCATGCCGCTTTTGCGGGCGACTTCCACCGCGTCAAGGGTGTCGACGAAGGTGGGTTTACCGCCTTCCTGGAAGGTCTCGACCATTTGCACCACGAGTTTTTTGCCGCGTTCCAACAGCGCTTCCGGTGCATCGTCGTGGCGCATATCCAGCCAGGCGGGCGTGCCATGGCGACGACCGCGTGGGTCATGGCCCATGTTCGGCGCGCCGCCAAACCCGGCGAGACGGCCACGGGTCACGGTGGAAGAATGGCCGTCGCCGTCGACTTGCAGGGTGGCGCCGATAAACAGGTCCACCGCGTACTGGCCAGCGAGTTGGCAGAACATCCGGTTGGAGCGCATCGAGCCGTCGCGACCGGTGAAGAACACATCCGGCCGAGCGGCGATGTAGTTTTCCATGCCCAATTCAGTGCCGAAGCAATGCACGCTTTCCACCCAGCCGCTTTCAATCGCAGGGATCAGGGTTGGGTGCGGGTTGAGGGTCCAGTTGCGGCAGATCTTGCCCTTGAGGCCAAGGGATTCGCCGTAGGTGGGCAGGATCAATTCAATGGCGGCGGTGTTGAAGCCGATGCCATGGTTAAGCGACTGCACATTGTGTTTTTCGTAGATGCCACGGATCGCCATCATCGCCATCAACACGTGCACCGGCTTGATATGGCGCGGGTCGCGAGTGAACAGCGGCTCGATATAGAACGGCTTGTCGGCCACCACCACAAAATCCACCCAGCTCGCCGGGATATCCACGCGCGGCAAATCGGTGACGTCGTCCACCAACTGGTTGACCTGCACGATCACGATGCCATCGCTGAACGCGGCGGGCTCGATCAGCGCCGGGGTGTCTTCGGTACTGGCGCCGGTGTAGATATTGCCGGCGCGGTCGGCCATGAACCCGGCGGAAAGCACCACGTTGGGGATCAAGTCCACCACCAGCCGCGCATAGAGTTCGATGTAGGTGTGGATCGCGCCGATTTCCAGCAGACCGTCTTCCAGCAACTGGCTGATGCGCAGGGATTGGGTACCGGCAAAGGAAAAATCGAGCTTGCGTGCGATGCCTTTTTCAAACAGGTCCAGGTGCTCGGAACGGCCGACACTGGGCATGATCATGTGTAAATCGTGGAGCTTGGCGGGGTCGGCCTTGGCCAGGGAGCGAGAAAGAAAATCCGCCTGTTTCTGGTTGTTGCCTTCCAGCACCACGCGGTCGCCGGGGAGGATCAGCGCCTCAAGCGCCTCGACGATCTTGTCGCTCGGTAATACCGCGCCGTCTGCGTATTTTTTGACCAGCCCGAGCCGTCGCTGCTTCTCGTCGCGCCGCCGCGTCCAGCGCGAGTCGGGGGTGATGGTTGTTGTCATGGTCGCTCCACGGGTTGGCTGTCGTGGAACTACCTTAGGGACGACCAACAGCGCGATCAATCAAGCTGGGCAAGCAACCGTTACGGTCAGAGTAACGATTATCAACTTCTTATGTTTCCGAAGGAACCGTACGC
This sequence comes from Pseudomonas reactans, assembly GCF_013387025.1. Lineage (NCBI taxonomy): Bacteria > Pseudomonadati > Pseudomonadota > Gammaproteobacteria > Pseudomonadales > Pseudomonadaceae > Pseudomonas > Pseudomonas reactans. The sequence continues at coordinate 115,137 of NZ_JACAQP010000014.1, read as the reverse complement.
CTTTGAATGCTCACAGATCTGACGACTACAAGGAAAGTAGGCATAAAACTCACAACTGCCTTGCGAGATCCGCCTCATGACCCTCTCTGTTCAAACGGTGGCGCCCCGTCCCTCCGAAACGCTCCTCAAACCTTCACCCGCCAATACCCAATCGGCAGCCACTATCACTGCCCAACAGCAACCTGCACCACTTTCAACCATCTCTACCTATGCACCAGACGGTTTCCTCTTACCCACTTCACCCGGCATACAACCGGCCACGGCCGAGCGCAATGCGCTGGCGGAACACTTCAAGGTCAGCGATACAGAGATTCTCATCGGCCAACACGACAACCTGAGTGCCAAAATTCAACGCCTATACAGCCAACAACCCAGCTTTAAAGCCTTTGTGCAGGCGCAACTTGAAAAAGCCTTTCCGGGCGTGCGGCCGCTCAATGCCGAGACGATCGCCTATAATCGCTACACCAGCAGCGGCGATGTCGAAACACTGACCTCCTCCCAACCGTTAATGAGCGCCCTTTTCGACGAGATTAGAGCTGTCCTGGCCGACCCGGATAAGGTCATGCCAGACGAAAGCGGCGTGCGCAACGAGTTCATCACAAGGCAGGCACCCGAAGACAGCGCCGGGCCAGCGATCACGTCCGGCACGCTGCACTCCATCGCCCGAGACATTGCCACGCAATACCCCAAGACCCTCCAGACGTTCTGGGCCACGCCCCGTCCAAACGAAAAACAACCACGCATTGTGGAGCCGCCGCAAAACCAACTGTTAACCCTGCACAAGCAACAACTGTCGACCCTGGCAGCGTTACGCGTGAGTGACGGAACACTGAGCCCAACCAGCAAACAACTGATTGATACCGCACTGCAATTCCCTACGCTGGCCGAACGCGAGAGTGCCTTCGCCAACGGCGCCCGACCTGGCGTATACCCCATCACCGTCGATGACGGCACTGAGAAGGGTGCGCTGCTGGCTGGCGCCTTCCTCATCACCAAGACCGATAACTCTTGGACCACAATGCCTACATGGCCGAATGGTCGGGCGCTCCCGCTCAACGATGCCAATGGTCCGGTGGTGCTGTATACACCCAGTGAAGGGTTCGAGGAGTTCACAACCCCCGCCCAGGCACGCCAGGCATTGGCCGACCGCCTTGACCAAGGCGGTCCCCAAACCGACTTATTGTTGCAACAGCTGCCGTTGGCACTGCAAAACCGTGAAGAGCCGGGCGATGACTTGATGCGCAGCGCCGAACCCTTGACCGGGGACGTGTTGGCCGAGGGGGTACCCTGGATGCTCAAGCGTCAGCAAGAAGACATTCAAGCCCGAGCTATCCAGACATTCACCCCCCTCAGCCCCAACCCGCTGACAGACCCGACTTCATCGCAGGCTCTCGATGATTCCGCCGACTGGTCGTACCTACTCGACGGCAGCAACGCCATGTCAGCGCGCGACGACAAACTGGCAGATAAACTACAGCCCGAGTGGTTGAAAAAACTGAGCCCTACCCAAGTAGAGTTGTTCGACTACTTGGAAAATGCCGAGCAAAAAAGCACCCGTGTGCTGGCACCCTTGCTGGAAAAAATCCCCAATATTGGAGCCTTCTCCCGGGAGCAGATTGGTGCGGCCCTCCAAAGGCTATACCCGTCCGTGCAAGTGGATGCGGACAAGCTAATGGTCCAGGTGGAAACCAAGACCAGGTTTCACCTGGGTCGACCCAGCAGCAATGAAACGCCGTTTGTCAAAAGCCACACCGTGTCACTGACGGATCTGGCGCTAAAAAACCCGACCGAGTTCCCAGCAGCTGAAAGCACTCAGTTCACCCAAACCACCTTTAAGTTGCCGCTGTACGATACCCAAGGCAAACCTATTCTGGAGGCTGACGGCACGCAGGTCACCTGGGACACCGAGCAGCTTAAGACACTGGTCAATACCGCAGACGTGGGTGGCGAGTACACCAAACTGCTTAAGAAAGAGCTGGCAACGGATGCCGCGTCAGGGCCCGCAGGCGAGGTTCGCAAAGCCTGGAAAGCCAACCTGAGCGATAGCCTGGAAAAGGATGAGCTGCTCGCAGAACTCAACCCGGATGCCTATAAGGCAAACGCCAAACAGGACACCACCACCAAACGAGGCGCGCAATGGGTTGCCGCCGTCCTGGGCTATCCCGACGACGCTGACCGGCCTCAGGTCGATGGAAAAACCATCGTCGCCAATGCCCTTATCCAGCGCGGGCTGCCGGTACAGGGGGCAATGGTGATCGGCAATCAGACAGATAAGGCGATGGTGCTGTATACACCCGATGCGCCGGACGGCATATCGTTTCGCGAACTCGAAGACCAGGCTGCGCTGAATACCCTGTTGGACAAAAACGAATGGAGGATCTACACCGCAAACAGAAAGTCGCCGGTCAAAAAGGATGACGTTGACAAAGCCTATGCTGCGCTCAAGAGGGGCCCTCTGGACTACCTGATGAACCCCTTCAAAATCGTCGATACAACGGTCCAGACGCTCAAATTGCAGGGCTCGGCTTCGACACTCCAGCCCATTAAAGGCAATTTCCAGGATGAGCTGTACAAACAGCACGTACAACTGGTCATCGATAAAGCAGACCACCAATCGGTGAGCAGCGCGGAAGTCGCGATTCAATCGAAAATCAACAAGGCCCAGTTCGGGATTGAAGTGGGTATGGCACTGCTCGATGTGGTTCCAGTCATCGGCAAAGGCCTATCAGCGGGGGCCCGGCTGGCAAAGAACGGCCTCAGAGTCTTACGCGCCAATGGGAAAGTTCTGCCGCGGATGATCAAGAGCCCTCGCCTGGGACGTGCGGTGTATGCGGATATTCCGGCGACGGCGACACGCCTCCCGAATGTTCGTACTGCGCCATTGCGCCCGGTCCTCAATAATACGCCACCGCCCCAGCCTAGGCTCCCCCCCGTGGTTAACACGCCACCCTCTGCGGGAACCGCTACACCCCGCGACCTGAGCGCTTTCACCGTGCCGGATGACGTGATCAAGGGCGTTCCCATGAGCGCAAGTGGTACTTATAACGTCGGCGAAAATTTCTACGTGCGTTACACCGACGGAACCGGGGTCAACAAGGTGTACCTGATCGATTCGGGCTTTCATGCACGCACCGGAACGGTCTCCATTCTGGACCCCAATGAACCCTTGACGAGGTCAACGTTCTTCCGGCGACGGGAGAACCTAGTGCGTGCCAGCAATGGTGAATGGCGATCAAGCAGGTTACCGGCAGGGGCCCCGTCCCCAGGGGAAGCAGCGAGGGCTCCCAAACGTCCTCTTGGGCCAAACCCTCATAGTTCGGGTAATACGCTGAACAGCCAACCCCTCACCAAACGCCCCAGAGTGCCCGAAGCCTTCCCCGGTGAAAAAGCGCAGCTGGAGCCGCCCGTCAAAGGCAAAACCGTTTTCTACAAATATGTAGCGAAAGACCGCCATGCCAAGTTCAACGCTGACCGCTTTTTCAGCCCTTCAGATACCAACTTGAAGGGCGACCCCCTTCCCCGAGGAAAAGGCCGACACTACTTTACGGACTTGGCGCCAGACGATATGCCCAGCAAGCAGCTCTCCGAGACCATCTTCGGGCGGCGTAAATATGGCAATTGGGAGGACAAAATGACGTATCACTACGAAGTGAACACATCAGGGCTGAACCTCGTCCAAAGCCCAGACAACCCTCATATCTTTTACTTGGAAACACCGTTTTCCATTCCAACAACCTATCGAAGCGGGCCAAACGCTGACTTGACCAATCGCATTATTTCCCATGGGAGAACACCGTTGACAACCTGATCCAGCATTGCAGGCAGACAGTCAAGCCTGCTCCCGACGGCACTTCGCAGGCGCAAAGAGTCCCAAAAAGGGAGCGATAGGTCCCTTTTTGGGAACGATCAAGTTTTAAGCGACTGGCGGTGGGGAAATCTGTTCAAGTGCCCGATCTACCAATAGCTGCCCCAGCTCCGCCATTTGCTGGATACCGAGCATGATTGCGCGCTGGGAGGTGTCCAGGTCGAAGGCGAGATTGCAGGTGAGTGCGTTGAGGGAAGACAGGGTTTCGCTGGCGTTGACCAGCAGGGTTTCGGTGTTTTGGTGCGGGTTTACGGTGAAGAGCGGCGGATTGGGGGTAGGTTTGACCATGATTTACAGCTCCGATATGTGATGGAGACTGCCCTCTTCCGCTTGCACGCGAATAAAGGTGGCAGCTGTGCGCAGGTGTGCAAGACCGGGCATATCGGACCCCGGCAGACCCCGAAGGGTCTCCCACGCACAGCCGCCATAACAAATACAGCAGGCATAAAAAACGCCCGTTGGATGGCTATGGGCGTTGGTGCGCCGATATGTAACCGGACTTGCACGTCCGTGTCACCGTTTTTTGCGATGACGAGACGAAGACTAGGCGCGCTGGCTGCTCGCGACAAGTTCATGCACAGCCCAAAATCTTGCAGGAAAAATCCGAAGCCAGCCGGTCTACAACTTCATGTCTACTCTCACAGCCCCCAAACCTTCGAGCGGGTAACTACGGTATTCATAAACCTCCCCACGAACAGTAAGGCGGATGAGGCCAGCCTGTCGGGTGACTTGAACATCCGGCTCTTTAGTTTTCAGAAAGGGATGTGCCGACACCAGTGTCGTGAGTATTTCCCGATCATTCCCCAGATCCTTGTGGACGTAGTACAGGTAGGAAAAGCCTACCGTAGCGCCACCCTGATTGTTTCGCGCACCGTAAATGGAGCTCCCGTTATTCAGGGAATACTTGAGCACAACCTCATCCAATTCCGGTGGACCTGGGCTCATCAACCAACCAACACCCAAGTACCCGAGACACACCACCAGCAGCCCATTGAACAAGCCCTGGACCGGCCACTTAATACCCTTGAGCTCTGGCATATTCGATACCCTCCTTGATCCAATGCTGGTCACTGTGATCATCACCATACGGCGCATCGCCCCACCAGTCTCCGAACTCCGCCCGAGAAGTCCCTGCTGCCTTTTGCGCCGCACCAGCCGCTCTCAACAGCACACTCTCCGGAATACCCAGCACAATGCCGGTAACGCCGTAGTTGAAGTTACCGAACGCCTCGTACTCACGGCTTTTCTGTTTGTAATCCCAAGGGCCACGCCCCGAACCTGTGAGTAAAACCACGAATAGGCAAAGGCCGAACCAGGCTTCAAATGCATCCTGCGGTTGTTGGCCAAGGCGATATTGTCTTGCAGCGAAACGCCCGAGGGTATGGGAGGGACGGCCATTTGCGAATCCTTGCTGATGGGGTTGAGCGATAAAAACTAGCACTCAAAAATCAGTAAAAATACGAAGGTGAGACTTACAGAAATTTCAGACACGCTATCAGTCCGAGCCCTACCTACGGTTGTCGTCCCGACAAGCAACAAGGAATGTTCTAACAGCGTTTTCAGGTTGTTGCTCGGAACCCGTTTCTCTAGCATTTTTTTTCCGAACCCCGCCACGGGCGAACGTCATGAGTCCAAACACTAAGCCTGATATGACCCACCCTGGACATCACCATCACCGAAATGGCCCGGCGCCTGGGATTCGCCCGTGAGACGTTTTCGAGGATTTTGCATGGGCGTGCGCCTGTCAGTCCCGACTTGGCGGTGCGGCTTGAGCGGGCAGGTGTGAGCACTGGGCAGTTATGGCTGTCGATGCAAAGCGCCTATGACTTGTGCCAGGCCGAGCATCGGGAGCAGCCGGTGATTGAGCGGTTTGCGCGGATTGATTGAGCCTGTTCCTGTAGGAGCGAGCTTGCTCGCGAAGAACCGTCAGGCACCGCTGGTTAAAAGGAGCGCTGCGTTATCGTTGGCGTTTTTCGCGAGCAAGCTCGCTCCTACAGTGGGTCACTGTCAGGCCAGGCCGGACTCTACCAGCAGTGCCTCCAGCCCAAGCAAATCCGGCACCTTCGCCACATGCTCGCCCACCTGCACCGCCGCCAGCTCCAGCGGGCACAGCGGCACATCCACATAACTCAGCTCACTGTCGAGCTTGTACGACCGGGGAATCCCCTGGATCACCAACGCAATAAACTTCAACGTCGGCCGCCCGCCCAACGCATTCAACACCACGATCCGCGAGCGTTCGCCGGTCACGCTGGCTTCACCGCACACCGCTTCAAAGCTGATCAACGGGATTTGCCGGTCGCGCCAGGTCACTTGCCGCAAATACCACGGCGGCGCATCGCTGGCCGGTTCGCCGCGCTGGAAGTCGATCAGCTCGGCGATGGCGACGTTGGGCAGCACCAGATGGCGGTCGGCCAGGGGCAGCAGCAGGCCAGTGAGTTGGCTGGTGCGGTGGTCAAGCATGGGACTTGCTCCAGTAGGCGATGCTTTCGAGCAGCACCGATTCCTGGTACGGCTTGCCGAGGTAGTCATTCACGCCGATGGCCATGGCGCGATCGCGGTGTTTCTGGCCGGTGCGCGAGGTGATCATGATGATCGGCAGGCGCATCAGCCGGGGGTCGTTGCGCACTTGGGTGGCGACTTCGAAGCCGTCCATGCGCGGCATTTCGATGTCGAGCAGCATCAGGTCCGGGCTGTGCTCTTCCAGCACGGCGAGGGCGTCGATGCCGTCTTTGGCGGTGAGCACGTTCATGCCGTTGCGTTCCAGCAGGCGGCTGGTGACTTTGCGCACGGTGACCGAGTCGTCCACCACCAGCACCAGCAACGGACGCTTTTTCAGCGGGTCGTTGAGGATCAGCGGCGCATCCACTGACTGCGCCGGCAAGGCCGCTGGGCGGGCGCGGATATGCGCCAGCAGGTCGATGATCAACACCACGCGGCCGTCGCCCAGAATGGTCGCGCCGGACAAGCCCTGCACGCCGGCAAACTGCGGGCCCAGGCCCTTGACCACGATTTCTCGTGTGCCGGCCATGGCGTCCACATGGATCGCCACGCGCCGCTCATTGCACTGCACCAGCAGCACCGGCACTGGTTGATATTGGCCCAACAGTTTCGGGCGGCTGACGGTGTGCAGCAGGTCGCCCAGGTAAAACAGCTCGTAACGCTGGCCGGCGTATTCATAACGCGGTGGATCTTGCTGGTAGTGCCCGGCCAGCTCATGGGGCAACACACGCACCAGGCCTTCGATGGTGTTGAGCGGGATCGCATATTGGTCGTCCGCACATTGCACCATCAGCGCGCGGTTGACCGACACGGTGAACGGCAGGCGAATACGGAAGTGCACGCCCATACCCGGCGTCGAGTCGATGAACATCGAACCGCCCAACTGACGCACTTCTTCATGCACCACATCCATGCCCACACCACGCCCGGAAATCTGCGTGATCTTTTCCGCCGTGGAGAAGCCCGGTTGCAGGATGAACTGCAACACGTCGCGGTCGCTGATCTCCTGATTGGGATCGAGCAAACCGCGCTTGATTGCCTTGCGTCGCACCGCCTCCAGCGGCACCCCGGCGCCGTCGTCACGCATGTCGAAGACGATGTCGCCACCTTCGTGGGTCAGGTCCAGGGTGATGCGGCCTTTCTCCGGCTTACCGGCCAGCAGCCGTGCATCGCGGGACTCCAGCCCATGGTCGACGGCGTTGCGCAGCATGTGCTCCAGCGGCGCGGCCATGCGTTCCAGTACGTTGCGGTCCATCTCGCCCTCGGCATTGCCGACAATGAACTCCACATCCTTGCCCAACTCCCCCGCCACCTGACGCACGATGCGCTTGAGGCGCGGCAGCATGCGTTCGAACGGCACCATGCGCGTGCGCATCAGGCCTTCCTGCAACTCGGTGTTGATGCGTGCCTGTTGCTGCAACAGGTCGTGGGCGTCTTCGTTGCGACGTTCTAGGGTGTCCTTGAGGTCGAGCAGGTCAGAGGCAGATTCGGACAACGCGCGAGACAGTTGCTGCAACTGCGAATGGCGGTCCATTTCCAGCGGGTCGAAGTCTTCATAGCCCAGGCGCTCGGCCTCGGCCTGCTGGCGGCTGAGGATGCGGCCCTGGGTTTCAGTGTCGAGGCGACGCAGTTGGTCGCGCATGCGCTCAATCGTAGTTTCCACCTCGGTCAGGGCGATGCGTGCGTCGTTGACTTGTTGTTCGATGCGGCCCCGGAAGATCGAGGTTTCACCGGCCAGGTTGACCAGGTCGTCGAGCAGCTCGGCAGAGATCTTCACCATATCGGCCATCGGATCGACGACGGCCTCCGCCTTGCCCGCCGGCAACGCCAATGGCGTCACGGGCTCGTCGCTCGGGTGCACCAGGCTTTTGATGCGCTCGATGAGCTTGTCCACCGAGCCGACCGGCAAACCGTCTGCCACCGCATCGATCATCTGCGCCAGGCGGTCGTGGCAGCCTTGCAGCAACGCGAACAATTCCGGGGATGGCGCGAGCAAACCGGCGGACAGGCCTTCGTAGAGAAATTCCAGTTCATGGGCCAGGTCGCCGATGGGCGCGATCTCGACCATGCGCGCGCCGCCCTTGAGGGTGTGCAGGTCGCGCAGCAGGGTCTCCACTTCCTGGCGATTGCCGGGCTCGGCCTGCCAGCGCGACAGCGCAGCACTGGAGCTGTCGAGGATGTCGGCCGCTTCTTCGAGGAAGATATCCAGCAGCTCAGGGTCGGCGCCAGACGCGGGCGGCGCGGCGACCGGTGCCGCTGGCGCGCTGCCTTGGCGCAATGCGCGCACCCTGGCGATCAGCTCGGCGCTGTCGCTCAAAGGTTGGTGATGGTGCAGTTCTTCAAGCTGCAAGGCGAGGCGTTCATGACTGGCCATCAATACTTGGGACAGTTCGGCAGAGTAACTGTAGCGCCGGTCCACCAGCCCTTCGTACAGGCATTCCAACTCGTGGGCCAGGTCGCCAATCGGCTCGATTTCCGCCATGCGCGCACCGCCTTTGAGGGTGTGCAGATCGCGTTGCAATGACGACAACGGCGCGGCGTTGTCGGGCTCCAGCAACCAGCGCTTGAGCGACTGCCCGGCACTGTCGAGGATGTCCACGGCTTCTTCGAGGAAGATCTCGACGATCTCGTCGTCCATCGTCGTTTGCTGATCCAACTGCTGTGTGGCGGCGCCCAGTTCGGCAATGCTCAGCGCACGGCTGCCGTCGCTTTTGATCAGGCCGGTGGCGGACGGGTCGAGGGCTTCATCCAATAACTCGCGCAGGGCTTGGACACGGGCCGGCGCGGGGCTGATTTCCTGGCCGGCGGCCAGTTGGTCGAGCATGCTGATCAGCGCTTCATGGGCCTGTTCGGCCTCATGGAAAAACCGCTCGCTGACCGCCAGGCTGCTTTCCTCCACGGCGCCGTACAGGTCGAGCAAGGCTTCGCAGAGTGCGTCGATGGCATGCAGGTCTGCGACGTGCGCGCCCTCCCCCAGCGTGGTCAATTCATCCAGCAGCGCAGTGAGTTCCTGGCGTTCACCGGGGTGTTGCTGCCAGCGACGCAGCAGGCTTTCGGCGTCGAGCAGGATGTCCATGCCCTGGGCCAGGAAGTTGGCGATCAACTGTGGGTCGCGCTTGAAGCGCACGTCGAGCAGCGCTTCAAGCTGGTGATCCAGCAGGCTTTGGGTGCGGTTGATCAGCTCCTCTGCACCGTTGATCGGCGCCAAGGGGTCGCTGTCTAGATCGCGTAAACCCTGCTGGAACAGACCTTCGGCTTCCAGCAGCAACTCCACTTCGTCCAGGTCCAGCGGCAGGCGGTGGGCCTTGTACTCACGGGTCAGGTGGTCGAGAGGTCGTGCCAGCTCGGCAATCGGCAACACGCCGGCCATATAGGCGCTGCCCTTGAGGGTGTGCAGGGCGCGTTGCAGTTCATCGCTGACTTGCAGCGGTACATGCTCGGCAGCCCGTTGCAGGAAGTGGTTGAGGCTGTCCAGATGGCTTTGGGCTTCGTTGCGGAAAATCTCCAGCAGCATCGGATCATGAGGCTCGGCGGACAGCGCGGGTGTACCGCTGGCCAAGGCGTGCGCGCGGGCAGCCAGGGCGTCGACTTCATCGCGTTGACGCTGGTCGTCGATGGCAAAGTCCGCGATCAACTCCGGCAGCAAGGCCACCGCTTCGTCCAGCACCTGCTGCACGTCGGGGCTGAGGGTCACGCTGCGCTCCAGCACACGGTTCAGCAGGTTTTCCACCGCCCAGGCCAACTCGGCCAAGACCAGGGCGCGCACCATGCGACCGCTGCCTTTGAGGGTGTGGAAGGCGCGGCGCATTTCGGCCTGGGCGGTTTTGTCCGCGCTGTTGGGCAGGTTACGGTGCAGCACCTCGAGGACTTCGTCAGTCTCTTCAAGGAAGACTTCGCGCAGTTCATCGTCGATGGGTTCTTCGTCAGCCGGCGGCGGCAACAGACTGCCGGGCCGCTGCTGGGCCGGCGGGTTCAGGCGCGACGTTGGGCTGGCGAGTGCATCGAACTGGGATTGGCTCGGCGTAACCTCGGCCGAGAGCGCGCCATCCGGTGCAATCAAGGCCTGGCGCCAGGGTTTTTCGGCGGGCAGGTAACCCAGTGCGGCCAAGCCTTGGGTGGCCAGTTCCAGTACTCGCTCGCCCGCAGCGTCCGGGTCTTGGAGCATGCGTTCCAGGTAGTACTCCAGGCTGCTGATCACGTCGGCGAAATGCGCCAGTTCCATCTCGGAGGGCGGTGCATCGTTGCCCATCAACTGCTCGTCGACGTAATCGGTGCAACCACGCATCAGGCTTGCCGCGCGAGGCAACGGGATCATCGCCAGGGCGCCGCGCACCTGGCTCAGCAGCTCCGGCAGGGACTCCAGGCGTTGGCGGTCCCAATCAGCTTCTATGCAATCGATCACCAGTTCCTTGGCTTGCTTGAGGCACTGGCAGGATTCGCGGATCACCAACTGGTGGATCTGGGTCAGGTCGGTGGTGGGCAAGCGGCTTTCTTCGCGGCTTTCCGGCTCGACGGTGCCGACCATGCCCGCCAACGTGGCTTCGACGTAGAGCAAGGCGCCGGCGACGTCCATCAACACAGCGTCATTGGGTTCGCGTTGGCCTTGGGCCAGGCTCAGCACCACGGCGAGTTGGTCGATGATGACTTTGCGCGACTGGCCGAAGCCCAGCACCGCCAGGGTGTCGGCGATTTGCCGCAACGGCGCCAGCAATGCATCAAGGTCGCTGGTGTGTTGGCGGTCGCTGCGTACGAACAAGTCGAGGCGTTCTTTGACCCGTACCAATTCCTCACACAAAGCGCCCAGCACCGAGCCCATGGCGTTGCGGTCCGGCCCGGCCAGGCGTGCGCGCTCGGCATCCACCACGGCGCTGTCAGGCAAGGCTTCATCCAGGCCGTAGCGTTCTTTCAGGCTTTGCATGCGCGGCGTCGGACGGGTGACCTTGGCCACATAGAACAGCAGGCTCTTGAGCAATTCATCCGGCGCCGGCTGGTTGATCCCGCCGATGCCCTGGGCCAGCAGGCGTTTGAGTTGTTTGTCACTGGCCTTGAGCAGGCTGCGCAACGCCGGGCTGTTGGCGATCACGCCGGTGAGCATGCCTTCGACCAACGCCGAGGTGACCTGCCACAGCGGCAACAGCGGCGCGCCTTGGCACAAAGCTTCGAGGCGTGCGAACACCCGCGCCATGTCTTCCAGGTTGCTGGGGCCATGATCTTCACGCAGCAGCCCGGCCAGCGCCTGCTGCAAAAGCTGGTGCCACTGGCGCAGTTGCTCTTTCAGGTCGGGCACCGCGCGCTGGGCCAGGGCCTCGTCGGGCAGTGGCGCGATGGTCAGCAGTTGCGGGCTGAACAGGCTGGTTTCCGACAGCAGGCTTTCGCCGTGCGCGCTGCGCAGGTCATTGAGCAGTGGCAACACCACCAGTGGCAGGTCGCGGCGGGCGCTGTGCACGCGGTCCAGGTACAACGGCAATTGAGTAAGGGCCTGTTGCAGCAGACGGATGCTTTCGTCGCGCTGGCTGACGCTCCCGGCTTGCAGGGCCAGCGCCAGTGCTTCGATTTCCTCGGCCAGCAGCGCCGCGCCGTAGAACTCGACCATCTGCAACGCGCCATGCACTTGATGGACGCACGCCAGGCACTCGCTGATCGCATCGCCGTCTGAGGTTTCGACGTACGCGTCCAGCGCCGAGCGAGCCTGTTTCAGGGTTTCGGCAATGTCGCCCTTGACCCATTCGAGGGCCACGTAGTCGTGCCGATCAACCATAACTGCTCCGCTTAGAATTCGTGGGTTGCTGATGTTGCCAAGATCTCCCGACTGGTGGAGATCAAATGTGGGAGCTGGCTTGCCTGCGATAGCGGTGGGTCAGCAACACATCTGTATCTGACAGACCGCTATCGCAGGCAAGCCAGCTCCCACAGTTGGACTGTGGTGTTCTTCAGATAGCATTTCAATCATTGACCTGCTTGGGCGGTGGCAAGGTGAAGCCCGACACCGACCGCCGCAACTGGCTGGCCATTTTCGCCAGGTTGCCGATGCTTTCGGCGGTGGCCGTGGAGCCCGACGAGGTCTGGGTGGTGATCTGCTGGATCACGTTCATGGTCAGGGAGATCTGCCCGGCCGATGAGGTCTGTTGCTGCGCCGCGTTGGAGATGCTCTGGATCAGCGCCGCCAGGGTCTTGGATACACCTTCGATCTCTTCCAGCGCCACCCCGGCGTCCTGGGCCAGCCGCGCGCCGCGCACCACTTCGGTGGTGGTCTGTTCCATGGAAATAACCGCTTCATTGGTGTCGGCCTGGATCGCCCGCACCAACGTTTCAATCTGCCGGGTCGCCGCCGATGAACGCTCGGCCAGGCGCTGCACTTCATCGGCAACCACGGCAAACCCACGCCCGGCATCGCCGGCCATGCTTGCCTGGATAGCAGCGTTGAGGGCGAGGATGTTGGTCTGGTCGGCAATGTCGTCGATCAGGCTGACGATGTCGCCAATTTCCTGGGACGACTCGCCCAGGCGCTTGATGCGCTTGGCGGTGTCCTGAATCTGCTCGCGAATGTTGTCCATGCCGTGGATGGTGTTGTGCACCACCTCGTTGCCCTTGTTGGCGATTTCCACCGAGCGCTCTGCCACCGCCGAGGATTCGGCAGCGTTGGCCGAGACCTGGTCGATGGACTGGGCCATCTGGTTGATCGCGGTGGACGCCTCGGCGATCTGCTGGGCCTGGTGCTCCGAGGCCTGGGCCAGGTGCATGGCGGTGGCCTGCGTGTCCTGCACCGCACCGGCGACTTGTCCGGCGGTAAGGTTGATGGTGGCGACCAGGTCGCGCAGCTGGTCGACGGAATAGTTGATGGAGTCAGCGATGGTGCCGGTGAAGTCTTCAGTCACCGAGGCAGTCACGGTGAGGTCGCCGTCGGCCAGGTCTTCGATTTCATCCAGCAGGCGCATGATCGCGCTCTGGTTGCGTTCGTTTTTCTCAGCGGTTTCGTGCAGCTGGCGGTTGGTCTCGCGCACCATCACCAGGCCGATCAGGATGATCGAGGCTAGCGCCAGCAGGCCCAGCACGTAACCGCCGATGGTGTCGAAGCTGCGCCCACTGGCGAGGTTCTCGAACCCGGTGGCCAGGTGCGAGGCTTCATCGAGCAGGGTTTGCGACAGGTTGAAGATATTGCTCGCCGAGGCCCGCACCTGGAACAACTGTGGCGAGGTCTCGAGGATTTCATCCACGGAGCCGGAAACGAATTCGAACAGTTCGGCGATTTCCGCCAAACGCGCGCGGGCGTCGCGGTCTTCGACCTGGGTGATGCGCAGGCCGGGGTTGCCCTGGAGCATGCCGTTAAGCACCTGGCCGAAGCGGTTGGCGTCACGGCCAAAGGCGTCGGCGGCTTGCACGGCGGTTTCGTCGCCGGCCAACACGGTGTTCACCGCGCCAAGGATACGTTCGGCCAGCAGTGATTGGCGCTGGGCCAACGCCACCTGGCTGGCCGGAGCGCCGCGTTGCAGGAGGATATCAACGACCTTTTCCGACTCCATCTGCAGTTGCGGCACGGTTTCAGCGAGGGTCGCGGCCACCTGATGCAACGACAGCACGGTCTGCTCGCTGGCGAGGATCGCGTCGGTGTTTTTCAGCAGTGCTTCCCAGTCGGTCTGCACCGCGCGCATTTCGGCACGCACCGCGCTTGGCGCGGCGGGCAGGCCAGTTTGCGGGTCACCTTTTTTCAGGAAGCCCCAGCGCTGGGCGAAGTCGTTGCGCGCATCGCCCAACAGCTTGAACGCCGCAGCCTTGCCGGCGGCGGCTTCGGTGGCGTTCTTGGCGATGCGCTGGGACAGCACGCGCAACTCACCGGCGTGGCCGATGTACTGTTTGTCGTAGGTGGACTGGGTGTTGAGGTACGCGAAGTTGGCGAACAGCAACATGATGAACACGATCAGTGCAATAAACAGCACGATGATCTGCGAGCGGCTGCGTGAGCCAGCCTGGGGTTTGAGTGCGGTAGCGGTGGTCATGCGGCAACATCCATGAAGCCAGGGGCCTGGGCCAGAGCGAAGGGGCTGAACACCTGCCACGACGGGTCGCCGTCGAACCGGCCTTGAATAAACGCTGCGTCGGGCGCGGTGTTCGCCCGCCAGGCGTCTTGTGCGAAATGCTGCATCCCCACCACCTCGTCGACCAGCAGCCCGACAAACACGTCGTTGAACTCCACTACCAGGACGCGCCGTTGCTTGCGCGCCTTGGACAACTCGAGGCCGAGGAACCCACCCAAGTCCATCACCGGCAACAGGCGCCCACGCAGGTTGGCCACGCCCTTGACCCAAGCCTTGACCCCGGGCATCAGCGTGCAACGCGGTTCATGCAGGACTTCGGCGACTTCGCCCATGGGCGCCACATACCAGTGCTGGCCCAGGCGAAAGCCGATCCCGCTCCAGCGTTGCAGGCGGGTTTCCTGGGACGGCAGGTCAGCGGCCAGCAGGCGGCAGCGGCGGTCGATGTCCAGCAGCAGCTCGAAGGCGGTTTGCGACTCGGTCATGATGGCGAACCGTCAGCCGGCCAGCACCTTGTTCAGGGTGGCGATCAGGGTTTCTTCATCCACCGGCTTGGTCAGGTAATCCTTGGCGCCCTGGCGCGCGCCCCAGATCTTGTCGGTTTCCTGGTCCTTGGTGGTGATGATGATGATCGGGATGCCGTTGGTTTCCGGCTCCTTGGACAGCTGGCGGGTGGCCTGGAAGCCGTTGAGGCCCGGCATCACGATGTCCATCAGCACCGCATCGGGCAGTTCCTGACGAGCCAGGGCCACGCCATCCGCGCCGTTTTCGGCCTTGAGGACCTGGTGGCCATGCTTTTCCAGCATGCCGGTCAATTTGTACATTTCGGTCGGCGAATCGTCGACGATCAGAACACGTGCCATGGTTTTCCCCACTACATAGGTGGACGCCGGCCCTTGTGAGGCGGCGTCAGTGTGCTTGTTCTACTGCGGCGAACCCCGGCACGTAGGCCTTGATCGCGCCCAGCAGTTCTTCCTTGCTGAAAGGCTTGGTCAAAAACTGATCGACCCCCACGATGCGCCCCTTGGCCTTGTCGAACAGGCCGTCCTTGGACGACAACATGATCACCGGAATCGACTTGAACGCCGGGTTGTTCTTCACCAGCGCGCAGGTCTGATAGCCATCCAGGCGCGGCATCATGATGTCGACAAAAATAATATGCGGGTGATGATCAACAATCCGGGCCAGGGCATCGAAACCGTCGATGGCCGTGATGACATCGCACCCCACGTTCTTCAACAAGGTTTCAGCGGTGCGGCGGATCGTCTTCGAATCATCGATCACCATCACTCTCAAGGCGTTGGAATGCTGTTCCATATCTGCTCTGCCATCGCCACAGCGAATCGGTTTTCGGTGTGTACTGCCTGATGCTGCACAGGATGAGCGCCGCGGGCCTTGGAATTCAAGGGCTGCTGCGCCGTGGCAGTCTTTTTAGCACAGTCTCCGGGCGCAATCTATCGAGCAACCGGCCAGGTGGTTTTTCCTTGACCCACAACAGCCGCAGCGCCACTCTGACGCCACTTTTATGCGCCCTTATTTGCTAGAGGAAATCCCCCATGAGCGTTCGCGTCGGCATTGTCATGGACCCTATCGCCAGCATTTCCTATAAAAAGGACAGCTCGCTGGCCATGCTCCTGGCCGCCCAGGCCCGCGGCTGGACCCTGTTCTATATGGAGCAGCGCGATCTTTACCAGGGCGACGGCGAGGCCCGCGCGCGCATGCGCCCGCTGCAGGTATTTGCCAACGCCGAGAAGTGGTTCGAGCTGGCCGACGAAATCGACAGCCCGCTGAGCGATCTGGACGTGATCCTGATGCGCAAGGACCCGCCGTTCGACATGGAATTCGTCTACTCCACCTACCTGCTGGAACAGGCCGAGCGCGCTGGTGTGCTGATCGTCAACAAGCCGCAAAGCCTGCGCGACTGCAACGAAAAGCTGTTCGCCACCCTGTTCCCACAGTGCACGCCGCCGACCGTGGTCAGCCGCCGCGCCGACGTGCTGCGTGAATTCGCCGCCAAACATGGCGATGTGATCCTCAAGCCGCTGGACGGCATGGGCGGCACCTCGATCTTCCGTCACCGCGCCGGTGACCCGAACCTGTCGGTGATCCTGGAAACCCTGACTGCCCTGGGCACCCAGCAGATCATGGGCCAGGCCTACCTGCCGGCGATCAAGGACGGTGACAAGCGCATCCTGATGATCGACGGCGAACCGGTGGATTACTGCCTGGCACGTATCCCGGCGGCGGGCGAGACCCGTGGGAACCTGGCGGCCGGTGGTCGGGGTGAAGCACGCCCGCTGTCGGACAAGGACCGTTGGATTGCCGCCCAGGTCGGCCCGACCCTGCGTGAAAAGGGCCTGCTGTTTGTCGGCCTGGACGTGATCGGCGAGAACCTGACTGAAATCAACGTCACCAGCCCGACCTGCATTCGCGAGATCGACAACGCATTTGGCACGAACATCGGCGAAATGTTGATGGCAGCCATTGAGCGCAAGCTACAAGCCAAGTGACATAGAACAGCCGGACACGCACCAACATTGCGCTATCATGCCCCACCTGTGAAACGCGCGATGTTGGTTTTTTTGTCATGACACTCCCGTCCGACCTGCCCCCCGAACTCTCCCACAGCGGCGTGCGCCCGGCTGATCGGCTCGGATTTACCCTGTTCCTGGCCGCGCTGATTCACCTGGCGCTGATCCTCGGCGTGGGTTTCACCATGGTCGAGCCCAAGCAGATCAGCAAAACCCTGGAAATCACCCTCGCCACGTTCAAAAGTGAAAAGAAGCCCGAGAAGGCTGACTTCCTCGCCCAGGACAATCAGCAAGGCAGCGGCACCCTCGACAAGAAAGCCGTGCCCAAGACCACCGAAGTGGCGCCGTTCCAGGACAACAAGGTGAATAAAGTCACCCCGCCGCCGGTGCCCAAGCCCGAGGTCAAGCAGGCCGCGCCCAAGGCGGCAGTGACCACCGTCGCACCCAAGCCGCAAAAAGCCCCGACCCAGCGCGAAAAGTCCAAGACCGAACCCACGCCCGAGCCCGTCAAGCCAGCGCCGACTTTCGACAGCTCGACCCTGTCCGACGAAATCTCCAGCCTTGAAGCCGAACTGGCCAACGAACAGCAGCTGTACGCCAAGCGCCCGCGCATCTACCGGCTGAACGCCGCCTCGACCATGCGCGACAAAGGCGCCTGGTACAAAGACGAGTGGCGCAAGAAGGTCGAGCGCATCGGCAACCTCAATTACCCGGAAGAAGCCAGGCGCCAGCAGATTTACGGCAATTTGCGTCTATTGGTTTCAATCAACCGCGACGGCACGTTATATGAAGTGCAGGTATTGGAGTCCTCCGGCCAGCCGCTGCTGGACCAGGCCGCCCAGCGCATCGTGCGCCTGGCCGCGCCTTTCGCGCCGTTCAGCGGCGACTTGAACGACGTCGACCGCCTGGAAATCATCCGAACCTGGAAGTTCGCCAAGGGCGATCGGCTGTCGAGCAATTGATGACAATTGCCCCCTGTGGCACATCACCAGCTTGTCAGTTCGCCCCTCCACCGCCACACTATCAAACATGAAAAACGTCAGCCCGACCTACCTCAAGCATCAATTCCTGATCGCCATGCCCCATATGGCCGACCCAAACTTTGCGCAGACCTTGACCTACATCGTCGAGCACACGGCCAATGGTGCGATGGGGTTGGTGGTCAACCGCCCGCAAGAGCTGAACCTGGCGGATATCCTTGAGCAGCTGCGACCGGAAGTCGACCCGCCTGCCCGTTGCCAGGGCGTGCCGATCTACATCGGCGGGCCGGTACAGACCGATCGCGGTTTTGTGCTGCACCCGACGGGGCCGAAGTTCCAGGCCACGGTCGATCTGGACGGTGTGTCGCTGTCCACCTCCCAGGACGTGTTGTTCGCCATCGCCGACGGCGTAGGCCCTGAGCAGAGTGTGATCACCCTCGGTTACGCGGGCTGGGAAGCCGGCCAGTTGGAGGCTGAACTCGCCAGTAACGCCTGGCTGACGTGCCCCTTCGACGCCGACATCCTGTTCAACACGCCCAGTGAACTGCGCCTGGAAGCGGCTGCAGCCAAGCTGCGCGTCAACCTCAGCCTGTTGACCAGCCAGGCGGGGCACGCCTGATGGCTTTGCGACTGATCCTGGGTTTTGACTACGGTACCAAACAGATCGGCGTCGCCGTCGGCCAGGTCATCACCGGCCAAGCCCGCGAGTTGTGCACCTTGAAAGCCCAGAACGGCGTGCCGGACTGGAACCAGGTCGAGGCCCTCATTAAAGAGTGGAAGCCCGACGCGGTTGTGGTCGGCCTGCCCTTGAACATGGACGGCACCCCCAGCGACATGTGCCTGCGCGCCGAAAAATTCGCCCGCCGCCTCAATGGCCGCTACAACCTGCCCTTCTATACCCACGACGAACGCCTCACCACCTTTGAAGCCAAGGGTGAGCGCCGTGACCGTGGCGGGCAAAAGGGCAGCTACCGCGACAACCCCGTGGACGCCATCGCCGCCGCCCTGTTGTTGCAGGGATGGTTGGATGAAAACACTGCATTATTTGAATCCTGAATTGCCGCATTGCTTTTTGTAGGAGCGAGCTTGCTCGCGAAAAACGTCAACGATTACGCGCGCATCCAGTGATGCACGCGGCGCCTGTGAGTTCTTCGCGAGCAAGCTCGCTCCTACAGTGTCTTTTACGTTTGAGCCCGGACCTTGCCTGCGCCAAGGTCCTGAAGGAGCCTGCATGAGCCTGCCGAACCCCGCCGAACTGATCAGCCAGATGGCCACAAGCCTCACGGCCCATCTGCAACACCGCAACATCAGCGAGCCGCGCTTCATCGGTATTCGCACCGGTGGTGTGTGGGTGGCCCAGGCATTGCTGGAAGCACTGGGCAGCGACTCGCCCCTCGGCACCCTCGACGTGTCCTTCTACCGTGACGACTTCAGCCAGAACGGCCTGCACCCACAAGTGCGCCCGTCGGCCCTGCCGTTCGAGATCGAAGGCCAGCACCTGGTGCTGATCGACGATGTGCTGATGAGCGGCCGCACCATCCGCGCCGCCATGAACGAACTGTTCGACTACGGCCGCCCGGCCAGCGTGACCCTGGTGTGCCTGCTCGACCTGGATGCCGGCGAACTGCCGATCAGCCCGGATGTGGTCGGCGCCACACTGTCGCTTTCAGCCCACCAGCGGGTAAAATTGTCCGGTCCCACGCCGCTCGAACTCGAACTGCAAGACCTCGCCCTTTAAACCGCCTTGTAAAGAGTCCCCGCGATGACGCCTCTCGATGCCAAGCGCCCGCTGCAGCTCAATGCTCAGGGCCAGTTGCAACACTTCTTGTCCCTCGACGGTTTGCCCCGCGAACTGCTCACCGAAATCCTCGACACTGCCGACTCGTTCCTCGAAGTCGGTGGCCGCGCGGTGAAGAAGGTCCCGCTGCTGCGCGGCAAGACCATCTGCAATGTGTTCTTCGAGAACTCCACGCGCACCCGCACTACCTTTGAACTGGCGGCCCAGCGGCTGTCGGCCGACGTGATCACGCTGAACGTGTCCACCTCGTCGGCAAGCAAGGGCGAGACCCTGCTCGACACCCTGCGCAACCTCGAAGCCATGGCCGCCGACATGTTCGTGGTGCGCCACGGCGACTCCGGCGCCGCCCACTTCATCGCCGAACACGTGTGCCCGCAGGTGGCGATCATCAATGGCGGGGACGGCCGTCACGCCCACCCGACCCAGGGCATGCTCGACATGCTCACCATCCGTCGGCACAAGGGCAGCTTTGAAAACCTTTCGGTGGCCATTGTCGGCGACATCCTGCACTCGCGGGTTGCGCGTTCGAACATGCTGGCCCTGAAAGCCCTGGGTTGCCCGGATATCCGTGTGATCGCACCCAAAACCCTGCTGCCGATCGGCATCGAGCAGTACGGCGTGAAGGTCTACACCGACATGGCCGCCGGCCTCAAGGACGTGGATGTAGTGATCATGCTGCGCCTGCAACGTGAGCGCATGGCCGGTGGCCTGCTGCCGAGCGAAGGCGAGTTCTACCGCCTGTTCGGCCTGACTACCGCGCGCCTGGCCGGCGCCAAGCCGGATGCCATTGTGATGCACCCGGGCCCGATCAACCGTGGGGTGGAGATTGAGTCGGCGGTGGCCGACGGCCCTCAGTCGGTGATCCTGAACCAGGTCACCTACGGCATCGCCGTCCGTATGGCCGTGTTGTCCATGGCCATGAGCGGGCAAACCGCGCAACGTCAATTCGAGCAGGAGAACGCCCAGTGAAGCTCAGCATTCTTGGCGCTCGCGTTATCGATCCGGCCAGTGGCCTGGATCAAGTTACCGATTTGCATCTGGAAGCCGGCAAGCTTATCGCCATCGGCGCTGCTCCGGCGGGTTTCAGCGCGACTGAAACCCTCGACGCCAAAGGCTTGGTGGCCGCGCCGGGCCTGGTCGACCTGAACGTCGCCCTGCGCGAGCCGGGTTACAGCCGCAAAGGCAACATCATCAGCGAAACCCGCGCCGCGGCTGCAGGTGGCGTGACCAGCCTGTGCTGCCCGCCCCACACCAAGCCGATCCTCGACACCTCGGCCGTGACCGAGCTGATCCTCGACCGCGCCCGCGAAGCCGGCAATTGCAAGGTGTTCCCTATCGGCGCCCTGAGCAAAGGCCTGGAAGGCGAACAACTCGCCGAACTGATCGCCCTGCGCGACGCCGGTTGCGTGGCGTTCGGCAATGGCCTGGAAAGCTTCCGCAGCACCCGCACGCTGCTGCGCGCCCTGGAATACGCGGCCACCTTCGACCTGACGGTGATCTTCCATTCCCAGGACCGCGACCTGGCCGAAGGCGGCCTGGCCCATGAAGGCGCCGTGGCCAGCTTCCTCGGCCTGCCGGGCATTCCGGAAACCGCCGAGACCGTGGCCCTGGCCCGTGACCTGTTGCTGGTGGAACAAAGCGGCGTGCGCGCGCACTTCAGCCAGTTGACCAGCGCTCGCGGCGTGGCCTTGATCGCCCAGGCCCAGGCCCGTGGTTTGCCGGTGACGGCGGATGTGGCGCTGTATCAGCTGATTCTGACGGATGAGGCGCTGATCGATTTCTCCAGCCTGTACCACGTGCAGCCGCCGCTGCGCACCCTGGCCGACCGCGACGGTTTGCGCGCAGCGGTCAAGTCCGGTGTGGTTTCGGCGATTTCCAGCCATCACCAGCCCCATGAGCGGGATGCCAAGCTGGCACCGTTTGGCGCGACAGAGCCGGGCATCAGCAGTGTCGAACTGTTGCTGCCGTTGGCGATGACGTTGGTGGAAGATGGGTTGCTGGACTTGCCGACCTTGCTGGCACGCCTGAGCGCCGGCCCGGCAGAGGCCTTGCGCCTGCCGGCGGGTAAGTTGGCGGTGGGATCGGCGGCGGATCTGGTGCTGTTTGATCCGGCCAGCTCCACGGTTGCCGGGGAGCAGTGGCTGTCGAAAGGCGAAAACTGCCCGTTCATTGGGCATAGCCTGCCGGCGACGGTGCGCTACACCTTGGTCGACGGCCGTATCAGTTACCAGGCCTGACGCTACCCAACACTGTAGGAGCGAGCTTGCTCGCGAAGAACGGACAGGCAACGCGGGCTACCTGAGAGCGCTGCGTTTTCGTTAACGTTCTTCGCGAGCAAGCTCGCTCCTACAGGTTATTTACCGCCCGGAATTGCGTTCGGCATTGCGGATCGAAATCTGCGTATTCAACGTCCAGAAGTCATACAGCACCCCCACCAGGAACAAACCGCCGGTCAGCAGGTAGATCAAGCCGGTGATCCATTTGCCCTGGTACATGCGGTGCACGCCAAATACCCCCAGAAACGCCAACAGGATCCAGGCCACGTTGTATTCGATGGGCCCGGCGGTAAAACGCAGGTCCGCTTCACGGTCCATGGCCGGGATCAGGAACAGGTCGATCAACCAGCCGATTCCCAGCAAACCGAAGGTGAAAAACCAGATCGTGCCGGTGACGGGTTTGCCGTAATAGAAGCGATGCGCCCCGGTAAAACCGAAAATCCACAGCAGGTAACCGATCACCTTACTGTGGGTGTCTTGCTGCGGGCCAATCTGCTGATAGGTGTTCATCGCGTACCTCTTTTGCCTCGATAGATAAATTTTTTCATTTTCTTTGTGACTTTTTTACAGGCGCCCGACGTACGGCAAATGGTATCTTCCCTCCCCTCAAAGCCTTATGCCACCTGACTTGTGTAGGACAATTGCGGCGAATCGTCGCGTTTTTCCTGATTTTGACGTCAAGGTTCAGTCGACAAACGGCCTGAGAACGGCACAAAAAGCTGTTATAAAGTTGCGCGCAAACCCATAAGAGCCACGCCTAATGCGACCATTTTTCAAGACATGGCTAACCATTTGCCTATTAATGCCACTGGCCGCCCACGCCACCAATCGTGAGCAACGACTTCCTAACGTTAACGGTTTCACCCCTAAAGTCCACAGCACGCCAAGCACCGCCAAGTCGGTAAAGCTGACCGTCAACCGCCCGACTCAACTGAGCAAGGCCCACAACGGCAAAGCAGTTCCGGGCCTGGTCGGCGTCAACACCAAGCAGAGCAGCACCGTCCTCAGCCGCGCCGTCAACGTGCTCGGTACTCCTTATCGTTGGGGCGGCAGCAGCCCAAGTAAAGGGTTCGACTGCAGCGGTTTGGTGAAATATGCGTTTAACGACGTCGCTGCCGTGGACCTGCCGCGTACTTCCAACGCCATGGCCGCCGGCCACGGGCAGAAAGTTGATCGCAAGGACCTGAAACCCGGTGACCTGCTGTTCTTCAAACTGAAGAGCCGCCAGGTGAACCACGTTGCCATCTACCTGGGTAATGACCGCTTCATCCACGCACCGCGTCGTGGCAAGGCGGTCAGTATCGACACGCTGAAGAAGCCGTTCTGGGACAAGAATTACGTGATTGCCAAGCGGGTGCTGCCGAAAGAGCAGAACAACAACCTGCGGGTCGTCCAGCGCTGATCGATCTACTGTAGGAGCGAGCTTGCTCGCGAAGAACGATAACGATGACGCGGGCATTCAGAATGAACGCGGCGCCTATCAGTTTTTCGCGAGCAAGCTCGCTCCTACAGGTCTGCTGGCACCCTTGCCTTCTCCCGCGCGTCCTCGCGGCTGATCACCCCGCCCACGACCAACGCCTTCAAGCTCATATCCAACGTCTTCATCCCCAACGCCCCACCGGTCTGGATCGCTGAAACCATCTGCGCCACCTTGTCCTCCCGGATCAAGTTCCGAATGGCCGGCGTGCCCAGCATGATTTCATGGGCCGCCACGCGTCCGCCGCCGATCTTCTTTACTAGCACCTGAGACACCACCGCCTGCAACGACTCCGACAGCATCGAGCGGACCATGGCCCTTTCCCCAGCCGGGAACACGTCCACCAGCCGGTCTACGGTCTTTGCCGCCGAACTGGTGTGCAGGGTGCCAAACACCAGGTGCCCGGTCTCAGCCGCCGTCAGCGCCAGGCGGATAGTTTCCAGGTCACGCAGTTCGCCCACCAGGATCACGTCCGGGTCTTCGCGCAGTGCCGAGCGCAAGGCAGTGGAAAAACCATGGGTATCGCGATGCACCTGGCGCTGGTTGATCAACGCCATTTTCGGCGTGTGGATAAATTCGATGGGGTCTTCAAGAGTGAGGATGTGCTGACGCCGATGCTGATTGAGGAAATCGATCATCGCCGCCAGAGTCGTAGACTTGCCCGAGCCGGTCGGGCCGGTGACCAGCACCAGGCCACGTGGCAATTGGGCGATACGCTGGAACACTTCGCCAAGACCAAGGTTTTCCAGGCTCTGGACCTCAGAAGGGATGGTGCGAAACACCGCACTCATGCCGCGATCCTGCCGGAACACATTGGCCCGGAACCGCGCCACACCGGGCAGTTCGAAGGCAAAATCTGTTTCTAGAGATGTTTCGAAATCCTTTTGCTGGTGCTGAGTGAGTAAAGGGCTCAATAAGTCCGCTACTTGCGTAGGTGAAAGCACCGGCCCCTCCAGCGGCCAGACCTCGCCATCCAGTCGCAGCATCGGCGCCAGGCCGGCAGACACATGCAGGTCGGACGCACCACGGCGCACGCTGGCCGTGAGTAATTCAGTGATATCCATAGGGCTTTCCATTTCCAGTAGAATGCCGCGGACTCCATATCCACGGGCGCATCTTGAATGTCGACGATAGCAGACAACATCGGCCAGGTTAGCCAGCGCATCCGCGCCGCAGCCGACGCCGTGCAACGTGACGCAAGCAGCATCCACCTGCTGGCCGTGAGCAAGACCAAACCCGCGCAAGCCGTGCGCGAAGCCTATGCCGCCGGCATGCTCGACTTTGGCGAGAACTATCTGCAAGAAGCCCTGGGCAAGCAGGCCGAATTAACCGACTTGCCCTTGAGTTGGCACTTCATCGGCCCCATTCAATCGAACAAGACGCGCGCTATCGCCGAGAACTTCGCTTGGGTGCATTCCGTGGACCGCCTCAAAATCGCTCAACGCTTGTCCGAACAACGCCCGGCCGACCTGCCGCCGCTGAACATCTGCATCCAGGTCAACGTCAGTGGCGAGGCCAGCAAGTCCGGCTGTACACCCGCCGACCTGCCAGCCCTGGCCGACGCCATCAGCGCCCTGCCGCGCTTGAAGCTGCGCGGCCTGATGGCGATTCCTGAGCCGACTGAAGATCGGACCGCGCAAGACGCAGCGTTCGCCGCGGTACGCGACCTGCAAAACAGCCTGAACCTGCCGCTGGACACACTTTCCATGGGCATGAGCCACGACCTAGAGTCGGCCATTGCCCAAGGCGCCACCTGGGTGCGGATCGGTACCGCCCTGTTTGGTGCCCGCGACTACGGCCAGCCATGAAATGGCTGACTTCCCTCTGAGTAAGGACCTGTCATGAGCAACACGCGTATTGCCTTTATCGGCGCCGGTAACATGGCGGCCAGCCTGATCGGTGGCCTGCGGGCCAAGGGCCTGGACGCCACGCAGATCCGCGCCAGCGACCCAGGCGCCGACACCCGTGCCCGCGTCAGCGCCGAGCACGGCATTGAAACCTTTGCCGACAACGCCGAGGCCATCCAGGGCGTCGATGTCATCGTGCTGGCCGTTAAGCCGCAGGCCATGAAAGCCGTGTGCGAAAGCCTGCGGCCGAGCCTGCAGCCGCAGCAACTGGTGGTGTCCATCGCCGCCGGTATCACCTGCGCCAGCATGAACACCTGGCTCGGTGCCCAGCCGATCGTGCGCTGCATGCCCAATACCCCGGCACTGGTCAGCCAAGGCGTGAGCGGGCTGTATGCCACCGCGCAAGTGAGCGCCGAACAACGTGACCAGGCGCAGGAGCTGCTGTCTGCCGTGGGCCTCGCCCTGTGGCTGGAGCAGGAGCAGCAACTGGACGCGGTCACCGCCGTGTCCGGCAGCGGCCCGGCGTATTTCTTCCTGCTGATCGAGGCCATGACTGCCGCTGGCGTGAAACTGGGCCTGTCCAAGGACGTGGCCGAGCAACTGGCCGAGCAGACCGCCCTGGGCGCCGCGCATATGGCGGTGACCAGCGATGTGGACGCCGCCGAGTTGCGCCGTCGCGTGACCTCGCCAGGCGGCACCACACAGGCGGCCATCGAGTCGTTCCAGGCCGGGGGCTTTGAAGCCCTGGTGGAAAAAGCATTGGGTGCCGCTGCGCACCGCTCGGCGGAACTCGCCGAACAACTGGGCAAATAAGGAGCCAACATGATTGGTTTGAACACCGCAGCCGTCTACGTGCTGCAAACCCTCGGCAGCCTGTACCTGCTGATCGTGCTGTTGCGCTTCGTGCTGCAACTGGTCCGCGCGAACTTCTACAACCCGCTCTGCCAGTTCATCGTCAAGGCCACCCAGCCGCTGCTCAAGCCGTTGCGCCGGATCATCCCGAGCCTGTTCGGCCTGGACATGTCGTCGCTGGTCCTGGCGATCCTGGTACAGCTGGCCTTGATGGCGCTGACCCTGCTGCTGACCTACGGCACCACCGGCAACTTCGTGCAACTGCTGGTCTGGTCCATCATCGGCGTGACCGCGCTGTTCCTGAAGATCTTCTTCTTCGCCCTGATCATCAGCGTGATCCTGTCCTGGGTCGCCCCGGGCAGCCACAACCCCGGCGCCGAGCTGGTGAACCAGATCTGCGAACCAGCCCTGGCGCCGTTCCGCCGCCTGCTGCCAAACCTGGGCGGCCTGGATATTTCGCCGATCCTGGCGTTCATGGTGCTCAAGTTGCTGGACATGCTGGTGATCAACAACCTGGCAGCCATGACCGGCATGCCAGAGATTCTGCGCCTGCTGATCTGATGTTCCCTGGCGAGGGAGGCCCCTCCCTCGCCATTGCTTGCCGCTAGGTGCAGCGGTCTTTAGACTTACGCCTCATTTAAACGAGAGCAGGGTCGATGCCAGCTGCCTTCCCCCCCGATTCTGTTGGACTGGTCGTGCCCCAAGTGGCGCACTTCAGCGAGCCGTTGGCCCTGGCCTGCGGGCGTTCGCTGCCTGCCTATGACCTGATCCATGAAACCTACGGCCAACTGAACGCCACGGCGAGCAACGCCGTGCTGATCTGCCACGCCTTGTCCGGCCATCATCATGCCGCCGGTTTTCACTCGGTCGACGAGCGCAAGCCCGGCTGGTGGGACAGTTGCATCGGCCCCGGCAAGCCCATCGACACCAACAAGTTCTTTGTGGTCAGCCTGAACAACCTCGGCGGCTGCAACGGCTCCACCGGCCCGAGCAGCATCAACCCGGAAACCGGCAAACCGTTCGGCGCCGATTTCCCCGTGCTGACGGTGGAAGACTGGGTGCACAGCCAGGCGCGTCTCGCCGACCTGCTGGGCATCCACCAATGGGCCGCCGTGATCGGCGGCAGCCTCGGCGGTATGCAGGCGCTGCAATGGACCATCACGTATCCGGACCGCGTGCGCCATTGCCTGGCCATCGCCTCGGCCCCCAAGTTGTCGGCGCAGAACATCGCCTTCAACGAAGTGGCGCGCCAGGCCATCCTGACTGACCCGGAGTTCCACGGCGGTTCGTTCCAGGAAGCCGGGGTGATCCCCAAGCGCGGCCTGATGCTGGCGCGGATGGTGGGGCACATCACCTACCTGTCCGATGACTCCATGGGTGAGAAGTTCGGCCGTGGCCTCAAGAGTGAGAAGCTCAACTACGACTTCCACAGCGTCGAGTTCCAGGTGGAAAGCTACCTGCGTTATCAGGGTGAGGAGTTCTCCGGGCGTTTCGACGCCAACACCTACCTGCTGATGACCAAGGCGCTGGACTATTTCGACCCGGCCGCCAATCACGACGACGACTTGGCGAAAACCTTCGAAGGCGCCACGGCCAAGTTCTGCGTGATGTCTTTCACCACCGACTGGCGCTTCTCGCCGGCCCGCTCCCGTGAGCTGGTGGATGCGCTGATGGCCGCGCGCAAAGACGTTTGCTACCTGGAAATCGATGCGCCGCAAGGCCATGACGCCTTCCTGATTCCGATCCCGCGTTACTTGCAGGCGTTCGGCAATTACATGAACCGGATTACTGTGTGAGAACGCCATGAGAGCCGACCTGGAAATCATCCAAGAATGGATCCCCGCCGGCAGCCGCGTGCTCGACCTGGGCTGCGGCGATGGCGAACTGCTGAGCTGGCTGCGCGACAACAAGCAAGTCACCGGCTATGGCCTGGAAAACGACCCGGATAACATCGCCCAGTGCGTGGCCAAGGGCATCAACGTGATCGAGCAGGACCTGGACAAGGGCCTGGGCAACTTTGCCAGCAACAGCTTCGACATCGTGGTGATGACCCAGGCGCTGCAAGCCGTGCACTACCCGGACCGTATCCTCGACGAAATGCTGCGCGTCGGCCGCCAGTGCATCATCACCTTCCCGAACTTCGGCCACTGGCGCTGCCGCTGGTACCTGGCCACCAAGGGCCGCATGCCGGTGTCGGACTTCCTGCCGTACACGTGGTACAACACGCCGAACATCCACTTCTGCACCTTCGAAGACTTCGAAGCCCTGTGTGGCGAGCGTGAAGCCAAGGTGATCAACCGCCTGGCCGTCGATCAACAGCACCGCCACGGCTGGGCGAGTAAACTATGGCCCAACCTGTTGGGCGAAATTGGTATTTACCGGGTCAGCAGCCCTGGCCTGACCGACCACAAGATTGCCGTCTAATCATCTTCAAGAGGGACGCTCATGAGTCGTTTAGCTATTTTTCTATTGACCGCCTGCCTGGGCGCCAGCGCCGTGGCTGCGGACGCAATAGACGCTAACCGCAAGAAAGATTTCGGTGACATCACCGTGCACTACAACACCTTCACCTCCAGCTTCCTGCAACCGGAAACGGCCCAGGCTGTCGGTGTGGTGCGCAGCAAGGAAAAAGGCCTGATCAACGTGACCGTGATCAAGGGTGTGACCCCGGTGGCCGCGCAAGTCACCGGCACCATCAAGGACCTGGGCGGCAAGAGTGAGGTCCTGACCTTCAAGCAGATCAACGAGAAAGGCGGCGTCAATTATCTCGCGCCCTACTCCGTGACCCAGCGGGAATACAAGACGTTTACCATCAATGTTGAAACCGGCGGCAAAGCCCATAGCTTCCAATTCAACCAGGAACTGTTTCCGGC
This sequence comes from Pseudomonas reactans, assembly GCF_013387025.1. Taxonomy (NCBI): domain Bacteria; kingdom Pseudomonadati; phylum Pseudomonadota; class Gammaproteobacteria; order Pseudomonadales; family Pseudomonadaceae; genus Pseudomonas; species Pseudomonas reactans. The sequence goes on along the minus strand of NZ_JACAQP010000014.1, from coordinate 86,106 downwards.
GGAATGATGAACCTTACCCAACTCGTACTGGCCAGCCATAACGCCGGCAAACTCAAAGAATTGCAGGCGATGCTCGGCGATTCCGTGCAACTGCGCTCCATTGGCGAATTCAGCCAGGTAGAGCCGGAAGAGACCGGCCTGTCGTTCGTCGAGAACGCCATCCTCAAGGCACGCAACGCCGCACGTATCTCCGGCTTGCCGGCGCTGGCGGACGACTCGGGCCTGGCGGTGGACTTCCTCGGCGGCGCCCCTGGCATCTACTCGGCACGTTATGCCGATGGCAAGGGCGACGCGGCCAACAACGCCAAGCTGCTGGACGCACTCAAGGACGTGCCGGATGAAGAGCGCGGCGCGCAGTTCGTCTGCGTGCTGGCCCTGGTACGCCACGCCGATGACCCGTTGCCGATCCTCTGCGAAGGCCTGTGGCACGGGCGCATCCTGCATGCAGCCAGTGGCGAACATGGTTTTGGCTATGACCCGCTGTTCTGGGTGCCGGAGCGCAATGTCTCCAGCGCCGAATTGAGCCCGACCGACAAGAACCAGATCAGCCACCGTGCTCGCGCAATGGATTTGCTGCGCCAACGCCTGAGCCTGAAATGACCCAGAACACCTCCGCGCAGCCGCTGATCCACGGCGGCGCGCAAACACCTCGGGCGGCACTGCCGGTACTGCCGCCCCTGGCGCTGTACATCCACATCCCGTGGTGCGTGCGCAAATGCCCTTATTGCGACTTCAACTCCCACACCGCCAGTAAAGTGCTGCCGGAAGAGGAATATGTGGACGCACTGCTGGCCGACCTCGATCAGGACCTGCACGCGGTGTACGGCCGGGAGTTGAGTTCGATCTTTTTTGGCGGCGGTACACCAAGCCTGTTCAGCGCCGCCGCATTGGGTCGGCTGCTCAAGGGTGTGGAAGCGCGTATCCCGTTTGCCAGTGATATCGAGATCACTCTGGAAGCCAACCCTGGCACCTTCGAGCAAGAGAAGTTCGTCGCCTATCGCAAGCTGGGGATCAACCGTCTGTCCATCGGCATTCAGAGCTTCCAGCAGGAAAAGCTTGAGGCCCTCGGCCGTATCCACAATGGCGATGAAGCCGTACGCGCGGCGGGCATGGCGCGCCTGGCCGGGTTTGATAACTTCAACCTGGACCTGATGCACGGCTTGCCCGATCAGTCCCTGGACGACGCCCTGAGCGACTTGCGCCAGGCCATCGCGCTGAAGCCGACGCACTTGTCCTGGTACCAGCTGACCCTGGAACCCAACACCGTATTCTGGAACCAGCCGCCCGCGCTGCCGGAAGACGACACGTTGTGGGACATTCAGGAGGCCGGCCAGGCGCTGCTTGCCGAACACGGTTACGCGCAATATGAAGTGTCGGCCTACGCCCAACCGGGTCGCCCGGCGCGGCATAACCTGAATTACTGGAGCTTCGGCGACTTTATCGGCATTGGCGCCGGAGCCCACGGCAAGCTCAGCCACCCCGACGGGCGCATCGTGCGCACCTGGAAGACCCGAGCACCGAAGGACTACCTCAACCCGGCCAAAAGCTTTCAGGCCGGCGCGAAGGAACTGACCAACGAAGAATTGCCGTTCGAGTTCCTGATGAACGCATTGCGCCTCACCGATGGCGTCGAGGCCAGGCTTTACGCCGAGCGTACCGGCCTCGATCTGGCGAGCCTCGATGAAGGCCGCCGCGAGGCCGAACAAAGTGGCTTAATGCAGGTCGAACCGTCACGCCTGGCGGCGACCGACCGTGGGCAACTCTTTCTCAATGACCTGCTGCAGAAGTTTCTGAGCTGACCGCTCTTAAGGAAATCGAATGGATTTGGTACTCGACCTGCTCGCCACCGTGTCCCGCTGGAGCCGTAGCAACCTGTCGGAAATCTCCCTGGCCCTCGTGGGCTGCCTGCTGGTGCTGTTTGGCGCTGATATCAAAGGCTGGGTGGAAGCGCGCCTGGGCAGCATCGCCGGCGCGTTGCGCGTACCGCTGATGGCGCTGGTGTGCATGATCGGCAGCGGCGCCGCCTTGATCTACGCCACGCCGTGGATTGTGCGGGGGTTGAGCCAGTTCAATAACTACAGCCTGGCGCCGGTGTTGGTGGTGGTGCTGGTGTTGATTGGCGTAGTAGCAGACCGCCGCTGATCCCAACAACACTGCAAAACAAATGTGGGAGGGGGCTTGCCCCCGATAGCAGAGTGTCAGTCACCACATACAGTGACTGGCCCACCGCCATCGGGGGCAAGCCCCCTCCCACATTTGATTGCATTTGAAGTCAGGGCCCGGTCAGGCCACCTTTTCGAACTTCAAATCCCAAACCCCATGCCCCAACCGCTCACCGCGACGTTCGAACTTGGTGATCGGACGCTCAGCCGGGCGTGGCACGCATTTGCCGTCTTCGGCGATGTTGCGGTAGCCGGGGGCGACGTTCATCACTTCCAGCATGTATTCCGCATACGGCTCCCAATCGGTGGCCATGTGCAGGATGCCGCCCACTTTCAGCTTGCTACGTACCAGCTCCGCGAAGGAAGCCTGGACGATGCGGCGCTTGTGGTGACGGGCCTTGTGCCACGGGTCGGGGAAGAACAGCATCAGGCGGTCGAGGCTGTTGTCGGCGATGCAGCGGTTGAGCACTTCGATCGCGTCGCAGTCATACACACGCAGGTTGGTCAGCCCTTGGGTGAGCACGCCATTGAGCAGCGCGCCGACACCTGGGCGGTGCACTTCCACACCGATGAAGTCCTGCTCCGGCGCGGCGGCGGCCATTTCCAGCAGGGAATGGCCCATGCCGAAGCCGATTTCCAGGGAACGCGGGGCCGAACGGCCGAACACCTGGTCGTAATCCACCGGCGCGTCGGCCAGGGGCAACACGAACAGCGGCGTACCTTGCTCCAGGCCTTTTTGCTGGCCTTCGGTCATGCGACCGGCGCGCATCACAAAACTCTTGATGCGGCGGTGCTTGGACTCGTCGCCTTCTTCTACAGTGTTCGGCGTTTCGTTTGATTCAGTCATCAATGGCTCTTACTTGATCAGACCATCCAGCGGCGAGGAGGCGCTGGCGTAGAGTTTTTTCGGCATGCGACCGGCGAGGTAGGCCAGGCGGCCCGCGACGATGGCGTGGTTCATGGCTTGCGCCATCATGATCGGCTGCTGGGCATGGGCGATGGCCGAGTTCATCAGCACCGCGTCGCAGCCCAGCTCCATGGCGATGGTTGCGTCTGAGGCTGTGCCTACACCCGCATCCACCAGCACCGGGATCTTGGCTTCTTCCAGGATGATCTGCAGGTTGTACGGGTTGCAGATACCCAGGCCGGAACCGATCAGGCCGGCCAGCGGCATCACGGCGATACAGCCGATTTCCGCCAGTTGGCGCGCGATGATCGGGTCATCGCTGGTGTAGACCATCACGTCGAAACCTTCCTTGACCAGGGTTTCGGCGGCCTTGAGGGTTTCGATCACATTGGGGAACAGGGTTTTCTGGTCTGCCAGCACTTCCAGCTTCACCAGGTTATGGCCGTCGAGCAGCTCACGGGCCAGGCGGCAGGTGCGCACGGCTTCGATGGCGTCGTAGCAACCGGCGGTGTTCGGCAGGAAGGTGTAGCGATCCGGCGACAACACTTCGAGCAGGTTCGGCTCGCCTTCGATCTGGCCGAGGTTGGTGCGGCGCACGGCGAAGGTGACGATCTCGGCGCCCGAGGCTTCGATGGCCAGGCGGGTTTCTTCCATGTCGCGGTATTTGCCGGTGCCGACCAACAGACGGGACTGGAAGGTACGACCGGCCAGGACGAAGGGCTTGTCGCTACGAACGATGCTCATGGGAAATCCTCGAAATGGGGTGAGGTTCTGCAGAATTCAGGAAGCTGCGCGACTAGCCGCCGCCGATGGCGTGGACCACTTCGACCTGGTCACCCTCGGTGAGCGCAGTTTCGGCGTGCAGGCTACGCGGGACGATATCCAGATTGAGTTCCACTGCAACACGACGCCCGGTCAAGTCCAGACGGGTCAGCAGGGCCGCAACGGTTTCACCGTCGGGTAGTTCAAAGGATTCGCCGTTCAACTGAATGCGCATGCCACGGGCCGCCATCGTTTTTAGGGGCCCGCATTCTAGCCCGATTGAGGTTGCCGGCCCAAGCCCCTTGGTCAGGCGGCCTGCAAGCGCCACGCCGCCAGACCGAGGAAAAACCAACCTAAAAGGAACGCTAGCCCGCCAAACGGCGTAATGATGCCTAGCTTGCTGATCCCGGTCAGGGTCAGCACATACAGGCTGCCGGAGAACAGCAGGATGCCGACGGTAAACGAGATGCCCGCCCAGCTGACCAACCGGCCAGGAATATGCGCCGCCAGCAACGCCACGCCGAATAGCGCCAGGGTATGGACCAGTTGGTAGGTCACACCGGTATGGAAGATCGCCAGGTACTCGGCGCTCAGGCGGTTTTTCAGGCCATGGGCGGCGAACGCGCCGAGCGCGACACCGGTAAAGCCGAAAAAGGCAGCCAACATCAGAAAGCCACGCAACATGAGGAACTCCAGTCAGACTCAAAGGGCCGGGTCTGTATAATGGCCCGCTCAACGGGTTCGGCCAAGCCATCTCTATGCTGCGTCTCCTCTTCAAACGCTTTCTCAACGTCGTGAAATGGTTTGCCATCGGCAGTGTGCTGCTGGTGTTGCTGTTTCGTGTCGTCCCGCCGCCGTTCACCGCGCTGATGGTGGAACGCAAGGTTGAATCCTGGTTCGACGGCGAACCCATCGACCTGCAGCGCAGCTGGGTGCCGTGGGATGAGATCTCCGACGACCTCAAAGTGGCGGTGATGGCGGGTGAAGACCAGCGCTTCCCGCAGCATTGGGGGTTTGACTTCGGCGCGATCCAGGCGGCGATCCTGCACAACGAGCGCGGTGGCTCGATTCGCGGCGCCAGTACGTTGAGCCAGCAGGTGTCGAAAAACCTGTTCCTGTGGGCCGGCCGCAGTTATCTGCGCAAAGGCCTGGAAGCCTGGTTTACCGGGCTGATCGAGGTGTTGTGGCCCAAGCAGCGGATTCTTGAGGTGTATCTCAACAGTGTTGAGTGGGATGAGGGGGTGTTTGGCGCGGAAGCGGCGGCTCGGCATCACTTCGGCGTGAGTGCCAAGGGGTTATCGCGGCAGCAGGCCAGCTATCTGGCGGCAGTGTTGCCTAACCCTCGGGTGTGGAGTGCCAGTCATCCGACGGCGTATGTGGCGCGGCGCGCGGCGTGGATTCGGCAGCAGATGAGTCAGTTGGGTGGGGATGGGTACCTAGTGGAACTGAACAATTCCCGCAAGGCACCCTGGTCCGACTGACACAACACAAAAAAATGCACACAAACAAATGTGGGAGGGGGCTTGCCCCCGATAGCGGTGGATCAGTCGCGTTAATGTTGACTGACACTCTGCTATCGGGGGCAAGCCCCCTCCCACATTTTCAGGCAGCGATGGACAGTTTCAGCTTGTTCATCGCGCTTTTCTCAAGCTGACGAATTCGCTCGGCCGACACGTTGTACTTCTGCGCCAGGTCGTGCAGCGTGGCTTTGTCTTCTGCCAGCCAGCGCTGGTAGAGGATGTCACGACTACGGTCGTCCAGCACTTCCAGCGCTTCGTGCAGGTTGTGGTTGGAGTTGTCGCTCCAGTCCGCATCCTCCAGTTGACGCGCCGGGTCGTACCGGTGGTCTTCCAGGTAGTTGGCCGGCGATTGGAAGGCGCTGTCGTCGTCCGCTTCAGCGGCCGGGTCGAAGGCCATGTCATGGCCGGTCAGGCGGCTTTCCATCTCGCGCACTTCACGGGGCTCCACGCCGAGGCTTTCGGCCACGCGGTGGACTTCCTCGTTGTTCAGCCACGCCAGGCGTTTTTTCTGACTACGCAGGTTGAAGAACAACTTGCGCTGGGCCTTGGTGGTCGCCACTTTCACGATGCGCCAGTTGCGCAGGATGAACTCGTGGATTTCCGCCTTGATCCAGTGCACGGCAAACGACACCAGACGCACACCCATTTCCGGGTTGAAGCGTTTCACAGCCTTCATCAGGCCAACGTTGCCTTCCTGAATCAGGTCAGCCTGGGCCAAGCCGTAGCCGCTGTAGCTACGGGCGATATGTACGACAAAACGCAGGTGGGCGAGCACCATCTGCCGAGCCGCCCCCAAATCCTGCTCATAGTAGAGACTCTCGGCCAGTTCACGCTCCTGCTCAGGCGTCAGCAATGGAATGCTGTTGACCGTGTGCACATAGGCTTCCAGGTTCGCACCCGGGACCAAGGCATAAGCAGGTTGCAAAGAAGTGGTCATACGAAAAAACCTCCGACTCACATAACTCGTGCAGTGAAGCACTGCGAAAATTGACCGGGAACCGTAGGACAAGTTCCCTAAACCACCAATACGGTCAATACAAACGAAACCACATTAATCTGACATTAACTACTTCGGTGCCAACTCGCGTAAATGACGAGCGACCGCAATCCAAGCACCGATATACCCCAACAATACCGCGCCAAGCAAGAGACTCAGACCATCGGCTACCGGCACGCCGGCCAGCGCGAAATCACTGCCGTAGAGTCCGGCCAGCCCGACCACCGCGTCGTTCAGCCAGTCCAGGCCAAAAGCCAGCACGCCCCAGGACAAAATCCCGGCACCGAAGCCATAAAGCGCGCCCATGTACAGAAAAGGACGACGCACATAGCTGTCCGTGCCGCCGACCAGTTTAATCACTTCTATCTCGGTGCGACGGTTTTCAATATGAAGACGAATGGTATTACCTATCACCAAAAGTAATGCAGACACCAACAGCACCGTCAGGCCGAATACAAAGCGGTCGCCCAGCTTGAGGATCGCCGCCAGGCGCTCTACCCAGACTAGATCAAGTTGCGCCTGTTGCACCTTGGGCATCTCTGCGAGTTTTTGTCGCAGGGCCTCCAGCGCCGGCTTGTCGACTTCATTCGGCGTTACCAGTACCACGCCGGGCAGCGGGTTCTGCGGCAGCTCTTTGAGCGCTTCGCCCAGGCCGGATTGTTGTTGGAACTCTTCAAGGGCCTGGTCGCGGCTGATGTACTCGGCATCCGCCACACCTGGGATGTTCTTGATGTCGTCGCGCAACGCTTCGCCGTCTTTGGCGCTGGCGTCGATGTTCAGGTACAGCGAGATCTGCGCCGCGCGCTGCCAGGAACCGCCGAGGCGCTCCACATTATTGAGCAGCAGCGACAAACCCATCGGCAGGCTCAGGGCCACTGCCATCACCAAACAGGTGAAAAAGCTGCCGATCGGCTGCTTGCCCAACCGGCGCAAGCTGTCGACCAGGCTGGCGCGATGGCTTTCGATCCAGGCGCGCAGCAGGGTGCTGAAGTCCGGACCGTCATCGTCGTGATCGTGTTTTTTCTTCGGCGGTTGCGGATCGGCCGGTTTCGGCGCCACGCGCTCGGAGACTTTAGGGCTGCGGGTCGCACTCATACGCCGGCCTCCCCGTCACCGATCAAGCGGCCGCGTTGCAGGGTGAGCATGCGATGGCGCATGCGCGCGATCAGCGCCAGGTCGTGACTGGCGATCAGCACGCTGGTGCCCAGGCGGTTGATGTCTTCGAACACCCCCATGATCTCGGCCGCCAGGCGCGGGTCGAGGTTACCGGTAGGTTCGTCCGCCAGCAGCAGGGCCGGGCGATGGACGATGGCGCGGGCGATGCCGACGCGCTGTTGCTGGCCGGTGGAGAGGTCGCCGGGGTAGAGGTCGGTCTTGTCCGACAGCGCCACGCGTTCGAGCGCCGAATCCACGCGCTTGACGATCTCGGCCTTGGACAACCCGAGGATCTGCAATGGCAGCGCCACGTTATTGAACACGGTGCGATCGAACAGCAACTGGTGGTTCTGAAACACCACGCCGATCTGGCGGCGCAGGAACGGAATCTGCGCATTGCTGATGGTGGCCAGGTCCTGGCCCGCCAGCAGCAGTTTGCCGGTGGTCGGGCGTTCCATGGCCAGCAGCAGGCGCAACAGGGTACTTTTGCCGGCGCCGGAGTGGCCGGTTACAAACAGAAACTCGCCGCGACGCACTCGAAAGCTCAGCTCATGCAAGCCCACATGCCCGTTGGCATAGCGTTTACCGACCTGTTCGAATCGAATCATGAACGCTCCCGCTCGGCAAACAGTGCCTGTACAAAGGGTTCGGCTTCAAAGGTGCGCAGGTCGTCGATGCCTTCACCGACGCCGATATAACGAATCGGCAACCCGAACTGTTTGGCCAGGGCGAAGATCACGCCGCCCTTGGCCGTGCCGTCGAGCTTAGTCAATGCCAGGCCAGTCAGTTGCACCGTCTGGTTGAATTGTTTGGCCTGGCTGATGGCGTTCTGGCCCGTGCCCGCGTCAAGCACCAACAGAACCTCGTGCGGCGCGTCTGCATCGAGCTTGCCGATCACGCGACGGACTTTCTTCAGCTCTTCCATCAAGTTGTCTTTGGTGTGCAGGCGACCGGCGGTATCGGCGATCAGCACATCAATGTTACGGGCCTTGGCGGCTTGCACGGCGTCGAAGATCACCGAAGCGGAATCCGCGCCAGTGTGCTGGGCGATCACCGGGATCTTGTTGCGCTCGCCCCACACCTGCAACTGCTCAACCGCTGCGGCGCGGAAGGTGTCACCGGCGGCCAGCATGACTTTCTTGCCTTCGGACTGCAGCTTCTTGGCCAGCTTGCCAATGGTGGTGGTCTTGCCAGCGCCGTTGACGCCCACTACCAGGATCACGAACGGCTTGTTCGGGGTGATCACCAGCGGTGCCTCAACAGGCTTGAGCATGGCGGCCAGCTCGGCCTGCAGGGATTTGTACAGCGCATCGGCGTCCGTCAGCTGCTTGCGCGCGACCTTCTGCGTGAGGCTCTGGATGATCACGGCGGTGGCTTCGACGCCCACGTCGGCGGTGAGCAGACGGGTTTCGATGTCTTCCAGCAGTTCGTCATCGATGACTTTTTTGCCGAGGAACAGGCTGGCCATGCCTTCGCCAATGCTGGCGCTGGTCTTGCTCAGGCCTTGCTTGAGACGGGCAAAGAAGCCGGTTTTGCTGGTTTCGACGGCAGCCGCCACAGGCTCAGGCTCGATAACGGCAGGTGCGGCAACCTCGATCGCAGCCGGAATGGGCGGCGTCACGTGCTCAGCCTGCACATCTTCAACCAAGGCTACGGGTTCTTCGGCCACCGGCAGTTCCAGCCACGGCTTGTGCTCTGGCTCTGGCTCTGGCTCTGGCTCTGGCTCTGGCTCTGGCTCTGGCTCAGCTTCCACCACCGGCTGCAACACCGGCTCGGCCATCGGCAACACCACCGGGGCCGGGGTTTCGACAACCGGTTCGGCTTCTACTATTGGCGCAGGGGTAGGTTCAGGCTGAACCGGCGGCTGTTCGTCGACGGTTTCCTGCGGCTTTTTGCGCAGCCATCCGAACAGGCCTTTTTTCTCGCCAGCCGCAGCTGGGGTCTTCTTGTCGTCGTTGGAACCAAACATGGAGACGGCTATCTCAAGGTAGCGACGCGCCAAGGGGCGCGCCGGTAAATAAAATTCGATGCGTAACAGACTGTTTTTTAGCCAGCTCGTTCATGCGCAACATTTTGAAGGCCAAAATAGGGCCTCAACAAGACAGCCGCAGTGGCCGTCCCTCAGTCGGATCAGTATCCTAGCACCTCCTCGCCCGCCGACGCTAAGACCAAGCGGGCAGCCCAACAGGTTTAAAAACGAATGAATGCTCTAGCCCGCCGCGCCGCAGGCCTGCTGTTCAGCACAGTTTGTCTGCCTCTTTCAGCCTTGGCTGCCGACCCACAACCCACCCATGAGTTCACCCTGGATAACGGCCTGAAGGTGGTCGTACGCGAAGATCATCGCGCGCCAGTGGTGGTTTCCCAGGTTTGGTACAAGGTCGGTTCGAGCTACGAAACCCCGGGCCAGACCGGTTTGTCCCACGCCCTGGAACATATGATGTTCAAGGGCAGCGCCAAAGTCGGCCCCGGTGAAGCCTCGCTGATCCTGCGCGACCTGGGCGCCGAAGAGAACGCCTTCACCAGCGACGATTACACCGCCTACTACCAAGTACTGGCCCGTGATCGCCTGGGCGTCGCCTTCGAACTGGAAGCCGACCGCATGGCCAGCCTGCGCCTGCCGGCCGACGAGTTCAGCCGCGAAATCGAGGTCATCAAGGAAGAGCGCCGCCTGCGCACCGACGATAACCCAATGTCCAAGGCCTACGAGCGCTTCAAGGCCATGGCTTTCCCGGCCAGCGGCTACCACACGCCGACCATCGGCTGGATGGCCGACCTGGACCGAATGAAGGTCGAAGAACTGCGCCACTGGTACCAATCCTGGTACGTGCCGAACAATGCCACCTTGGTGGTGGTCGGTGACGTCACCCCGGACGAGGTGAAAAACCTGGCCCAGCGCTACTTTGGCCCGATTCCCAAGCGAGACGTGCCACCGGCCAAGATCCCGATGGAATTGGCCGAGCCCGGCGAGCGCCTGCTGACCATGAAAGTGCAGACCCAACTGCCGAGCGTGATCCTGGGATTCAACGTGCCCGGCCTGGCCACCGCCGAAGACAAACGCTCGGTACAGGCCCTGCGCCTGATCTCGGCGTTGCTGGACGGCGGCTACAGCGCACGGATATCCGAGCAGTTGGAACGCGGCGAAGAGCTGGTTTCCGCTGCCTCCACCAACTACGACGCCTACACCCGTGGCGACACCCTGTTCATGTTGACCGCCACGCCCAACCAGCAGAAGAAAAAGACCGTCGCCCAAGCCGAAGCCGGCCTGTGGCGCCTGCTGGAAGAGCTGAAGGCCAAGCCGCCGACCGCCGAAGAACTGGAACGCATCCGCGCCCAGGTGATTGCCGGCCTGGTCTACCAGCGTGACTCCATTACCAGCCAGGCCACAGCCATTGGCTCCCTGGAGACCGTGGGCCTGTCCTGGAAACTGATGGACACGGAGCTTGCCGACCTGCAAAGCGTGACCCCGGATGATATCCAGAAAGCCGCGCGCACCTATTTCACCCGCGAACGTCTCAGCGTCGCCCATGTCTTGCCTCTGGAGACCGCTCATGAGTGATCGCAAAAGCAGCCGCCTGATCCTCCCCGGCCTGATCGTCGTCACCCTGATCGCCGCCAGCGCCGTGTATTTCCTGCGCCCGAGCGACTCTGTCGCCAGCCCGGCGCTGGAAAAAGCCCAGTCGAGCAACAAGCTGCAATCCCTGGCAGAGCTGGACGACAAGGCACCGACCAACCGCAAGCTCGACGTACAGACCTGGACCACCGCCGAAGGCGCCAAGGTGCTGTTCGTCGAAGCCCATGAACTGCCGATGTTCGACGTGCGCATCCTGTTCGCCGCCGGCAGCAGCCAGGACGGCAATGTGCCGGGACTGGCGTTGATGACCAACGCCATGCTCAACGAAGGCGTGCCGGGCAAGGACGTGAGCCAGATCGCCCGTGACTTCGAGGGCCTCGGCGCGGACTTTGGCAATGGCGCCTATCGCGACATGGCGCTGGTGTCCCTGCGCAGCCTCAGCGACAGCGATAAACGTGACGCCGCCCTGAGCCTGTTTGACCAGGTGATCGGCAAGCCAACCTTCCCGGCCGATTCCCTGGCGCGGATCAAGAACCAGATCCTCGCCGGCTTCGAGTACCAGAAGCAGAACCCCGGCAAGCTGGCGAGCCTTGAGTTGTTCAAGCGCCTGTACGGCGATCACCCTTACGCACACCCGAGCGAGGGCACGCCAGAAAGCGTCCCAAAGATTACTCTGGCGCAGTTGCAGGCGTTCCACGCCAAGGGCTATGCGGCCGGCAACGCGGTGATCGCGGTGGTGGGCGACCTGACCCGCGCCGAGGCCGAAGCCATGACCGGCAAGATTTCCGCCTCGCTGCCTAAAGGCCCGGCCTTGCCGAAGATCGCCCAGCCAACCGAGCCCAAGCCGGGCTTGAACCGCATCGAGTTCCCGTCCAAGCAGACACATCTGCTGTTCGCCCAATTGGGCATCGACCGTGCCGACCCGGACTATGCTGCCCTGTCCCTGGGCAACCAGATCCTCGGCGGCGGTGGTTTCGGCACCCGCTTGATGAGCGAAGTCCGCGAAAAGCGCGGCCTGACCTATGGCGTGTACTCCGGCTTCTCACCCATGCAGGTACGCGGCCCGTTCATGATCAACCTGCAGACCCGCGCCGAAATGAGCGGCGGCACCCTGCGCCTGGTGGAAGACGTGGTCGCCGACTACCTCAAGAACGGCCCGACGCAAAAGGAACTGGATGACGCCAAGCGCGAGCTGGCTGGCAGTTTCCCGCTGTCGACCGCGAGCAACGCCGATATCGTCGGGCAGTTGGGCGCGATGGGTTTCTACAACCTGCCGCTGACCTATCTGGAAGATTTCATGAAACAATCCCAGGCCCTGACCGTAGAGCAGGTCAAGGCTGCCATGAACAAACACTTGAGCGCCGACAAGATGGTCATCGTGACCGCCGGCCCGACGATTGCGCAAAAGCCACTACCGCCCCCCACTGACAAACCCGCCGAGCAGCCGCTCGGGGTTCCGGAGCATTAATGGCCAGTTCATCTCGCCCGAAAAAACCTGTCCACAACGTGCATAACGGTGTGGGCCAGCTGCGCATCATTGGCGGCGAATGGCGCAGCCGCAAGCTGAGCTTCCCTGACGTCGTAGGCCTGCGCCCGACGCCGGACCGCGTGCGTGAAACCCTGTTCAACTGGCTCGCGCCGTACATTGCGGGCGCCAAGGTGCTGGACCCGTTTGCCGGCAGTGGCGCGTTGTTCCTGGAGGCGTTGTCCCGTGGCGCTGCCCTGGGCCAGGCGCTGGACGCCAGCAACGTGGCCGTTTCCAGCCTCAAGGAACACCTGGGAACCCTGCGCTGCACCACCGGCCAGGTCCAGACCGCCGACGCCCTGCGCTACCTGGAAACCCAGCCCGCCAGCCAGTTCGACGTGGTGTTCCTCGACCCGCCGTTCAACCAGAACCTGCTGCCGACCGTGTGCACGCTGCTGGAAGAACGCCAGTGGCTGGCACCGGATGCGTGGATCTACACTGAGAGCGAGACCGCGCCTTCGACCCTGGGCCTGCCGGCAGACTGGCGCCTGCACCGGGAACAGAAGTCCGGGCGGGTGTATTACGCGTTGTGGCATCGCAGCGTCGCCTGACCTCTGTTTATGCAGGCCAGGCTGACTGTGCTGATCGGGCTTTCTGTGGCGAGCGGGCTTGCCCCGCGTTGGGCTGCGCAGCGGCCCCAGTAAACACACTGCGCACTGTCAGTTAAACCTCACCGCCAGGATTCAGGGCCGCTTCGCGCCCCAGCGCGGGCGGTGCGACGATTCGACAAGCCCGCTCGCCACAGAGACTTGCATGAACCTTTGCGCTAATACCTTCACCCCCGCCTTCGGCCTCGGCAACCCCCACCTGCAAACACTGTGGGGGCCGTTGTGGCGTCCCACCACCCACATCGAACGCCAACGCGAACGCCTGTGGCTGGACGACGGCGACTTCCTCGACCTCGACTGGCACGGCCCCCATGACGCGCAAGCGCCGTTGGTGCTGGTGCTGCACGGGCTGACCGGCTCATCCAACTCGCCTTACGTGGCAGGCCTGCAGAAAGCCCTTGCCGCGCAAGGCTGGGCCAGCGCCGCGCTGAACTGGCGTGGCTGCTCGGGTGAACCTAACTTGTTGGCGCGCAGCTATCACTCGGGTGCCAGCGAAGACCTGGCGTCAGCGATCGCCCACCTGCGTGCCAAGCGGCCATTGGCGCCGCTGTTTGCCGTGGGTTATTCCCTGGGCGGCAATGTGCTGCTCAAGCATTTGGGTGAAACCGGCGCGGCATCAGGACTGCAAGGCGCTGCGGCGGTGTCGGTGCCGTTTCGCCTGGACCAATGTGCGGACCGCATCGGCCTGGGCTTTTCGCGGGTGTATCAGAAGCACTTCATGCGTGAAATGCTGGCGTATATCCGCGTCAAGCAGCGTCGCTTTCTGCAGGACGGCCAGGCAGATGGGCTCAAAACCCTGGAAGCCTTGGGCTCACTGGAAAAGATGCGTACGTTCTGGGATTTCGATGGCCGGGTGACTGCGCCGCTCCACGGTTTTCTGAGTGCCGAGGACTATTACCGCCGCGCGTCGAGCCGTTATTACCTGGGCGAGATCCGCACGCCCACCCTGATCATCCAGGCCGCCGATGACCCGTTTGTATTCGCCCACAGCCTGCCCGAGGCGAGCGAATTATCGGCGTGCACGGAGTTTGAGCTGCTGGCCAAGGGTGGGCATGTCGGCTTTGTCGATGGCACCCTCAAGCGCCCCGGTTATTACCTGGAGCGCCGTATTCCCGCCTGGTTGCTCAGTCGCCGGTAGCGATTGCCCGCGTCGGATCAGTAATCCACTCACTCCATGACCCCGCATACAACTTGCCCAACGGATAACCCGCCAGGCTCAGGGCGAACAGGTTGTGGCACGCCGTCACGCCAGAGCCGCAATACGCGACCAATTCGTCCGGCGAGCGACCTTGCAACTGGGCGGCGAAGCGCTGCTTGAGCTGTTCAGCCGGAAGGAAGCGGCCATCGGCGCCCAGGTTTTCGTTGAAGGCCGCGCACTGCGCACCTGGGATGTGCCCGGCGATCGGGTCGATCGGCTCCACTTCGCCGCGAAAACGTGGTTGAGCGCGGGCGTCGATCAGCGTCAATCCCGGCTGGCCCAGGCGTTTTTGCAGATGCTCAACGTCCAGCAGCAGACGGTTGTCCGGCGTACCGGCGAAGCTCCCAGGCTCAACCAGCGGCGCGTCCAGACTCAACGGGAAACCGGCGGCATGCCAGGCTTTGAGGCCGCCATCCAGGATAAACACGCCGTCGCGCTTGCCCAGCCAGGCCAGCAGCCACCAGGCGCGGGCGGCATAGGCACCGGGGCCGTCGTCATACAGCACGATATCGGTATCTGCGCTGATGCCCCAGGCCCGCAACTGCTGAACCAAAGTGTCCGCCGCCGGCAATGGGTGACGGCCGGTGACGCCTTTGGTCACCGGGCCACTGAGGTGTCGCTCCAGGTCGGCGTATTGCGCGCCTTCGATATGCCCTTCGGCATAGCTGCAACGCCCGTAGTCCGGGTCTTCCAAGGCAAAACGGCAATCCAGGATCATCACCCCGCCGGCCTTCTGGCGCTCGGCCAGTTGCTGGGGGCTGATCAGTTGGGCAAGCGGCATGACGGACTCCTAGTGAACAGATTCGGGAAAGGTCCTACTTCACTTCTTCCAATGCCTGATTTAACGGCACGTAAAATTCCTTGAACAAGGCATCTACCGCCTCTTTGGCCTGGGGCGTGACAAACCCCGCCTCCAGCACCAGCACCTGATACACCCCACGCTTGATCGCCTCGGCGCTCAAATGGGCAGAGTTTTCATTGGTGGTGCACAGGAAGCGTACCCAGGAGGTGAGGATGATCCAGGCGTTGAGGGTCAGGGCTTCGGTTTGCACCGGGTCCATATTGAGGATGCCGGCGTCGACAAACCCTTGGTAAATAGCCCCGCCCTGGGTCAGGCAGCGCTGGGAAAAGCGCCGATAGCCGGTCGCCAGTTCCGGATCGCTTTCCAGCAGGTGTTCGAGGTCGCGGTGCAGGAAACGGTAGCGCCACATGCCGGCCAGCACGGCCTGCAGGTAGAAACGCTTGTCTTCGACGGTGACGGCGCGACCTTGAGGCGGACGCAGGAAACTGTCCACCAGCGCTTCATATTCGCGAAACAGCACGGCGATGATCGCCTGCTTGTTGGGGAAGTGGTAATACAGGTTGCCCGGCGAAATTTCCATATGGGCGGCGATGTGGTTGGTGCTCACACTGCGTTCGCCCTGCTGGTTAAAAAGCTCCAGGCTGGTTTGCACAATGCGCTCGCTGGTCTTTACTCGTGGTGCCATAGGGGATCAGCTTCTGTACACGTGATGGGGCATCTTACGGCCTAATCTTGCAGGGATAAATCCGCATCTGCGTAATGACATTTGACAATTTAGAGCAATGACTCTAAAAATCCAGGCAGACCTATAACAATCGGGAACGCCGCCATGTCTGCCAACGTTGCCTATCTGCAAGATTCCCAGATGCTGGATCAGCTCCAGGACCTGTTCGACACCCAACGCCGTGCCTACGCCGCCAACCCGATGCCCCCGGCCGCACAACGCCAGCAATGGCTCAAGGCCCTGCGCGACCTGCTCAGCGACGAGCGCCAGGCGCTGATCAACGCGATCAGCCAGGATTTCAGTCATCGCAGCGCCGATGAAACCCTGTTCGCCGAACTGATGCCCAGCCTGCATGGCATTCATTACGCCAGCAAACACCTCAAAGGCTGGATGAAACCTTCCCGCCGTGCCGTAGGCATTGCCTTCCAGCCCGCGTCAGCCAAAGTCATTTATCAACCCTTGGGCGTGGTCGGCGTGATCGTGCCCTGGAATTACCCGCTGTACCTGGCCATCGGCCCGCTGGTCGGCGCATTGGCGGCGGGCAATCGGGTGATGCTCAAGCTCAGCGAGTCGACACCCGCTACCGGCGAGTTGCTCAAGGCGCTGCTGGCGAAGATCTTCCCCGAGGACCTGGTGTGCGTGGTGCTGGGTGAGGCCGAAGTCGGCATGGCCTTCTCCAAGCTGCCCTTCGACCACCTGCTGTTTACCGGCGCCACCAGCATTGGCAAGCACGTGATGCGTGCGGCGGCCGAACACCTGACGCCGGTCACCCTGGAATTGGGTGGCAAGTCGCCGGCCATCGTGTCCGCCGATGTGCCGCTCAAGGACGCCGCCGAACGCATCGCCTTCGGCAAAGCGCTGAACGCTGGGCAAACCTGCGTGGCACCGGATTACGTGTTGGTGCCGGAAGATCGCGTCGAGGGTTTCGTGGAGGCCTACACCCAGGCCGTTCGCGGGTTCTATCCGACCCTGGTCGACAACCCGGACTACACGGCGATCATCAACGAACGACAACTGGCCCGGCTCAACGCCTACGTCAAGGACGCCACCGACAAAGGCGCCACCCTGATTCCGCTGTACGACCAAGGCCAGGCGCGGCGCATGGCCCATAGCCTGTTGTTGAATGTCAGCGATGACATGACCGTGATGCAGGACGAAATCTTCGGCCCGGTGCTGCCGATCGTGCCCTATCGCGGCATCGACCAAGCCTTTGCCTACATCAATCAACGCCCTCGCCCACTGGCCCTGTATTACTTCGGCTACAACAAGGGCGAGCAGGATCGTGTGCTCCACGAAACCCATTCCGGCGGGGTGTGCCTGAACGACACCCTGCTGCATGTCGCCCAGGACGACATGCCGTTCGGCGGCATCGGCCCCTCGGGCATGGGCCACTACCACGGCCACGAAGGATTCCTCACGTTCAGCAAAGCCAAGGGCGTGCTGGTGAAACAGCGCCTGAACGCGGCGAAGTTGATCTACCCGCCCTACGGCAAATCGATCCAGAAATTGATCCAGAAGCTGTTCGTCCGCTGAAACCGCCACCCACGGGATAACAATAACAATGAACCCTAGCCTGACTGAAACACCCGCGCTGTCGCGGCGCGGCGTCCTGAAAATCGGCCTGTGTGCCAGCGCCTTCCTGGCTACCGCCGGGCTGGGCGCGAGCCTCAGCGGTTGCTCCAGCAGCACGCCGGCCAGCGGTTTCGTGATGTTGCGTAGCAGTGATCTGCCGTTCCTGCGCGCCGTGATCCCGGTGCTGCTGGAAGGTGTGGCCAGTGCCCAGGAGGTCGCCAGCGGGATTGAGAACACCCTCAAGAAACTCGACTTCAGCCTGCAACGCCTGTCGCCGGAGATGTTCAAGCTCACCCAGCAACTGTTCGACGTGTTGGGCATGGGCATCACCCGTGGCCCGCTGACCGGGATCTGGGGCAGTTGGGAAAACGCCAGCGGCGAGCAAATCCGCAACTTTCTGCACCGCTGGGAAAACAGCTACCTCAACCTGCTGCGCATGGGCCAGGGCTCGCTGCTCAAGCTGGTGATCATGGCCTGGTACTTCCAGCCGGCGTCCTGGGCCCATTGCGGCTACCCCGGCCCGCCGAAGATCTAGCCTTGATAACCCGATCAAAAATGTGGGAGCGGGCTTGCTCGCGAAAGCGGTGGATCAGCCACACCTTTATCGACTGACACTCTGCATTCGCGAGCAAGCCCGCTCCCACATCGACCACAACTTCGTACAAAAATAAGAGTGCACTCCTATGCCCGTACCCGACCTGTTCCGCGACGGCATGGCCCGTGGCTGGAAAACCCACAATGGCGCCGCCCTCGACAACGACCTGACCCTGGAAGCCGATGTGGCGATCATCGGCAGCGGTGCCGGTGGCGGCACCACCGCCGAAATCCTAAGCGCCGCCGGCTACAAGGTGCTGCTGATCGAAGAAGGCCCGCTCAAGACCAGCAACGACTTCAAGCTGTTGGAAGACGAGGCCTACACCAGCCTGTATCAGGAGGGCATCGGCCGCATGAGCAAGGATGGCGCGATCACCATCCTGCAGGGCCGTGCAGTGGGCGGCACGACGCTGATCAACTGGACGTCGAGCTTCCGTACGCCGGACGCCACCCTCAGCCACTGGGCCAGCGAATACGCGGTGAAGGGCCACAGCAGCGCCGAAATGGCACCGTGGTTCGAAAAGATGGAGCAGCGCTTGGGTATCGCGCCCTGGGCCCTGCCGCCCAACCCCAACAACGACGTGATCCGCAAAGGCTGCGAAAAGCTCGGTTATAGCTGGCACGTGATCCCACGCAATGTGCGCGGCTGCTTCAACCTGGGGTATTGCGGCATGGGCTGCCCGGTCAATGCCAAGCAATCGATGCTGGTGACCACAATTCCGTCCACCTTGGAAAAAGGCGGCGAACTGCTCTACCTGGCCCGCACCGAACGCCTCATCTACAGCGGCGACACGATCAGCAGCCTGGAATGCGTGGCCATGGATAACCTGTGCGTGGCGCCGACTGGCCGCAAAATCACAGTGAAGGCCAAGCACTATGTGCTCTCCGGCGGCGGCATCAACAGTCCGGCGCTGCTGATGCGTTCGGATGCGCCCGACCCGCACAAACGGTTGGGCAAACGCACCTTCCTGCACCTGGTGAATTTCTCCGCCGGGTTGTTCGATGAGGTGATCAACCCGTTCTACGGTGCGCCGCAATCGATCTATTCCGACCATTTCCAGTGGCAGGACGGCACCACCGGCAAAATGTCCTACAAGCTGGAGGCACCGCCCTTACATCCTGCGCTAGCCAGTACGTTGCTTGGTGGTTATGGCACCCAGAACGCCCTGGACATGAGCCAATTGCCCAATACCCACGCGATGCTGGCGCTGCTGCGCGATGGTTTCCACCCCGACAGCCCCGGCGGCGGCGTGGAGTTGCGCGGTGATGGTACGCCGGTGCTCGACTATCAAGTCTCGGACTACGCCTGGGATGGATTGCGCCGCGCGTTCCACAGCATGGCCGAGATCCAGTTCGCCGCGGGCGCCAAGTCGGTCAAGCCGCTGCATCACGATGCGCGCTACGTGAAAACACTGGGCGAAGCCCGAACGATGATCGAGGAGCTCAACCTGGAATTGCACCGCACCTGTCTGGGCAGCGCCCATGTGATGGGCGGTTGTGCCATGGGTGAGGATCCGAAAAATGCAGTGGCCGACAGCCTCGGTCGCCACCACCAATTGCGCAACCTGTCGATCCACGACGGGTCTTTATTCCCCACCAGCATTGGGGCCAACCCACAATTATCGGTGTACGGTTTAACTGCCCAACTGGCGACAGCTTTGGCCGAACGTCTGAAAACGGCATGAAAAAACGCGCGATTAGCGGTATGTATCTACATAAGTCGACTTGGCCGACCGGGATGGCTGCGATACCATCCGGTTCCCCAACGGACTCCGCCAGGACGACGCGATGAACCGAGTGTTGTACCCAGGAACCTTCGACCCGATTACCAAAGGCCATGGCGATCTGGTCGAACGTGCCTCACGCTTGTTCGACCATGTGATCATCGCGGTCGCAGCCAGCCCCAAGAAAAACCCGCTGTTTCCCCTGGAACAGCGCGTGGAACTGGCGCGTGAGGTCACCAAGCACCTGCCCAACGTCGAAGTGGTGGGCTTTTCGACGCTGCTGGCGCATTTCGCCAAAGAGCAGAACGCCAATGTGTTCCTGCGCGGCCTGCGTGCGGTGTCGGACTTCGAATACGAATTCCAGTTGGCCAACATGAACCGCCAACTGGCGCCGGACGTGGAAAGCCTGTTTCTCACGCCGTCGGAACGTTATTCGTTCATTTCCTCGACGTTGGTCCGTGAAATCGCCGCTTTGGGCGGGGATATCACCAAGTTCGTGCATCCGGCTGTGGCAGATGCGCTGACGCTGCGCTTCAAGAAGTAATTTTGCTGAAGGGCTTTCTGTGGCGAGCGGGCTTGTCCCGCGTTGGGCTGCGAAGCAGCCCTGAAACCCGGCGATGAGGTTTCTGCCTGAAACTACGTGGTGCCTTTACTGGGGCCGCTTCGCAGCCCAACGCGGGACAAGCCCGCTCGCCACAAGTTACCTGCGACGGATAAATGGCGGCTGGCCATAGGTCATGTGCACTCGCACTGCGGGCGCCAATGCGGCACAATTGCGCGCATTAGTTTTCAGATGCCTTGGCTGATAGCCCTGGCAGGAGTTTCCATGTCCCTGATCATCACCGACGATTGCATCAACTGCGACGTCTGCGAACCCGAGTGCCCGAACGCCGCAATTTCCCAGGGCGAAGAGATCTACGTGATCGACCCCAACCTGTGCACCCAGTGCGTCGGCCACTACGACGAGCCTCAGTGCCAGCAAGTGTGCCCGGTGGATTGCATCCCGCTGGATGAAGCCCATCCGGAGACGCAAGAGCAGTTGATGGCCAAGTACCGGTTGATTACCGGTAAAGCCTAAGACTGGCACTTGGGGCAAAACACGCTCGCGCGCTGCCCCAGCACCACATTGCGCAATTCGCTCCCGCAGACCTTGCACGCCTCGCCGCCCCGGCCATAGACGAACAGTTCCTGCTGGAAATACCCCGGTTGCCCGTCGCCGCCGATAAAGTCGCGCAGCGTGGTGCCACCGCGCTCGATGGCAGCCGCCAGCACGCGCTTGATCTCGATCGCCAGCTTCAAGTAACGCGCCCGCGAAATGCCGCCCGCCTCGCGACGCGGGTCGATCCCCGCCGCAAACAGCGCTTCCGTCGCGTAGATATTGCCCACGCCCACCACCACCGCGTTGTCCATGATGAACGGCTTCACCGCCATCGAACGGCCACGGGACAACTGGAACAAGCGCTCGCCATCAAACAGATCCGTCAGCGGCTCCGGTCCCAAGCGGATCAGCAGTTCATGGTTGTGCGGGTCCTGGCTCCAGAGCATCGCGCCGAAACGCCGGGGGTCGGTATAACGCAGGGCCAGGCCCGACTCCAACTCGATATCCACATGCTCATGCTTGGCCGCTGGCATGCCGACTTCCACCAGGCGCAAGTTGCCCGACATGCCCAGGTGGCTGATCAAGGTGCCCACTTCGGCATTGATCAGCAGGTACTTGGCCCGTCGTTCCACCAGTACGATCCGCTGCCCGGACAGGCGCACATCGAGGTCTTCCGGGATCGGCCAGCGCAGGCGTCGTTCACGCACCACCACGCGGCTGACCCGCTGGCCTTCCAGGTGTGGCGCGATGCCGCGTCGGGTGGTTTCGACTTCGGGTAACTCGGGCATGTGTACCTCTTGAAGGAAGGGTCAGTGGGCGCCCAGCTCGCGGATCGACAACTTCATGCTTTCGAAGTCGTAGTCCGACAGGCCCACGTAGTCCAGCACCAGATGGCCGATGGCATTCCACTCATGGTCCACCGCCTGGTTGCCCAGCACGCGATAGGACGAGCAGATGTGCTCGGCCATCTTCAGGATCGCCAGCAGGTTTTTCAGTTGCGAATTGCGCGACGACTCATCGCTGAACACCGCCAGGGCGTTGTGGTGGTTGGCGATGGCATCGGTCACATGTTCCGGCAGGCGCCAGGATTTGGCGGTGTAGTAACCGACCACGGCGTGGTTGGTGTTGAACGCGTTGTTCTCGGTGTCGACCACGCGGCAGTCGGGGCCGGCATTGGCATAAGCCTGCTCCAGCACCGACATGTAGTTGGGGAAACGCTTGAGCATCAGTGGCACGCCGCAATCGTGGAACAGGCCCAGGGCGTAGGCTTCGTCCACCGCTTGGGCGCCGGTGCGCTTGGCCAGGGTGAGGCAGGTCATCGCCACATCCTGGGCGGTATCCCAGAAGCGGTTGAGGGTGACGATGGTGTCGTCGCTCATTTCGCCCTTGATCGACAGCGCGTTGATCAGGTTGATGATCGAACGACTGCCCAGCAGGTTCACCGCGCGCTGGATCGAGGCGATCTTGTTGCTCAGGCCGAAGTACGACGAGTTGACGATCTTCAGCAATGCGCCGGACAGGCCAGGGTCCTGGGCGATCAGCCGCGCGATCACTTCCAGGTCCGGGTCGGGCATGTACTGCTCCATCTGCAAATCCACCATGATTTGCGGTTGGGGCGGCACGCTGATGCCTTGCAGGGCCTGCTGGATCTGTTCGGAGGAAAGCTCTTGGGACATAAGTACACACTCTGGGCTAGGCGGGGATTCTAACCCTTATCCGCCGCGTGCCGACACCTTCCCGCACATCCGGCTACCCGGCCATTTCCTACACAACAAGGTATACTCCCGCTCTTTTTTCCGGAGCGACGTCATGTCCCTGCCAAGCCTGCGTCTCAAAGCCAACGCCGATCGTCGTTTGCGCAACGGCCACCTGTGGGTCTACAGCAACGAAATCGACGTGGCCGCCACCCCACTCCACGGCTTCCAGGCAGGCGACCAGGCTATCCTGGAAGCGGCCGGCGGCAAGACCCTGGGCATCGTGGCCATGAGCCCGAACAACCTGATTTGCGCCCGCCTGCTGTCGCGCGACATCAAGTTGCCACTGGACAAGTCGCTGCTGGTGCACCGCCTGAACGTCGCCCTGTCCCTGCGTGATCGCCTGTTCGACAAGCCGTTCTACCGCCTGGTCTACGGTGATTCCGACCTGTTGCCAGGCCTGGTGGTCGACCGTTTCGGCGACATCCTGGTGGTGCAGATCGCCTCGGCGACCATGGAAGCGCATAAAGAAGACGTGATTGCTGCACTGACCCAAGTGCTCAAGCCAAGCGGCATCCTGTTCAAGAACGACTCCGCCGCGCGCGACGCCGAAGGCCTCAACCGCTACGTCGAAACCGTGTTCGGCCTGGTGCCGGAGTGGGTTGCGCTGGAAGAAAACGGCGTGAAATTCGAAGCCCCGGTGATCCAGGGCCAGAAAACCGGCTGGTTCTACGACCACCGCATGAACCGCGCACGCCTGGCCCCGTATGCCAAAGGCAAGCGCGTGCTCGACCTGTACAGCTACATCGGCGGCTGGGGCGTGCAAGCTGCGGCCTTCGGCGCCAGTGAAGTGTTCTGCGTCGACGCCTCCGCCTTCGCCCTCGACGGCGTGGAGCGCAATGCCGCACTGAACGGCTTTGCCGAGAAAATGACCTGCATCGAAGGCGACGTGTTTGAAGCCTTGAAAGAACTGAAAGCCAGCGAAGAGCGCTTCGACGTGATCGTCGCCGACCCACCGGCCTTCATCAAGCGCAAGAAAGACATGAAAAACGGCGAAGGCGCCTATCGCCGCCTGAACGAACAGGCCATGCGCCTGCTCAGCAAGGACGGCATCCTGGTCAGCGCGTCGTGCTCCATGCACTTGCCGGAAGATGACCTGCAGAACATCCTGCTGACCAGCGCACGTCATTTGGATCGCAATATCCAGATGCTGGAGCGTGGCGGTCAGGGTCCGGATCATCCGGTGCACCCGGCGATTGCCGAGACCCGTTACATCAAAAGCATTACTTGCCGGTTGCTGCCAAACAGCTGATGCCGTTGGCCTGTAGGCGCTTTAGGGCTCCTACAGGCTTTTAAGAAGCTTCGTACCTCTCCAGTCTTTGACTTTCCCTTACATAAACTTGATCCTCGACCGCCTCACGGAATCGAGGCTCGCCCATGTCAACGGAAATCACACACGCTGAAAAACCCTTCATTGTTTTCTGGCTGATGACCATGACGCTGTTGAGCGTCTTCCCGCTTGACGTCGTGCTGCCTTCCTTTCCCGCCCTGGCGGAACACTTCTCCACCTCAACCACCCAGATCGCCCGCTCAGTCAGCCTGTTCGCCATTGGCTTTTCCTGCTCCATGCTGTTGATCGGCCCACTGTCCGACAGGATCGGCCGCAAGAAGCTGCTGCTGGCCAGCATGGCCGTTGCAATCATGGGCGCGGCCGGGTGTCTGACGGCTACAAACACGCCTCAATTCCTGTTCTTTCGCGTCATTCAAGCCATAGGTTGTGGTGGTTTCATACTGTCCCAAGCGCTGGTGCAAGACCTTTTCTTCGGCAGAGAACAGGAGCGGCTGCGGATCGCAATGGTCACGGCCGGGGGCATCTTCATTTCGATTTCCCCACTGATGGGCGCCTGGCTGCAACTGCACGGAGGATGGCAAGCCAGCTTCTATGTGTTTATAGCGCTTTGTGCAGTCACCTTGATCATGGCCCATCGACTGCTCCACGGCGGTGTGCCTCAAGCGGCACCGAGCCACCAGAGCCTGTTCAAGGCCTACGCCAAGGTCTTCGCCAACCGCCACTTCGCCAGCTATGCCACGATCTCCGCGATTACCTTCTCCTGCCACTTCTCGTTCATCGTGGTTTCACCGCTGATTTTCATGGACCAACTGCAGCTGTCGCCCCATGAATATTCCTTGACCCTGCTTCTCTACGGCGCCGCTTACGTATTGGGTGGCGTCAGTGCAGGCTTCCTGCACAAACGGCTACCGGCTGCGACCCAGATGGCCATCGGGCTGGTGCTGATCGCAATCTCGGGCGTGGTCATGCTGTTCCTGGCCTATCAGTTCGGCCTTTCAACACTGACCGTGCTGATGCCCATGCTGCTCTGCACCGCAGGCACCACCATCACCCGACCTATTTCCAACTCCAAGGCCATGAGCTTGTTTCCAGACAACGCTGGTACGGCGGCTTCAGCCGTTGCTGCGGAGTTATTCATTGCCGGTGGTCTTATCAGTGCCTTCATCAGCACCTTTGCCCACCACCTGAGCACGGCGCTGGGTCTGTGCTTTCTGATCCTGAGCATCATCGCCTTGGTCTTGAACACATGGGCGCGGCGCCACCCGCACGTCCCGTAGCGGTTATCTTCACGGTTTCGGCCATTCCCTCCAGGCGCCAGCGGTGTAGAATCGGCCTTATTCATCGCCAGTCATCCCCCGGCGGGTTTATGAGCTCGAGGCCCAAGCAAGCGGCGATCCCGCGACGCGAGTGGCAACTTCCGGACACACGGCCATTTTTCGGGTGTTCCAGACGTCAATAGAAGCTCACTCCCCTTTGATACCGATTAGCCGCCCGGAGTGCTCCATGCCAGATTACCGCTCGAAAACATCCACCCACGGCCGCAACATGGCCGGCGCGCGCGCACTGTGGCGTGCCACGGGGATGAAAGATGACGATTTCAAGAAGCCGATCATCGCGATTGCCAACTCGTTCACCCAATTCGTACCGGGCCACGTCCACCTCAAGGACCTGGGCCAACTGGTCGCCCGCGAGATCGAACGCGCTGGCGGTGTCGCCAAGGAATTCAACACCATTGCCGTGGATGACGGCATCGCCATGGGCCATGACGGCATGCTGTATTCCCTGCCGAGCCGCGAGATCATCGCCGACTCCGTGGAATACATGGTTAACGCCCACTGCGCCGACGCCATCGTCTGCATCTCCAACTGCGACAAGATCACCCCCGGTATGCTGATGGCGTCCCTGCGCCTGAACATCCCGGTGATCTTCGTGTCCGGCGGCCCGATGGAAGCCGGCAAGACCAAGCTCGCCTCCCACGGCCTCGACCTGGTGGACGCCATGGTCATCGCCGCCGATTCCAGCGCTTCTGACGAGAAGGTCGCGGAATACGAGCGCAGCGCTTGCCCAACCTGCGGTTCGTGCTCCGGCATGTTTACCGCCAACTCGATGAACTGCCTGGTGGAAGCCCTGGGCCTGGCCTTGCCGGGCAACGGTTCCACCCTCGCCACCCACAGCGACCGTGAACAGCTGTTCCTGCAGGCCGGCCGCACCATCGTCGAACTGTGCAAACGCTACTACCACGACAACGATGAGTCGGTGTTGCCGCGCAACATCGCCAACTTCAAGGCGTTCGAGAACGCCATGACCCTGGACATCGCCATGGGCGGTTCCACCAACACCATCCTGCACTTGCTGGCCGCCGCCCAGGAAGCCGAGATCGATTTCGACCTGCGCGACATCGACCGCCTGTCCCGCCACGTGCCGCAACTGTGCAAAGTCGCACCGAACATCCAGAAGTACCACATGGAAGACGTGCACCGCGCCGGCGGGATCTTCTCGATCCTCGGCTCGCTGGCCCGTGGCGGCCTGCTACACACCGACCTGCCGACCGTGCACAGCAAGTCCATCGCCGAAGGCATCGCCAAGTGGGACATCACCCAGACGGACGACGAAGCCGTGCACACCTTCTTCAAGGCTGGCCCGGCCGGTATCCCGACGCAAACCGCGTTCAGCCAGTCGACCCGTTGGGACACCCTGGACGACGACCGTGAAAACGGCTGCATCCGCAGTGTCGAGCACGCCTACTCGCAAGAAGGCGGCCTGGCCGTGCTGTACGGCAACATCGCCCTCGACGGCTGCGTGGTGAAAACCGCCGGTGTGGATGAATCCATCCACGTCTTCGAAGGCCGCGCCAAGATCTACGAAAGCCAGGACAGCTCGGTTCGCGGCATCCTCGCCGACGAAGTGAAGGAAGGCGACATCGTGATCATCCGCTACGAAGGCCCGAAAGGCGGCCCGGGTATGCAGGAGATGCTGTACCCGACGTCCTACCTGAAATCCAAGGGCCTGGGCAAAGCCTGTGCCTTGCTGACCGACGGCCGTTTCTCCGGCGGCACCTCGGGCCTGTCAATCGGCCACGCTTCGCCAGAAGCCGCAGCCGGTGGCGCGATTGGCCTGGTGCAGGATGGCGACAAGGTGCTGATCGACATTCCGAACCGTTCGATCAACCTGTTGATCAGCGACGAAGAACTGGCGGCACGCCGGGTTGAGCAGGACAAGAAGGGTTGGAAACCGGTGGAAAAGCGTCCGCGCAAAGTCACCACTGCGTTGAAGGCTTACGCCCTGCTGGCCACCAGTGCCGACAAAGGTGCTGTGCGTAACAAGGCGATGCTTGACGGTCTGTAAGCTGCGCCCATAAAAATGCCCCGCCATGTGCGGGGCATTTTTTTGCCTGGCGTTCTGACGCTGTAGTTTTTCATACGCCGGCCGATAACAGGCGCAACTGTATTCTCAAGGAACTTACCCGCATGGATGCCCGCTCTATCGCTCTACACCCGGCTGCATGGGCGCTTTCCCTATTGGCGTTGGCCGGTTGCAGCTCGCTGCAAAAGCCTCAGGTGGACCCAGGCCTGGCACTCTTCAACGAAGCCATGACACTGCCGGCGCTCGACTACACCATCCTGCGCAACGGCGACAGGGTCGCGTACTCCGTCGATTTGCAGCAAAACCCGATCTCTGTGCAGTTCGACGCCTATTGCACACAAGGCCCTGGAAGAATGTTCTACCCCACGCGCTCGGGCCTGCGGGCATTTACTCCCTCACCAGCAACAGGCGTCGACCTGCCGACGGTACAGGCCCAACAACTGCAGCAAAGCGCTCAATTGCAGAGCGTATGCAAGGCACGCCCCGTCCCCGACTGGCGGATGCTGCAAACCTCTGCCGATCAGGGCTGGCTGCTGATCGACCGTAACAGCGTGCAGCGCCAAGGCAGTCAGATATCCGCCTGGGCCGCCCAGGATTACCTGCACTATCAGGTCGCCAAGAATGCATCGTTGTTTACTCAACGGCAGGAGCGGCTGACGCTGGATTGCACACAACGCACCATTACGTTGATGAGCCAGTTCAACCTTGATGAAACGCGCCAGATGATCAACGGCGAAATCCGTCGACAATTCAAGCCGCAAGCCTTGGATCAAGCTTCCGGCGAACATGCCCAGTTCTTCAAGGCTCTGTGCCAGGCGCCGGTGGAGCTGACCCATTTACCCGCTTTCAAGGCGCGCCAGCCATTGCCACCCGTTGCCAGCGCAACCAATGCCAACCCGGCCGTGTTGGCGGCCATCCGAGCGCTCGGCCTGCCTGCGCCAACCCGAACCCTGAGCGAGCTGGCGTATGACTATGACGCCGTGCTCTTCAACAACACCCGAGTGGGCGACCAGACCAAACAGGCATTTATCAGTGTCGACAACGCATCCGGCCAGACGCTGGTACAAACGCGCGACTCGGCACTCGGCTTTAACCAGGAGCTGACCTTCCAAGGCCTGTTTGATCTGGACAGCCAAGGTCTCGACCGCAAAACCGGCAGTGACAAGGTGAAGACCCGTCTCTTGGTTGGCCTGAGCTTTCAAGGCGATTGGCGTAACTTGCCCCTCGCCAGTGAGGTGAGCTACACCCAGACATGGTCAAAATCCATCAACCCCGATGGCAGTCCTTCGTCAGAGACCAGTGAACCAAGAACCGTGACCTGCAAGGTCGCTCGGGAAATCCCGGCTGCCACCCTGACCCCGGACCTGAAGGGGCAAGCTCAGGTACTCGACTGCGTTCAGATGAAAGGTTGGACTTATCAGGCAGCCTATCTGAGCGACTATGGGCTGTTTATCAAATTGCGTGAGAACGCGTTGGTTGCGCAATGGAACTGGCATCTGAAATCGGTGAAGTGACGCGCGATAGCGTGGGTTGTTTGAGCCTATGAAAATGCCCCGCCACGTGCGGGGCATTTTTATTCCGGTTGCACTCAGAACTGCGGCGTGTAGGTCATGGTGAACATCACATTGCGCGGGTCGCCATAGTAGTTGCTGCCCCAGTTCGCGTTGTAAGCCGGGATGTAGTACTTCTTGTCGAACATATTGTTCAGGTTCGCCGCGACGGTGAATTCCTGGTTGATCTTGTAGGCCACCCGCGAATCCCAGAGTGCATTGCCCGGCACGCTGAAGGTGCGATCGTAGGCGACGGTGCTGCTTTGCGCCGTCACGCCAGCGCCGACGCTGACCTTCTGCCAGTCCCCTGGCAACTGGTAGTCGCCCCACACCTTGAGCAGGTGCTTGGGCGTCCAGGTGCTGAAGACCTTGCCTTCGTAGGTGTCGTCCTTGAGGAACTTGGTGGTGTTGTAGGTATAGCTGGAGACCAGTTGCAGACCCGGCAGCACTTCACCGCCCAATGTAGCTTCAAAGCCCTGGCTGCGGACCTTGCCCGACGCCACCGAGCAGTACCAACCATTGCAGTTCATCGGCCCTTGCAGGTCCTGGACTGCACGGTTTTCCTGGTCATAGCGGAAGATCGCAAACGAGGTGTTGAGGCGACCATCGGCCAGTTCACCCTTGATGCCCAGCTCGTAGTTCTTGCCCTCGATAGGCTTGAGCAGCGAGCCGGAGGTGGTCAGGTTGGTTTGCGGCTCGAACGCATCGGCGTAGCTGGCGTAGGCCGACCATTGATCGTTCAGGGCATAGACCAGGCCAGCATACGGGGTGACCTTGCCGGATGTTTGCGTGGTGCTATCCTCGGCGGCGCCGTATACGCCCTGGCGACCAGCCTGACCGATGTAGGAGTACTCGTACCAACTGGTGCGCGCGCCGAGGATCAGCGTCAGCGGGTCCAGCACCTTGACGCGCCAGGTGCCGTAGATGCCTTTCTGGCGAATGTCATACCAGCTCTTCGAGGCGTTCCCGGCCTGAAACAACTGGTATTTGTCGCGCTGCACACGGTTGTGGTCGATGTTGAAAATATCCGCGCCATTCGTTGCCGCCCGCGCCCACTGGTCGTCGGTGGTGAGTTTGGAATAGTTGGCGCCAAGGACCATTTCCTGTTGGAACCCCAGGCCGTCGAACTTGCCGTTGACATACACATCCGCGCCGCGGCTTTTGGTATTGAAGTCGGTCACCCAGTCGATGTAGCGCACATTGCCCGTGTCGCCGGGATTGGGGACGGTATCCCACGTCGCCTGGTAGGTCGCGTCGTTGTGTTCGTCCATTGCCACCAGCGCAGCCTTCACTTTCCAGTCATCGTTGAAACGATGCTCCAGGTCGGCGAACACCTGAGTCTGGTTGTTGACGGCACGGTTCCAGCTGGCGCCGACAAAGGTCGAACGTGGCAGGCCGATATCGCTGCCATTGGCGTAGCGGGGCAACGACATGAAGTTGGGGCGTGAGTGGCCTTTCTGGTTGCTGATGCCCACGCCCACGGTAGTGTCTGGCGTGAAGTCGTAGTCGACGGCGCCATAGACGGTCTGGTTCCAGCCCCCCGCGTAGTCGACGAAGGAGTTGGTGGTGTCGTAATCCGCCACAAACCGGCCGCGCAACGTGCCTTCCGGGTTGAGCGGGCCGCCGGCATCGACTTGGGTGCCGTAGTGGTCCCATGAGCCGGCCTTGGCGGTGATGGTCACGGTCGGCGCCTGCTGGCCGCGCTTGCGCACCAGGTTCATAGTGCCGCCGGGGCTGTTCGCGCCTTGCAGCAAGGCGGCCGGGCCGCGCAGAGTTTCAACGCGGTCATAGATCGCCATGTTTTCCGTGAGGTAGCTGCCCAGCGTGTAGGTGTTACGCGGGATACCTACGCCATCGTATTGCAGGGTGCCTATTTCAAAGCCACGGGAGAAGATGAACATGCCAGGGCCGGGAGATTTGGTCGCCGTCAGCCCGGGCGTGCGCTTGACCACTTCGGAGAGTTTGGTGGTGTTCTGGTCGTCCATCTGCTTGCGGGTCATAACGCTGACCGACTGCGGGATGTCCTTGAGTTTCTGCTCACCCTTGCCCAGGGTCACAGCGCCCGTGGTGTAGGAACCGGTACCTTCGGTGATGGTGCCCAGGCGTTCGGCGCTGATGGTGGTGGCGCCGACTTCAAGGGCACCGCCTGTGTCCACGCGCTTTTCCAGGGTGACGGTATCCGCGTTGATAAATGCTGCGCTCAACCCCGTGCCGCCCAGCAGTTGGCCCAAGGCTTCACGTTGCCCCCAGCTGCCCTTCACGCCCGGTGACACAACACCTTGAGTCAACTCCCCCGACACCAACACCTGCACCCGTGTCACCGCCGAAAACGCTGCCAGCGCACCGTCCAGGCTCTGCCCCGGAATATCAAAACGGTAGGCCTGTGCCTGAGTGGTCTCAGCGGCCTGCAAGTACAGCGGTGCAGTGCCGCAGGCCAAGGAAATGGCCAGTGCCAGCAAAGGCCGTGCGGCGAATCGGTGTGCCATGGATGGTGCTCCCCGGTGCAAAAAAGTCGGTGATCGGCGCCGCACTACTTGAGAGTGCTTACTATTTGCGCCTCAGTGATCAAGGACGATGGCTTACGGAGAAACCCTGAAACTATTTTGAAAAAGTTGTCGTCAGGACGCTTTGCCCTCGCGCAACACCAGCAAATACGGGGTGTAGTGCTCGGCGTGCAGGTTGAGGGTGTATTCCAGCGCCTTGATCACGGCGTCGGGTTTGTCGATCTCGAACACGCCGGACACCACGCGATTGCGCAGCGCATCGCCCAGCACCAGGGTTTTGCCGGGCCAATAGCGATTCAACTCGGTGACCACTTCCGACAGGGGCTGCTGGCGGAACACCAGTTGCCGGTGGCGCCAGGCGAAACCGCTGGCCGGGTCGAAGCCGTGTACCTCTGCGAGGTGCTGGTCCTGATACTCCACCGCCCGGCCTGGCTCCAGGAAGACCGGATCACCACTGCCCGCACTGACCTGCACCTTGCCCTGAGCCACCTGCACCCGAGTCTGCGCATCACGGCGCGCCACGCTGAATTGGGTGCCGACCACCTTCACCCAGCCATCGCCGGACTGCACCACGAAAGGTCGTGCCGGGTCCTTGGTCACGCTGAAAAACCCTTCACCACGCAGCAGACGAATGTGACGTTCACCGCCGCTCATGCGCACTTGAATCGCGCTGTCAGTGTTGAGTTGCAACTGGGAGCCGTCGGCCAGTTCGACAGTGCGCGATTCGCCGGTGCGGGTGGCGTAGTCCGCGCGCAGGCGGTCGAGCCAGGGGGTGTTTTGCACGGTCAGGCCCACTGCCAGCAATATGGCAGCGGCATATGCCCAACGGCGCGCAGGTTGGCGCCAGGCAGCCTGTTCGGCGCGGCGGAGCACCCGCGCCGGTTCACGCAAACCGCCGAGCATGGCCTGCACTTCCTGCCAAGCGTCATCCTGTGGCTGGCCCTGCCCAAGCCAGGCGGCAAAGGCGTCCATTTCGGCGGCCGTGACATCTTCGGCCTGTAGGCGGAAATACCAGCCAGACGCTTCTTCGAACAATTCGTCGGCAGTGGGTGTGGCGGTCATGACCGACGTCCTTGTGTGTCGCTGGCGAGCCGCGTCTTGATATAGGCGCGGCATTCAATCAAGGCGCGACGCAATTGGTATTCCACGCTGCGCGGGGTGATCGACAGACGTTCGCCAATCTCGCGGTAGGAAAGTTCATCGACATGATAGAGCAGGAAGATCTGCCGAGTCGCCTCGGGCAACGCCAGGATAGCGTCCTGCATCAGTTGCTCCTGCTGATAGGCGACCAATTGCTCGTCGGCACCTGGGTTGGTGCACGGCAGTTCTTCGCTGGGCTCGCCGGCGTCCAGGCGCTCGCGGCGGATGGCCTGGCGCTGGTGATCGCGTACCAGGTTGCTGGCGATGGTGAAGAGGAACGCGGGGAGGTTGTCGATCTTCTCGCCAGAATCCAGGCGGGCCAGGCGCAGGAACGATTCCTGAGTCAGGTCGGCGGCCACCTGGGCACTGCCGGTGCGGCGGGTGACGAAGGCTTCGAGGGCTTTCTTCTGCTCCGCGAACAGGCGCGCGATCTGCGAATTCCAGGAGGACACAGCACTACCTTGAAAAGAACGGAGGGTTCAGGAAGTGCGCACGCTAGCAGAGGATGAGATTGGTTCGCAATTGATATCTATTTTGTCGACCTCTGTAGGAGCCGGCTTGCCGGCGATGACGGCCTTGAGTCTTGCATTGATCTCACTGACGCCATCGCCGGCAAGCCGGGCTCCTACAAGGTTGCGTCGGGCTACTGGATTTCGTCAGGCTTGACGATCACCCAGTTCTTGTCCGCCGTCACCGGCAGCCCTTCCTTGGCCTGCGCCGCCGCGTGCTTGGCGATCATGCCGTTCAGCTGGGTCATGTACTTGTCCTTGCGGTTGATCCACAGGTGGACGCCGCCCTTGGCCACGTCCACATCGTGGAACAGCATGTAGCCATCACTGGTCGGGGTATCGCCACCCACCAACACCGGCTTCTTCCACTCGTCGATGTAGGTGAGGATTGCCGCGTGCTTGCCCGCCATCCAAGTCGCCGGGGTCCACAGGTACGGGGTGAGCTCCAGGCCGAGGTTGGCCTTCTCGTCATATTTGCCGGCGGTGATCTGTTTGCGCGCAGTGGTCAGTTCGCCGGTCTTGCGGTCCTTGAGCAGGGTGGTCACGCCGATGACGTTCTCGGGTTTGACGTTGTAGCCGTACTTCGGATCGGCGGCGACCATGCGCACCAGTTCTTCCGAGGCGGCGGTCATCACATACACCTCGATGCCGTTTTCCATCAGCTTGTTGTACAGCTCGGCCTGGCCGGTGAAGACTTTGGGCGGTTGCACCTCGGACTTCTTCACCGCGTCGCCTTCAAAATAGCTGACTGGCACGGGCTTGCCGGAGGCCATCAGCTCGTCGACCTGCACTTTGAGTTCCTTGAGGGTGAACCCCGAAAACACCTGGGCGACCCATGGGTAGCAGACCATGTCGTCCACTTCGCAGAGGCGATAGTAGTAACTGAACAGACTTTCCTTATGGTCGGCGGTGTCTTTGAACGGCATCAGCTTGAGGGATGGATCAAGGCTGTCGCGGGTGATCAGGCCTTTGTTTTCCATGTAGGGCAGCAGGGATTCTTCGAGGTCGTAGCGGTAACTGGTGTTGTCCATGTCGAACACCGCGAAGTTACCCTTGTTGGCGTTGGCGGCGATCATTTCGTTCAGTTGCTTGGCGGCCGGGGCTGGCCAGTGTTTCAACTCGGTGGCGGCCATGGTTTGGCCAGCAAGGCCCAGGCACAGCGCGGCGGCAAACAATCTCGAAGCGAGCTTCATATGCGTTTTCTCCCTGAGTGAAAGACACCGACGCTAACAAATCCCTGTGACAGTTATCGCCCGAGCGCGACCGCTTGCGTCGTGATCACGCCAACGGCATGTGCCTGAGCGTCAAACGCTTATTCCAAAAACGACAGTCACCATTCCATATCGGTATTAAATCAATATATTTCAAGCTGTTAGGCTTTCCGGTTCGCAATCGCAGGCTCACGCGATTGGCTGCCTTCTCAACGGAGCTTCAATGAATCTGCCCCTGATTCTCAACTTACTGGTGTTCGTGGCCCTGTTGCTGGGCCTGGCACAAACCCGTCGCACTAACTGGAGCCTCGCCAAGAAGGTGTTGTTCGCCCTCGTGCTTGGCGTGGTATTCGGCACCGTTCTGCACACGATCTATGGCGACGGCAACCCGGTGCTCAAAGCCTCCATCGGCTGGTTCGACCTGGTCGGCAACGGCTATGTGCAACTGCTGCAAATGATCGTGATCCCGCTGGTATTTGCCTCGATCCTCAGCGCCGTTGCCCGACTGCACAATGCCTCGTCGTTGGGCAAGATCAGCTTCCTGACCATCGGAACGCTGCTGTTCACCACCGCGATTGCGGCGCTGATCGGTATCGGCCTGACCAACCTGTTCGGCCTCACCGCCGAGGGCCTGGTGGCCGGCACCCAGGAAATGGCGCGCCTGCAAGTGATCCAGAGTGATTACGCCGGCAAGGTCGCCGACCTGAATATCCCGCAACTGCTGCTGTCGTTCGTGCCAGCCAACCCGTTCGCCGACCTGGCCCGGGCCAAGCCGACGTCGATCATCAGCGTGGTGATTTTCGCCGCTTTCCTGGGCGTCGCCGCGCTGCAGCTGCTCAAGGATGACGTGGAAAAAGGCCAGAAAGTCCTCAACGCCATCGACACCCTGCAAGCCTGGGTGATGCGCCTGGTGCGCCTGGTGATGAAGCTCACGCCCTACGGCGTATTGGCGCTGATGACCAAGGTGGTGGCCGGTTCCAACCTACAGGACATCATCAAGCTCGGCAGTTTTGTGGTGGTGTCGTACCTGGCCCTGGGCCTGATGTTCGTGGTACACGGCCTGCTGTTGTCCCTGGCCGGGATCAACCCGCTGCGTTTCTTCCGCAAAGTGTGGCCGGTACTGACCTTTGCCTTTACCAGCCGCTCCAGCGCAGCGGCGATCCCGCTGAGCATTGAGGCGCAGACCCGTCGCCTGGGCATTCCACAGTCCATCGCCGGGTTTGCCGCCTCGTTCGGCGCGACCATTGGCCAGAACGGTTGCGCGGGGCTTTACCCTGCGATGTTGGCCGTGATGGTGGCGCCGACTGTGGGTATCAACCCGCTGGACCCGCTGTGGATCGCGACCCTGGTGGCAATTGTGACCTTGAGTTCGGCTGGCGTTGCCGGCGTGGGCGGCGGTGCGACGTTCGCCGCGCTGATCGTGCTGCCGGCGATGGGCTTGCCTGTGTCACTGGTGGCGCTGCTGATTTCCGTAGAGCCGCTGATCGACATGGGCCGTACGGCGTTGAACGTGAATGGTTCGATGACGGCGGGCGCGATTACCAGCCAGGTCATGGGGCAGACGGATAAGGCGTTGTTGAATGCCGATGAGCATGCGGAGTTAGCGCAGGCATAAAGGCATATAACCTGTAGGAGCGAGCTTGCTCGCGAAGAACGTCAACGATGACGCGGGCATTCTGAATGAACGCGGCGCCTTCAAGTTCTTCGCGAGCAAGCTCGCTCCTACAGTCAGTTTCGCTCCCACACCTCAAAGTTGTACGCCGGCTTTTCGCCTTCCGCTGGATTCTCCCGGTTCGACACCAGCTTCCACTGGCCCGCATCAAACTCCGGAAACCAAGCATCCCCTTCCGGACTCAACGCCACCCGCGTCAAATACAGGCGATCCGCCTGCTCCAACCCCTGCGCATACAACTGCGCACCGCCGATCAGCATCAGCTCATCCACACCCTGCTCCAGCGCCCATGCCTCAGCGCGTTCCACCGCCGCCTCCAGTGACGGAAAAACTTCCGCACCTTCCAGCGCCAGATCGGTCTGACGGCTAACCACCAGATTCAAGCGCCCTGGCAGCGGTCGACCGAGGGAGTCCCAGGTCTTGCGCCCCATGATGATCGGCTTGCCAAGCGTGGTGGCCTTGAAATATTTGAAATCCCCCGGCAAATGCCAGGGCATGCTGTTGTCGACGCCGATCACACGGTTTTCACCGAGGGCTGCGATCAAGCTTAAAGGGAGATTTTTTTTCATGGCGACGAGAATACCAGAGCCCCGAGCCAGGGGTTATGCTCCAGGCTCACAAACACAACAGGACTACGCGTGACTCCACTGCACACACTCTGGCTGACAGAAACCGTGCGCCTGCGCGAAGAACAAGCGGGCCCGCTGGAAGACCTGGAAGCTAACCGCCTGGCCCGCACGGCCGGGGGCGACCTGCCGACACGTATCCAGCAGCGCGCCTTGCACTTGGCCGAACGCGATGGGCTCACGAACGCCCTCACCCGCTGGTTGCAGGGTGCGCGTCTGGCGCTGGTGCTGCTGGCAATTGTCGCGGTGATCAGCGGCGCGGGGCTGGCGTTTGCGGCACTGGGCAACGGTCTAACACCGGTAAATGTGTTCTGGGCCTTGGGCAGCCTGCTTGGCTTGAACCTGATCCTGCTGATCAGTTGGGCGTTGGGCCTGCTGTTTGCCGGTGAACACAGTGCCAGCCTCGGACGACTATGGCTGTGGCTCAGCGAAAAATTCGCCCGTGATGCCAAAGCCGCCCAACTCGCACCAGCACTGTTACTGCTACTGCAACGGCAGAAACTCAATCGCTGGGCTGTCGGAGTGCTGGTCAACAGCCTGTGGTTGCTGGCGTTGCTCAGCGCCATGGTGATTCTGCTGACGCTGCTCGCCACCCGTCGCTACGGCTTCGTGTGGGAAACCACTATTCTCGGTGCCGACACTTTCGTCGCCGTCACCCAGGCCCTCGGCACCCTGCCCGCGTTGCTGGGCTTCAACGTGCCAACCATCGAGATGATCCGCGCCAGCGGCGACTCCGCCCTGAATATCGAAAGCGCCCGACAAGCCTGGGCCGCCTGGCTGGTCGGCGTGCTGCTGGTCTATGGCCTGCTGCCCCGTCTGATCCTCGCGTTGCTGTGCCTGTGGCGCTGGAAACGCGGGAGCGCCGCCCTGCGCCTGGACCTCAACCTGCCCGGCTACAGCCAATTGCGCGAACGCCTGATGCCGAGCAGCGAGCGCCTTGGGGTCAACGATGCTGCCCCCGAGCAACTGCACGCCATCAGCGGCGGCGTCAGTGAATTGGAAAGCGACGGTGCCCTGCTGGTCGCCATCGAACTGGACGACCAACATCCCTGGCCGCCCAAACTGCCCGCCAGCGTGAAGAACGCCGGCATCCTCGACAGCCGCGAATCACGCCACAAACTGCTGGAACAACTCTCGCGCTTTCCGCCCGCACGCCTGGCCGTCGCCTGCGATCCACGCCGCTCGCCGGATCGCGGCAGCCTGGCACTGATCGCCGAACTCGCTCGCAGTGCCAACGCCACCCGCGTCTGGTTGCTGCAAGCGCCGCCCGGCCAAGCGCTGGACGCCGAACGCCTGGGCGACTGGCACGCCGCGTTGCAGCAACTTGAACTGCCGTTCGCCGACTGCGCGCCGTTGAACTGGCTGGAGACGGGTCATGACTAAGCCTTTGAAACTCGCCGTGGTCGGCCACACCAATGTCGGTAAGACCTCGTTACTGCGAACGCTGACCCGGGACGTGGGCTTCGGCGAAGTCTCCCATCGCCCCAGCACCACGCGGCATGTCGAGGGCGCGCGCTTGTCGGTGGACGGCGAGGCTTTGCTCGAGCTGTACGACACGCCCGGCCTGGAAGACGCCATCGCCCTGCTCGACTATCTGGAGCGCCTGGATCGCCCCGGCGAACGCCTCGACGGCCCGGCCCGCCTGGCGCGCTTCCTCGATGGCAGCGAAGCCCGCCAGCGTTTCGAACAGGAAGCCAAGGTGCTGCGCCAACTGCTGGCCTCCGATGCCGGCTTGTATGTTATCGACGCCCGCGAGCCGGTGCTGGCCAAGTACCGCGACGAGTTGCAGGTGCTGGCCAGTTGCGGCAAGCCGCTGCTGCCGGTGCTCAATTTCGTCAGCAGCAGCGACCACCGCGAGCCGGACTGGCGCGAAGCCCTGGCCCGCCTTGGCCTGCATGCGCTGGTGCGATTCGACAGTGTGGCGCCACCGGAAGACGGTGAACGTCGGCTGTATGAAAGCCTCGCCCTGCTGCTGGAAAGCGCACGGCCACAGTTGGAGCGCTTGATTCTTGACCAGGAAGCCCAGCGCCAGGCCCGCCAGCAAAGTGCTGCGCGACTGATCGCCGAGCTGCTGATCGACTGCGCGGCCTGTCGTCGCAGCGTGGTCACCGAAGATGAGCAGCAAGCCATCGGCGACCTACGCAAAGCCGTGCGCCAACGTGAACAGAAATGTGTGGAAGCCCTGCTCAAACTGTTCGGCTTTCGTCCGCAGGACGCCGCCGCCAGCGACTTGCCTTTGCTCGACGGACGCTGGGGCGATGACCTGTTCAACCCGGAAACCCTCAAGCAACTCGGCGTGCGCGTCGGTGGCGGGATCGCCGCAGGCGCGGCAGCCGGTGCGGGTGTGGACCTGCTGGTCGGCGGCCTGACCTTGGGCGCCGCCGCCCTGGCCGGCGCGATTGCCGGCGGCGCGCTGCAGACCGCGCGCAGCTATGGCAGCCGGTTGCTGGGCAAAATCAAAGGCCAGCGCGAACTGACCGTCGACGACAGCGTGCTGCGCCTGCTCGCCCTGCGTCAGCGCCAGTTGCTCAAGGCCCTGAACCTGCGCGGCCATGCCGCGATGCACAGCATCAAGGTCGACACGCCCCAGGACAAGACCTGGCGCGAAGGTAAGTTGCCGGATGCCCTGCACAAGGCTCGCGCCCACCCGCAGTGGTCGTCCCTCAATCCTCACGCCAAGTTGAGCCAGGCCGAACGCCAAGAGCAGGTCGAAGCCCTGGCCCAACGCCTGGACGAAACCTAAGCTGCCAACATCTGCCGGGCCTTGGCCTTGAGCACGTCGAGGTCAAGCACCGGCACGTGCATGTCCTTGGCCTGCTCATCCCAATGGCGCATGCGCAAACTCACCCTATACAACGGGTCCTGTTCAAACGCCTGGGCCTCCTCGGCACTCATCACCCCACCCTGATACGCCAAGGTGCGACGGCTGGCTTCGCTCAGGCGCGCGTAGTAGTCCGGCTGGCTGAAGGTCAGGTAGCGCTTGGCTTGCACGTGATATTCCACCAACTTGGCCATGCGTTCGCTGAACCCTGCGCGACGCAGATAATCCGCGCCCAGCCGTTCATGGCTGACCACGCCATAACCCCCCATATTTTCCTCGCCCTGGCCGCAGAGATGCCCGATGTCGTGGAAAAACGCCGCCAGCACCACTTCATCCTCAAAGCCTTCGGCCATGGCGAGTTGCGCGGCTTGGGACATGTGCTCGATCTGCGACACCGGCTCGCCGATGTAATCCGCCGTGCCGTGCTGCTCATACAAGCCGAAGACCTCGGCGATGGTCTGTTCCGGGTTCATCACGCAGCTCCCCACAAGGTACTGATATTGCGCTCGGCCATCGCCGGCCCAACGCTCATGCCCACGCCCGTGTGCATCAACGCGGCGCTCACTCCCGGCGCCACGCGCAGGAATGAAAACGGCCCCGGCCCCCGCGAGCCGTACACACCCTGCCAACGCTCCACCACCTGGATTTTGCAGCCCAAGGTCTGTTCAGCCAGTTCGATCATCCAGTCATCCACTTGCTCGGCATTGAAGGGCGACGCGTCGCTGCCGTAATCATGGGAATCACCGATGATCAATTCGCCATGGGGCGTCGGGCTGATCAGCAGGTGAATGCCGTGTTCGTGCAGGTGCGGAGCATCGCGCAGGATTTGCGCCTGCACCGGCGCCGCTTCCGGCAGGTCGGCGAAAGCACCGTAATGCACGCAGCTCAAGCCGGTGAGCAACGCGTGTTGCAGGTTCAGGTTGACCGCTGGCCGCGCGCGCAGCATTTGCAGGCGGCAGATGCTCGGGTTGAGTTCGGCCATCGCTTCGGCCAGCAAGGTCTGGTAGTCGTGGCCGGAGCACACGATGATCTGTTCACCCCGGAAACTACCCGCCGTGCTGTGCAACTGGCCCGGCTCCACGTCCCGTACCAGTGTGGAGAAGTAGAACTCCACGTTCAGTTCTTGCGCCAGGTAGTTGATCAGCGCCGGGATCGCTTCACGGGAATACAGTTGCTGGTCGTCCTTGCCGTGCAGCGCAGCGCGGTGATGGCGAAACTGGCCGCCATACAGGTCCTTCATCGCCACGCCTTGCAGCAGTTCGACGTTGTAGCCGTGCTCTTGTGCACGCCCCTCACAGAAGGCTTCCAGCAAGCGTTCTTCCGCTTCGGTGCGGGCAAACAGGTACGCGCCGTTGCGCTTGAGTTGCAGCCCCGCGACCTGCGCCCAATGGCCCCAGATTTCACGGCTTTCCCGTGCGAGGTCGAGCATCGGCCCCGGCGGTTGGCCGGTGACCAAGGCTTGGCCGAAGTTGCGTACCGAGGCGCCCAGTGGCGTGGCGCTGCGCTCGAACACCTTGACCTTGAGGCCGCGCTTGGCGGCGGCGAAGGCGTGGGACAGGCCGAGAATGCCGGCGCCCACGATCAGCAGATCGCTGTGGTGTGTCATGAAGTGATGTCCTGTATTCGAAGCCGCCTTCGCAGGCAAGCCAGCTCCCACATTTTGAATTGCGAACACCTTCAAATGTGGGAGCTGGCTTGCCTGCGAAGAGGCCATCAGCCCTAACGAAAACCTTATTGACCCGCTACCTTCTCCGACTTGCCGTCATAGCGCTTGCGCCATTCGGTCAGGATGCTGTCGCGGTTTTTCGAAGCCCAGGCGAAGTCGTTCTTGATCAGGCGCTGTTCATAGTCGGCCGGCAATTCGGTCTGCGGCTTGGCAATGCCAGGCTGGGCGAGGACGGCGAAGTTGTCCTTGTACAGGTCCATGGCAGCCGGGCTGGCGGAGAAGTCCGCGAGCTTTTTCGCGGCGTCGGCGTTGTGGGTGCCCTTCATGACGGCAGTGGCTTCGATGTCCCAGCCCAGGCCTTCTTTCGGCAGGATGATGTCCAGCGGCGCGCCCTGGCGTTTCAACTGCACGGCCGGGTACTCGAAGGAAATGCCGATCGGGAATTCACCCGAAGCCGCCAGCTTGCACGGCTTGGAGCCGGAGTGAACGTACTGGCCGATGTTCTGGTGCAGGTCGTCCATGTACTGCCAGCCCTGCTTCTCGCCGTAAGTCTGCAGCCAGGCGCTGACGTCCAGGAAACCAGTGCCGGACGAGGCCGGGTTGGGCATGACGATCTTGCCCTTGTACTCAGGCTTGGTCAGGTCCTGCCAGCTCACCGGCTTGGTCAGGCCCTGCTTTTCGGCTTCGACGGTGTTGAAGCAAATCGTCGCGGCCCACACATCCATGCCGACCCAGGCGGGCGGGTTGGCGGCGTCGCGGTAGTTCTTGCCAATCTTGTCCAGGTCCTTCGGCGCGTAGTTGTCGAGCATGCCCTGCTGATCGAGGATCGCCAGGCTGGAAGCGGCCAGGCCCCATACGGCGTCGGCTTGCGGGCGGTCTTTCTCGGCCAGCAGCTTGGCGGTGATGATGCCGGTGGAGTCGCGCACCCATTTGATTTCGATGTCTGGATTGGCCTGTTCGAAAGCCTTTTTGTAGGTCTTCAACTGCTCGGCTTCTAGGGCCGTGTACACGGTCAACTCGGTCTTGGCGAAGGCATTCAGGCTGAATGCAGTCAGTACGGCAGCGACCAGCGCCAGGGGCTTGA
This sequence comes from Pseudomonas reactans, assembly GCF_013387025.1. Lineage (NCBI taxonomy): Bacteria > Pseudomonadati > Pseudomonadota > Gammaproteobacteria > Pseudomonadales > Pseudomonadaceae > Pseudomonas > Pseudomonas reactans. Next base: position 43,995 of record NZ_JACAQP010000014.1, on the reverse strand, counting down.
ACATGGAGCACCTCCTTCAGGGATATTTATTGGCCGGGTGCGCTCTGGCGCCAGGCTTGGGAGCGGCGCAACGCGCCACGTGAGGCCCACGCCAGCAGCAGCGAGACGCCGGCTGAGGTGAACAGGATCAGGGTCGACATGGCCGCCGCACCGCCCACGTTGCCGGCGTCGTCCATGTTCAACACGGCGACGGCGGCGAGGATGGTGTCGGGGCTGTAGAGGAAGATCGCGGCTGACACGGTGGTCATTGCCGACACGAACAGGTAGCGCACGATGTCCAGCAGTGCCGGCAGGCAGATCGGCACCGTCACTTTCAGGTAATGCCGGTACAGCGGCGCCTTGAGGGACAAGGCGGCGGCTTCGAACTCGGCGTCGAGTTGACGCAGTGCCGTGGTGGCAGTCATCTGCGCAGTGGTCAAATAGTGAGCAATGGTGCACACCACCAGCAGGGTCATGGTGCCGTAGAACACGTGCAGCGGGTTGCCGTTGAGGTTGAAAAAGAACACGTAGCCCAGGCCCAGCACCAAGCCCGGCACCGCCATCGGCACAAAGCTGAGCATGCGCAGGGCGAGGTTGAGGCCTTTCTGGCCCTTGGTCTTTTCCATCAGGTAGGCGCCGGTGAAGATCAACACGCTGCCGATCAATGCGCTGCACAGCGCCATGGTCAGGCTGTTGCGATAGGCCAGCCAGCCGCCGCCGGCCGTGTCTTCGAACTGGTAGTGGTTGAGCGACAGCGACAGGTTGTACGGCCAGAACTTCACCAGCGACGAATACACCGCCATGCCGAACACCAGCAGCAACACGGCACAGATCAGCAGCACGATGGCCAGGTAGCAGCCGTCCCTCATGCGCGATGGCGCCGGCTGGAACACTTGGGCACGACCGCTCATGGAATCGCCATGACGGCGGCGCAGCCAGGCATCCACCCCAAAGCTGAACAGCGCTGGCAGCAGCAACACCATGCCGATCAACGCGCCGCGGCCGAACTGTTGCTGGCCGACCACTGCCTTGTAGGCTTCCAGCGCCAGCACCTGATAATCGCCTCCGACCACCACGGGCACGCCGAAATCGGTGATGGTCAGGGTGAATACCAGGCAGAACGCAGCGAACACCGCCTGACGCGTGGCCGGCCAGGTAATGCTGCGAAACGCCCGCGCCGGGCTGGCGCCCATGCTGGAGGCCGCATCGAACAGGCGCGCATCCGCCAGGGACAGCGCCGACAGCAGAATCATCAAGGCGTGTGGGAAGGTGTAGATCACCTCCCCAAGAACGATGCCCCAGAAGCCGTAGATATTGTCCGAGAGCAACCCGCGCAGCATGCCCTGGTTGCCGAACAGGTAGACCAGCGCAATGCCCGGCAACATTGACGGCGCCATCAACGGCAGCAACGACATGCCGCGCCAGATCGCCTTGCCGGGGATCAACGTGCGTTGCAGGGCGTAGGCAAACAGGTAGGCCAGCGGTACGACAATGGCCGCCACGCTGAGGGAAACTTTCAGGCTGTTGCCCAGCAGCCAGTGGAAATTGGCGCTGGTGATCAGTTCCTTCGCAGCCACCAGGCCACCGCCCTGCCCGGCTTCACCACTGAAACCGCGCCAGAAGATCGCCAGCAGCGGCATCAAGACAGCCAGGCCCAGCAGCAACAGCCACAGCAGTTTGCCGCCGACGACGAAAATTCGGTCACCGGTTTCGGCGCGGGACACCGGTCGTGGCAGCGTCATGACAGCGGCCATCTCAGGCAAACACCTGCAGGCTGCGCGGCGGCAACGCCACCCAGATGTCTTGGGCGCCCAGGCGCGGCATGGCTTCCGGGGCCAACTCGGCCAACAGCGCATGGCCGGGCAGTTGCTCCAGCTCAAAACTCATGCGGCAACGGTTGCCGAGGAAAGTGATCTCGCGGACCTTGGCCGGAAACAGGTTTTCTTCATGCACCGGCGGGTTGACGCTGATCGCCTCAGGGCGGCAGAACAAGCGGCCGGACTTGGCCACACCGGCATCGTCGGCCAGGCGCATGTTCATCCCACCGACCTGGGCGTGACTGGCACTGTTGCGGCTGAACGGCAGCCAGTTGCCCTGGCCGACAAACTCCGCCACAAACGGCGTGGCCGGGCGGTCGTAGATCTCCTGAGGCGTGGCGTATTGCTCGACCTTGCCGTTGTTCATCACGGCGATACGGTCGGCCATCAGCATGGCTTCGTCCTGGTTGTGGGTGACCATCAATGTGGTGATGCCCAGGCGCCGTTGCAGTTGGCGCAGCTCGGTGCACAGATGCTCACGGACGCGGGCGTCGAGGGCCGACATTGGCTCGTCCAGCAACAACAACGAAGGCGCAGGCGCCAAAGCACGGGCCAGGGCGACGCGTTGTTGCTGTCCACCGGAGAGTTGGCCGGGGTATTTCTTTTCGCTGCCGACCAGGCCGACCAGTTCAAGCATCTGTCCGACGCGCTTGCGCGCTTCCTCGCGACCGCTACCGGTGAGGCCGTAGCCGATGTTCGCTTCGACGGTAAGGTTGGGGAAAAGCGCGTAGGACTGGAACAGAATGCCGTAGTCCCGTGCCTGGGGCGGCAGCAGGGAAACATCACGGCTGCCCAGGTACAGTTCGCCGCTGTCCTGGCGCTCCAGGCCAGCGATGCAACGCAGCAAGGTGGTCTTGCCGCAACCGGACGGGCCCAGCAGGCACACCAGCTCGCCGGCGGCGACGTCCAGGGAGACGTTGTCCAGCGCGGTGAAGGCGCCGAAGCGTTTCTGGATACCGCGCACTTTCATCGGCGCGCCGGGTTGGGTCAGGGCTGTGTTCATGCAAGGCACCTCATCGAACGGATGAAGCCCATGCTAGGCAGGCAATGCGTCCCTCATGTGGCAGAAAGGCAAAACGCGGTGATAGTGGTATTGGTGGATTTGGGTAGGACGCGGACACCCTTGTGGTGAGCGGTTTCTGTGTGGCGAGCGGGCTTGCCCCGCGTTGGGCTGCGGAGCAGCCCTAAAACCAGACACCTCAGTTCTACCAGGAGAAATGCGGTGGTCTTATTGGGGCCGCTACGCAGCCCAACGCGGGGCAAGCCCGCTCGCCACAGATCGCTTGATCGTTAGAGCGGCGACATTTCCTGCGCCAACCCCAGAAATGCCGCCGGCAATCGTGCGCCTTTGCGTTCCTTGAGGCAGTACAAATACTCCGGAATCTGCGGCGCATTCTCGAATGTCAGCACCCGCAGTTGCGGATCATGCGGCACTTCCTGCCGCGCAATGATGCTGATGCCAATGTTGCGCAACACCGCCTCACGGATCGACTCACGGCTGCCAATCTCCAGCAAAGGGCCATAGCTTACGTTGGCGCTTTGCAAGAGTTCTTCAGTCAGGCGCCGCGTGGTTGAGCCCGCTTCACGCATCAGCAAGGTGTGCCCGGCCAAAGCGCTCAGCGGCACGTGATCCAGCTTGGCCAGGGGATGGTTGCGATGCACCGCCAGCACCAGCGGGTCGGTGCCCAGCACACGACGAATCAGGCGCGGGTCTTCCAGCAGTTGCGAGGAGGCGGCGACGTCGACACGGTAGTCGTCCAAGGCTTCAAGCACTTGTTGGGAGTTGCCGATTTCCACCGACACCTCCACTTGCGGCAGACGCTCGCGGAAGGCTTTGACCAGGTCGAGGATGTAGTAAGGCGCCGTGGCGGCAATCCTCAATGCGCCCTGGACCTGGCCATTGTTGCGCAGGAAAAACTCGATGTCCGCTTCCTGCTGCAACAGCGCCTTGACCATCGGCAGCAGGCGCGCACCCTCGTCGCTGACGGTGAGGCGGCGGCCGCCGCGGTAGAACAGCTCGACGCCGTACTGGCTTTCCAGGTTACGGATCTGGGTGGTGACCGTGGGTTGGCTCAGGCCGAGTTTTTTCGCCGCCTGGGTGATGCTACCCAAGCGGGCGACCATGAAAAAAGCCTTCAGCTCGGCACTCAGCACACCACCCTCTCATCTCTATTTGCGCAACAGGCGCAGGCCATTGAACACCACCAGCAGGCTCACGCCCATGTCGGCGAACACCGCCATCCACATGGTGGCCATGCCCAGGAAGGTGACCGCCAGGAAGATCGCCTTGATCACCAACGCCAGGGCGATGTTCTGCTTGAGGATACTCGACGTTTGCCGCGACAGACGAATGAATGCCGGAATCTTGCGCAAATCATCGTCCATCAACGCCACGTCGGCGGTTTCGATAGCGGTATCGGTGCCCGCTGCGGCCATGGCAAAACCGATCTCGGCACGCGCCAACGCCGGGGCGTCGTTGATGCCATCACCGACCATGCCCACGCGGTGGCCCTGGCCGTAGAGGGTTTCGATGGCTTGCAGCTTGTCCGTCGGCAACAGGTCGCCCTGGGCCTGGTCGATGCCCACCTGGGCGGCAATTGCCTGGGCGGTGTGGGTGTTGTCGCCGGTGAGCATCAGGGTCTTGATACCCAGCGCGTGCAGTTGCTGGATAGCTTCGCGGCTGCTGTCCTTGACCGTGTCGGCCACGGCGAACAGTGCCAGCGGGCCGGATTTATCGAGTAACAGCACCACGGACTTGCCCTGTTTTTCCAGGGCGAAGAGTTTTTCTTCAAGCTCCGGCGAGCACAGGCCCAGGTCTTCCACCAAGCGGTGATTGCCCAGGTGGTAGGTTTCGCCGTTGATGTCGCCACGCACGCCGCGACCGGCCAGGGCCTCGAAGTTATCCACAACATGGATGGGCAGGTTTTTATCCACAGCCGCGTTGGCAATCGCCAGCGACACCGGGTGGTCGGAACGCCCGGCCAGACTGGCGGCCAAGGCCGGCGCGCTGTCTGCGACGTTGGGGAACAGCGCCACGTAGTCGGTTTGCACCGGCTTGCCATGGGTGATGGTGCCGGTCTTGTCGAGGGCCAGATAGTCGAGCTTGTAACCGCCCTCCAGGTACACGCCGCCCTTGATCAGGATGCCTTTGCGCGCCGCCGCCGCGAGGCCGCTGACGATGGTCACCGGGGTGGAAATCACCAGCGCACACGGGCACGCCACCACCAACAGCACCAGGGCGCGGTAGATCCAGTCAAACCAGGCGCCGGCCATGAACAGCGGTGGAATAATGGCCACGCCGAGGGCGAACAGGAACACCGCCGGGGTGTAGATTTTCGAGAAGCTATCGACAAACCGCTGGGTCGGCGCGCGCGCGCCCTGGGCCTGTTCCACCGCGTGAATGATGCGCGCCAGGGTGGAGTTGTTGGCCGCTGCAGTGACTTTGTATTCCAGGGAACCGGCCTGGTTGATGGTGCCGGCGAAGACTTTGTCGCCCACGGTCTTTTCAATCGGCAGGCTCTCACCGGTGATCGGCGCCTGGTCTATGGTGGATTGGCCGGCGGTGACTTCACCGTCCAGGCCGATGCGCTCGCCAGGTTTTACCCGCACGATCGCACCCAACTCAATGCTTTTGACTTCCCTTTCAACCCAGGAACCATCCATCTGCCGCACCGTGGCTTGCTCCGGCGTCATCTGCATCAAGCCGCTGATGGCATTGCGCGCACGGTCCAGGGACTTGGCTTCGATCAACTCGGCCACGGTGAACAGGAACATCACCATGGCAGCTTCCGGCCATTGCCCGATCAGGATCGCACCGGTCACGGCGATGCTCATCAGGGCATTGATGTTCAGGTTGAGGTTTTTCAGGGCAATCCAGCCCTTTTTGTACGTGGTGAGGCCGCCGCTGAGGATCGACACCAACGCTACCAATGCGATCACCCAGGTGGGCGCGACGCCACTGAAGTGCAGCACTTCGGCACCCAACGCACCGACGCCGGACAACGCCAGGGGCCACCAATGTTTCTTGGCCGGTGGCTCTGCGGCCGGGGTGCCCTCTTCGATCGGATCAGCCTGCATTCCCAGGGATTTGATCGCTTCGATGATCGGTGCAGTACTCGGCAAGTCGTGAGTGACGCCGAGGATGCGGTTGATCAGATTGAACTCAAGTTGCTGCACACCAGCCAGCCTGCCCAGTTTGTTCTGGATCAGTGTCTGCTCGGTGGGGCAGTCCATGGCTTCGATGCGGAAGGTGCTCAAACGCGAGCCGGCGGTGGGCGCCTCGCTCAGTTGCACCAACGCCGGGGCCGGAGTGCCGGAACAGCAGGAGCCGCCGTGGCCGTGGTCATGTACCGGCGTGAGTTTTTTCGGGGCATGGTCGTGATCATGCTCGTGCTCGTGTTTATGCGGGGTGTGGATGGAGTCGCTCATTCTGTCGCGTCCGTGAAGGTGCCTGTTGCCAAGTAAAGACCCTGTAGCCACTATAGGGTCAAGCACCCATTTGGAGATTGCTGCGATGAAGATCGGCGAACTGGCCAAACTGACCGACTGCCCGGTGGAAACCATCCGTTACTACGAGAAGGAAGGCCTGCTGCCGCCCCCGGCGCGCACCGACGCCAATTATCGCGTTTACACCCAGGCGCACACCGAGCGACTGGTGTTTATCCGTAATTGCCGCAGCCTGGACATGACCCTCGAAGAAATCCGCAGCCTGCTGGGCTTGCGCGACAGCCCCCAGGACCAGTGCGAAAACGTGAATGCGTTGATCGACGAGCATATCCACCATGTGAAAGCGCGGATCGATGGGCTGTTGGCGTTGCAGGAGCAATTGCTGGACCTGCGCCAACGTTGTGGTGGCGGACCGGAGTGTGGGATTTTGCAGCGGCTGGAAGTCAGCGGGAGTGTGGCAGCCAGCGAGGCTGAGCCCTCACATGTAGGGCGCAGCCATGGGCATTGATCAGATCGCCACGTCGGCCTTGATGCTTGGGTCGGCGTCGTAACCGACGATTTCGAAGTCTTCGAACTTGTAGTCGTAGATCGACGCCGGTTTGCGCTTGATCACCAGCTCCGGCAGCTTCTTCGGCGTGCGCGCCAGCTGGGTGCGGATCTGTTCCATATGGTTGCTGTAGGCATGGGTGTCGCCGGTGGTGACGATGATCTCGTGAGGGATCAGGTCGCATTGCTGGGCCAGCATATGGGTGAGCAACGCCAGCGCGGCGGTGTTGTACGGCAGGCCGAGGAACACATCGGAGCTGCGGATGTACAACTGCATCGACAGGTGACCGTCGTGCACAAACGCCTGGTACAGCAGGTGGCAAGGCGGTAGCGCTTGCTTGCCGTTGCGCGCGTTTTCCTGCGGGCTCTGGGTTTCGTCAGGCAGGTACTCGACGTTCCAGCCGTGGAACAGGATGCGGCGGCTGTTGGGGTTGGTCTTCAGCGTGTGGACCATGTAGTCGATCTGGTTGATCGTGCCGCCGTCCTTGGTCGGCCAGGCGGTCCATTGTTCGCCGTACACCGGGCCCAGGTCACCGTCTTCGGTGGCCCATTCGTCCCAGATCTTTACGCCGTTTTCGTTGAGCCACTTGATGTTGGTGTTGCCGCTCAACATCCAGATCAGCTCGTTGGCGATGCTTTTGAAGTGAAGCTTCTTGGTGGTCAGCAGCGGGAAGCCGTCGGCCAAGTTATGCCGATACTGACGGGCAAACACGGCCTTGGTGCCGGTGCCGGTGCGATCGCCCTTGGTCAATCCATTGGTCACGACGTCGTTCAGTAGCTCGAGATATTGCTTCATGTTTTTACCCGTATCGTTGAAGCCGAGGCTGCGCAACCGCCTCGGCATTCGAATTTAAAGCGCGGTGTTCTTCAAAGGTTGCGGGCGATTGTACGCCCACCACAGCAAGCCCAGGCCGCCGAGGATCATCGGCAGGCTGAGGATCTGGCCCATGGTCACCCAACCGAACGCCAGGTAGCCCAGCTGCGCATCCGGCACGCGCACGAACTCGACGATAAAGCGGAAGATCCCGTAGAACAGCGCGAACATGCCGGAAACCGCCATGGTCGGGCGCGGCTTGCGCGAAAAGATGTACAGGATAAGGAACAGCGCCACGCCTTCCAACGCGAACTGGTAAAGCTGCGACGGATGGCGCGGCAATTGCGCCGGGTCGCTGAACGGCGGGAACACCATGGCCCACGGCACGTCGGTCGGCTTGCCCCACAACTCGGCGTTGATGAAGTTGCCGATACGCCCGGCGCCCAGGCCAATCGGCACCATCGGCGCGACGAAGTCCATCAGTTGGAAGAACGACTTGCCGTTGCGGCGACCAAACCACCAGGCGGCGATCATCACGCCGATAAAACCGCCGTGGAACGCCATGCCGCCCTTCCACACTTCGAAGATCAGCGTCGGGTTGGCGATGTACGCGGAGAGATCGTAGAACAGCACATACCCCAGGCGTCCGCCGACAATCACCCCCATCGACAGCCAGAAAATCAAGTCGGAGAGCTTCTCCTTGGTCCAGGTCGGGTCGAACCGGTTCAGGCGGCGGGAAGCCAGGAACCAGGCACCGCCAATGCCGATCAGGTACATCAACCCGTACCAGTGGATTTTCAGCGGACCGATGGCCAGGGCCACCGGGTCGATCTGCGGGTAAGGCAGCATTGCGACTCCTCGTTAATCATTCGTTATAGCGCCCGGGACCATGCCGGGCCGCGATTAAGCCTGCATTATTCAAATTCTTTAAAGCAAAAAGTTTATGCCGACACAGAACAGCAACCCGGCGAATAGCCGTTTCAGCAAACGCGGCGACAGCTTGTGCGCCAAGCGTGCGCCGAAGCGGGCAAATACCATGCTGGTCAGGGCAATGCCCAGCAGCGCCGGCAAATACACGAACCCTAGACTATGAGCGGGCAACAGCGGGTCATGCCAGCCCAGAATCATGAAACTTAATGCACTGGCCAGCGCAATCGGCAGGCCGCAGGCCGATGAAGTGGCCACCGCCTGCTGCATCGGTACGCTGCGCCAGGTCAAAAACGGCACGGTCAGCGAGCCGCCGCCAATCCCGAAAATCGCCGAGGCCCAGCCGATAAACGTACCGGCGACGGTCAAGCCAACCTTGCCCGGCACCGTTCGGCTGGCCTTGGGCTTCACGTCCAGTGCCAGTTGCACGGCCACCAGCAAGGCGAACACGCCGATGATCTTTTGCAGGTGCGGGCCGGAAATCGCTTCGGCGGTCAGTGCACCAAAGCCCGCGCCGATCAGGATGCCCACGGTCATCCACACAAAGATCGGCCAACGCACCGCGCCCCGTCGGTGATGCTCGCGCACGGCATTCACCGAGGTAAAGATGATGGTCGCAAGCGAAGTGCCCACGGCCAGGTGGGTCAGCACTTGTGGGTCAAAGCCCTGCAAGGTGAAGCTGAACACCAGCACCGGCACGATGATGATCCCGCCGCCCACGCCAAACAGCCCGGCGAGTACGCCCGCACAGGCGCCGAGCAGCAAATACAGCAGAAATTCCATGGGAGCCCCCGAACCAAGTCCGGCATGTTAACGGATGGAAGGCATGCGACCCAACTGGATACGATGGAACGCCTCTGCTTGAGTGGGTAGAGTGGCTAAAAACACAAAAGGGATCGCCTGATGTGCCTGATTGTTTTCGCCTGGCGGCCGGGCCACGCCCAACCGCTGATCGTCGCGGCCAACCGCGATGAGTTCTACGCCCGCCCCAGCCTGCCGCTGGCCCAGTGGCTGGATGCGCCGGAGGTCTACGCCGGCCGCGATCAGGAAGCCGGTGGTACTTGGCTGGGGGTGAATGCCGATGGGCGCTTTGCCGCCCTGACCAACATCCGCGACCCGCACCAGCCACCGGCACGTAAGTCCCGTGGGGAACTGGTGGCGCGCTTTCTCAATGGAACCCTGCCGATTGACGACTATTTAGCCGACGTTAACGGCCGTTCGATTGAATATGCCGGGTTTAACCTGCTGGTAGGTACGCGGGATGAGTTGTGGCACTACAACGCCAATCACACGGAGCCGACGCGATTGCAGGCTGGGGTGTATGGATTGTCCAACGCCGGGCTGGATACGCCGTGGCCCAAGCTGCTCAAGGCCAAGGCAGCGTTGAGTGCGCTGTTGGATGATCCGCAGCCGGAGGCGTTGCTGGAGATATTGAGCGACCCGCAGACGGCGCCGTTTGCAGACTTGCCGGATACCGGGGTGGGGTTGGCGACGGAGAGTCTGTTGTCGAGCGTGTTTATCGCCAGCCCGAGTTATGGGACGCGGGCGAGTACGGCGCTGATCGTGAATGCCGACGGGACGCGGCGGATGCTTGAACGCAGTTTCGGGCCGCATGGTGGGCGACTTGGCGAGGTAGAGCTCTACCTGTAGGAGCGAGCTTGCTCGCGAAAAACCTGAGAGCGCTGCGGGGAATCAGACTCCCCGCGTTATCGTTGACGTTTTTCGCGAGCAAGCTCGCTCCTACAAGGTTTTTGCGGAGGCCGGGTTGATCATCCGCGTCAGCCCCAAATTCTTCAGCGCCAACTGCAACGAGCTGTGGATAACTTGCGGGTTGTCGATGGTCATCAACTCCGCCAGCAGGTCCTTGGCCATCCCCAAGTCAACCTGACGCAGCATCCACTTCACCTTCGGCAAGTTGGTGGCGTTCATCGACAAGCTGTCAAAGCCCATCGCCATCAACAGCACTGCCGCCGCCGGGTCGCCGGCCATCTCACCGCAGATGCTCACCGGCTTGCCTTCGGCATGGGCGTCGCGCACCACGTGTTGCAGGGCTTGCAGCACCGCCGGGTGCAGGTAGTCGTAAAGGTCGGCCACCCGTGGGTTGTTACGGTCCACGGCCAGCAGGTATTGGGTCAGGTCGTTGGAACCTACCGAGAGGAAGTCCACCTGCCGCGCCAGTTCCTTGGCCTGGTACACCGCCGCCGGGATTTCGATCATCACGCCAATCGGCGGCATCGGTACGTCGGCACCTTCGTCGCGCACTTCGCCCCAGGCGCGGTGGATCAGGTGCAGCGCCTCTTCCAGCTCATGGGTGCCAGAGATCATCGGCAGCAGGATGCGCAGGTTGTTCAGGCCTTCGCTGGCCTTGAGCATGGCGCGGGTCTGTACGAGGAAAATTTCAGGGTGGTCGAGGGTGACACGGATACCGCGCCAGCCGAGGAACGGGTTGTCCTCTTTGATCGGGAAATACGACAGTGACTTGTCGCCGCCGATGTCGAGGCTGCGCATGGTCACCGGCAACGGGTGGAAGGCCTGCAGTTGCTCGCGATAAATCGCCAGCTGCTCCTTCTCGCTCGGGAAACGCTGGTTGATCATGAACGGCACTTCGGTGCGGTACAGCCCCACCCCTTCGGCGCCGCGCTGTTGCGCCCGGGCCACGTCGGCCAGCAGGCCGGTGTTGACCAGCAATGGCACACGGTGACCATCGGTGGTCACGCATGGCAACTCACGTAAGGAATCGAGGCCCAGCGCCAGTTGTTTCTCTTCCTCAACCACCTCGGCGTATTGCTTGCGCAGTACTTCGCTGGGGTTGGTGAACACTTCACCGCGATGGCCATCGACGATCATGCCGATGCCGTCGACCTTGGCATACGGCAGGTCGACCAGGCCCATCACCGTCGGGATGCCCATGGCACGCGCCAGGATCGCGACGTGGGAGTTGCCCGAACCCAATACCGAGACCAGGCCCACCAACTTGCCCTCGGGCACTTCGCCGAGCATGGTGGCGGTCAGCTCTTCACTGACCAGGATGGTGTTGTCGGGGTAGACCAGGTTGGTGGTGCGGTCTTCCTGCAGCTTGGCCAGCAGGCGGCGACCCAGGTCGCGCACATCCGAGGCCCGCTCGCGCAGGTAGTCGTCGTCCATCATTTCGAAACGGTTGACGTGATCGGTGACCACCTGGCGCAGTGCGCCCTGGGCCCACTGGCCGGTCTTGATCACGGTCTTGACTTCGTTACCCAGCGACGCGTCGTCGAGCATCATCTGGTACACGTCGAACAGCGCGCGCTCTTCGGGGCGCAGCTGGGTGGCCAGCTTGTTCGACAGGTTGCGCATGTCGGCGCGCACGCCTTCCAGGGCGGTCTTGAACAGTTTGATTTCAGCGTCGATGTCGCTGACGGTCTTGTCCGGCACCACATCCAGGTCCGCCGGCGGCAACATGACCACCGCCGTACCGACCGCAGCACCCGGTGAACCCGGCACGCCGACGAACTTGGCTTCCTGGATGCCCTTGCCTTCACGCCCCAGGCCGCGAATCGAGCCGGTGGCTTCAGCGTGGGCGATTACGCCTGCGAGCTGCGCGCTCATGGTCACGAGGAAGGCTTCTTCACCTTCGTCGAACTGGCGGCGTTCTTTTTGCTGGATGACCAACACGCCGACAACGCGGCGGTGGTGAATGATCGGTGCGCCGAGGAACGAGGCGTAACGCTCTTCGCCGGTTTCGGCAAAGTAGCGATAACGCGGGTGATCGGCCGCGTTTTCAAGGTTCAGGGGTTCTTCACGCGTCCCCACCAGGCCCACCAGACCTTCATTGGGCGCCATGCTGACCTTGCCGATCGAGCGCTTGTTCAAGCCCTCGGTGGCCATCAGCACAAAACGGTTGGTCTCGGGGTCCAGCAGGTAAACCGAGCAGACCTGGCTGCCCATGGCTTCCTTGACGCGCAACACAATAATCCCCAACGCCGCCTTGAGATCCTTGGCGGAGTTAACTTCCTGGACGATCTTGCGCAGCGTATTGAGCATGGCTCGGGGTCGAACTCCGTCGTCAGTCGCGCGCTAAAAGGCGCGGGGCAAGCTCTTTGAGAGCGCGACGATAAACTTCGCGCTTGAATGTCACCACCTGGCCCAACGGGTACCAATAGCTGACCCAGCGCCAACCATCGAACTCCGGTTTACCGGTCAAATCCATCCGCACCCGCTGCTCATTGGAGATCAGGCGCAGGAGAAACCATTTCTGCTTCTGGCCGATGCACAGCGGTTGGCTGTGGGTACGCACCAGGCGTTGCGGCAAACGATAGCGCAACCAGCCACGGGTACAGGCCAGAATTTGTACATCTTCGCGCTCAAGGCCGACTTCTTCGTTCAACTCACGGTACAAGGCGTCTTCAGGGGTTTCGTCGGGGTTGATTCCGCCTTGAGGAAACTGCCAGGCATCTTGGTTGATTCGGCGAGCCCATAGCACCTGTCCGGCATCATTCGTAAGAATAATCCCGACATTAGGACGGAAACCATCGGGGTCGATCACGGCAACAACCTCGCAAACGCATGTCGCCGCATTGTTCCACAAAGGTTGATGAAGCGGCAACGAGGCTTCTTACCTTATGTGCACTCTTGTGAAAAGACCGTATTCTGGACGCCTTTTTACAGACATTTCAGCGAGTAACTGCAATGCGCCTGGCTTTATTCGACTTGGACAACACCCTCCTCGGCGGTGACAGCGATCACGCTTGGGGCGATTACCTGTGTGAACGCGGGATTCTTGATCCGGTTGCCTACAAGGCCCGCAACGACGAGTTCTACCAGGATTACCTGGCCGGCAAGCTGGACAACGCCGCCTACCTGAACTTCAGCCTGGAAATCCTCGGCCGTACCGAGATGACCCAACTGGACGAGTGGCACAACGACTTCATGCGCGACTGCATCGAACCGCTGATGCTGCCTAAAGCCGTGGAACTGCTGGCCAAGCACCGCGCCGCCGGTGACAAGCTGGTGATCATCACCGCCACCAACCGTTTCGTCACCGCGCCGATTGCCGCACGCCTGGGCGTGGAAACCCTGATCGCCACCGAATGCGAGATGGAAAACGGCCGCTACACCGGGCGCAGCACTGATGTGCCGTGCTTTCGCGAGGGCAAGGTGACGCGCTTGAATCGTTGGTTGGAAGAAACCGGGTACAGCCTGGAAGACAGCTACTTCTACAGTGACTCGATGAATGACCTGCCGCTGCTGGAGCAGGTGACTCACGCGGTGGCGGTGGATCCGGATCCGAATCTTCGGGCTGAAGCCGAGAAACGTGGCTGGCCGGTGATCACACTGCGTAGCTGATGACGCCATCGCAGGCAAGCCAGCTCCCACATTTTGAACGCATTCTCATGTTGGAACTCGGCCAAGTGTGGGAGCTGGCTTGCCTGCGATGAAGTCAACTCGCTCGCCAGCCTTACATCGGCTTTGCCACCATCAGATAAAAAATCACCATAAACGCCAAAAACGCCGGCCATCCCAGGCCAAACCACCAACGCATATAGGTCACGGCCTTGATCGGCATCGCCGTGCCTTCCCGTAGCGCCTGCTCCGCCATCCTGTGCACACGAATCTGCAGCCACACCACCGGCAGCCAGCAGATCCCCGCCAACACATACAAGCCGAACGTCCACTGCAGCCAGCTCTGCTGCAACGACCACCCTGCCAGATGCATCAAGCCGATCCCGCTAAGTGGCTGGAACACCGCCGTGGTCGCGGTAAACGCCCAGTCAGCGAACACCAGGTGCTTGAAGGTCGCGGCGATCACGTCGACGTTGCCAGTGCGCCAGGCGCGCAACGCGTAGTAAGCCGAGCCCGCGCCCAACCCGAACAGGACAGTCGACGAAAGTATATGCAGGGTTTTCAGTAGCAGGTAAGCGCTCATCTAGACGGGCTTGGCACCCATCAACCCGGCAATCGCAACGAACCCCACCAGGCTGACCACCGCCAGCACCAGCGTGAAGTTCAGGCTACCGCCCTCGCCCTTGCGCAGGCGATTGAGCCGCGCCACCAGCCAGAACCAGGCCAGCGCCGCCACGGTGTAGAGGAGGCTGGAACCCAGGATCCAGGTCTGCCCCAGCGGCCAGCCGATCAGGTGCACCAGCCACCAGCCGGTAAACGGCATGCTCACCACACACACGCCCATCAACAACCAGACGAACGCCCACGGGCGCTGCACGGTCACCGCCGGGCCCGCGCTGCGTTTGCGCCAGGCCAGTATCGCCAGGCCCAGGCCGCTGAGCAGCAGCAACACCGTGGCTGCGATGTGGATAACTTTCAGGGTGATCAGGGTTTCCATGTCTCTTATCTCTCAAAGGCCGCCCCAATCAGCGTAGTCGCTCAACCGAGGAACAGTTTATAGGCCGGGTTATCGCTTTCATCCCAGTACGGGTAGCCGATGGCTTCCAGGGCTGCCGGTACCAGGTGACGCTCGTCCGCCGGCACTTGCAGGCCGGCGACCACACGGCCGTCGGCTGCGCCGTGGTTGCGATAGTGGAACATCGAGATGTTCCAGCGCCCGCCCAATTTGTTAAGAAAGTTGAACAAGGCCCCCGGACGCTCCGGGAATTCGAAGCGAAACACCACTTCATTGCTGACGTGAGCCGCATGGCCGCCGACCATATGGCGGATGTGCAGCTTGGCCAGTTCGTTCTCGGTCAGGTCCAGCACCGGGAAACCCTGGCCTGTCAGGCTGGCGATCAGCGCGCTGCGCGGGTCGTTTTCCGGGTGGGTCTGCACGCCGACAAAGATGTGCGCTTCGCTGCCGGAGTGGAAGCGGTAGTTGAATTCTGTGATCTGGCGCTTGCCCACGGCCTCGCAGAACGCCTTGAAGCTGCCGGGCTTCTCGGGGATGGTCACGGCAATGATGGCTTCGCGGCCCTCACCCAACTCGGCGCGCTCGGCCACATGGCGCAGGCGGTCGAAGTTGACGTTGGCGCCGGAGTCGATCGCCACCAGGGTCTGCCCGGAGACGCCACGGGTCTCCACGTACTTCTTGATCCCGGCCACACCCAATGCCCCTGCCGGCTCGGTGATGGAACGGGTGTCGTCGTAGATATCCTTGATCGCCGCACAGATTTCATCGGTGCTCACGGTGATCACTTCATCCACGTAATCCTTGCAGATGTCGAAGGTGTGCTGGCCGATCTGCGCCACCGCCACGCCATCGGCGAAGAGGCCGACAGTCGGCAGTACCACGCGCTCGCCTGCCGCCAGCGCGGCTTGCAGGCAATTGGAATCGTCCGGCTCGACGCCGATGATCTTGATGTCCGGGCGCAGGTATTTCACGTACGCCGCAATCCCGGCGATCAGCCCGCCGCCGCCCACCGGGACGAAAATCGCGTCCAGAGGCCCCGGGTGCTGGCGCAGGATCTCCATCGCCACGGTGCCCTGCCCGGCAATGGTGTGCGGATCATCGTAGGGGTGAATGTAGACGTAGCCTTTTTCGTCGACCAGTTTCAGCGAGTAGGCCAGGGCTTCCGGGAAGGAATCGCCATGCAGCACCACTTTGCCGCCACGGGAGCGCACACCTTCGACTTTGATCTCCGGGGTGGTCTTGGGCATCACGATGGTGGCTTTGACCCCCAGCACCTTGGCCGCCAGGGCCAGGCCCTGGGCATGGTTACCCGCCGACGCCGTGACCACGCCGCGTGCGCGCTCCTCAGCCGTCAGTTGGGTCAACTTGTTATAGGCGCCGCGAATCTTGAACGAGAACACCGGCTGCAAGTCTTCACGCTTGAGCCAGACCTGGTTGCCCAGCCGCTCGGAGAGCTGGCGGGCGGTCTGCAACGGGGTTTCTACGGCAACGTCGTAAACGCGCGAGGTGAGGATCTTTTTGACGTACTGTTCAAGCATCGGCGGGCTTCTACTTTCACGGTTTGGCAGGGCCAAGGAGTCTAACCCGGCTTTTGGCCGGGCGACCACACGAATCCCGAGGTTTTGTTGGGTTATACTCGCGCCCCTCGTTAACTCCCCGCCCGTTCCGGAGCCCGCATGACCCAGGATCAACTCAAACAGGCAGTGGCCCAGGCCGCCGTCGATTTAATCCTTCCTAAACTCGACGACAAGAGCATCGTCGGTGTCGGCACCGGCTCCACCGCCAACTGCTTCATCGACGCACTGGCCCAGCACAAGGGCGCGTTCGATGGCGCCGTGGCCAGCTCCGAAGCCACCGCCGCGCGCCTGAAGGGCCACGGCATTCCGGTGTACGAGCTCAACACCGTGAGCGACCTGGAGTTCTACATCGACGGCGCCGACGAAAGCGACGAACACCTGAACCTGATCAAGGGCGGCGGCGCAGCCCTGACCCGCGAGAAGATTGTGGCAGCCGTGGCCAAGACCTTTATCTGCATCGCCGACGCCAGCAAGCTGGTGCCGGTACTCGGCGCGTTCCCACTGCCGGTGGAAGTGATCCCGATGGCCCGCAGCCACGTGGCCCGCGAGCTGGTGAAGCTGGGCGGCGACCCGGTGTACCGCGAAGGTGTGCTGACCGACAACGGCAACATCATCCTCGACGTGTTCAACATGCAGATCACCAACCCGGTGGAGCTGGAAACTCAGATCAACGCGATCGTCGGCGTGGTCACCAACGGCCTGTTCGCCGCGCGTCCAGCCGATGTACTGCTGCTGGGTACTTCGGAAGGAGTGAAAACCCTCAAGGTTTGACGCGTTACTAAATGTGGGAGCGGGCTTGCTCGCGAAAGCGGTGTGTCAGTGAAAGATTCTTCAACTGAACCACCGCTTTCGCGAGCAAGCCCGCTCCCACATTGGTCCTGCGGTACTTCAAGGATTGGTTTTCTTGAACACGTAAAACAGGTTCGGCTCGCTGACGAGGTACAACGCGCCCTCGTCATCCATGGCGATCCCTTCGGCCTGAGGCACCCGCTTTTTCAGGCCGTGGCGCCCGTTCAGCAGTGACAGACTGCTCAGCGGGCGACCGTCGATATCCAGTTCCAGCACCAGGAACGATTCATCCGACAGCGCCAGTAAATGGCCGCTGCGCTCGTCGTATTGCAGGCTCGACAGGTCACGCACAAACAATCCGGCATCACGCTTGGGGTTGTTGATCACGTGCACCGAATAGGTTTTTTCCGGCTTGAAGTGGGGAAAGCCGTGGACCTCGTAGATCAGCATCGGATCGCGCTCCTTGGCCACGAACAGGCGCTTGCCCACCGAGTCATAGGCCAGCCCCTCAAAGCCCTTGTTGCCGCCCACGTGCAGGCCCAGGGTCATTTGCTCCGCATCGGCGGCGTCGAGGAATTGGGTGTCGTCGTCCACATGCACTTTGATCAGCCGCTGCTGGCGCTCATCGCTGATCACGTAAATGTTGTCGCTGATGAATTCCACCGCCTCGGCATCGCCAAACCCTATCAAGGGAATCCGCCGCAGGATCTTGCCCTCAAGGGACAACTCGATCAGTTCGGCGTTTTTATTGGTGACGGTAAACAGGCTTTTGCGCACCGGGTCGAAGGTCAAGGCCGACACATCGTCGTCCAACCCCTCGATCACTTGGGCTTCCAGGGTCACACGGTACTCCGCCAGGCCAATGGAGCGCTCATCCGTCGGCTGGCGCCACGCCTGCCAGTTGAACCAGGCGCGCTCGAACAGGCGGAAATGTTGCGCAACGGCCCCGGCGCTGACCAAGGCGATCAGCGCAAGCATGATGAGAAGGGGTTTGGGGCGGGCTAGTCGTCGCATCGGGCGGGCTCAAAATCAAAAGTGGCGAATGAATATCACGCCTGTCTGAATTTAAACTTAAACGCGCCCGGCTGTCTGGCGAATGCCGCTCATAGAGACATATCCGACGTAATCGGTGTGCTATTTCTGCTTTTCGAAGCGATAGAACAGATTGGGCTCACTGACGATGTACAGTGTGCCGTCCTCGTCCATGGTCACGCCTTCCGCCCGAGGAATGGTGTGTTTGAGGCCATTGAAGCCGCCAAGCAGGGTCATGAAGCTGACTTGCTCACCCTGCTCGTCCAGCTCCAGCAGCAGGTGGGAGTCGGCCGACAGCACCAGCAGATGCCCGGTACGCGGGTCGACGGCCAGGGCCGAGAGGTTGCGCATGTCCAATTCCTTGCTGGCCAGCTTTTGCTTATCGCCAGACAGGGTCGGGCCGCCGTCGCTTTTCCAGGTGAACAGCGCCGGTGGGCGCTCTTCACCCAGCACCAGTTGCTGGTTGCGTTTGTCCCAGGTGATCGCTTCAAAGGCTTTGTTCTGGTCCTTGGACGGGCCCAGGTCATAACTCGGGAAATCGGCCTTGTTCAACGCAGTGGTGGCGGCGTCGACCTTGACGAGGGTCAGCGTGTGCTGGCGCTCATCGACCACGGCGATCAGGCCGTTTTCCATCACGGTCACGCCTTCCGGGTTATCCCAACCGTTGAGCGGCATCTTGCGCAGCACGTCGCCTTGCAGGCTCAACTCAGCGAGGAACGGGTTCTTGCCCATCACGGAAAACAGGGTTTTGGTCTGAGGGTTGTAGGAGACGTCGGAAGCCTCGTCCTTTTCCATACCCGGTAAAAGCTTACCGTCGATCACGGCATGGTAGTCCGGCAGCCACACGCTTTCCTGGCGTTCGGCCGGCGTTTCGAAACGCTCCAGCACCCACAGCACGCCGCGATCATCCCAGTGCATGGCCCAGGCAACGCCATAGGAGATCACCCCCACCAGCAACAGCCAGGAATACCAGCGCAAGGCAAAGCGAGAACGCGGCTCGGGTGTAGCGGAGGGCAAGGACACGGCCATTGGGCGCTTTTTCCGGAAAGTCAGCGTTAGGTGATAGCACAGGAATGACAAGCCCGCGCGCAAGAGGCTGAGGATTATCCGGATGGTGTGTGAAAAAAATGCAAAACACAGAACTCAAGGCACACACAGAACTTGTGGGAGCCGGGCTTGCCCGCGATGCAGGCACCTCGGTTTTTCTGATGACACCGGGGTGATGCTATCGCAGGCAAGCCAGCTCCCACATTTTTAACCGCGTTTCGCCAGGGTTCAGCGAACGCTGCTTTCGAAGCGGCTCACACCCGACAGCTCCAACACCAGCTCATCGCCCACATTCAGCGGGCCCACGCCAGCCGGGGTGCCGGTGAGGATCACATCGCCCGCTTGCAGCGAGAAGCAGCCGGCCATGTGCTGGATCATCGGGATGATCGGGTTGAGCATCTGCGCGCTGTTGCCATCCTGGCGCACTTCGCCATTGATGCTCAGGCGGATGCCGATGTCGGTCACGTCCGGGAAGGTGCTGCCCACCACGAACGGCGCGATTACCGCCGCACCATCGAAGGACTTGGCGATTTCCCACGGCAGGCCCTTGGCTTTCAGCTCGGCCTGTTTGTCGCGCAGGGTCAGGTCCAAGGCCGGGGCGAAACCGGAAATGGCGTCCAGCACTTCTTCGCGACTGGGCTTGGTCGACAAAGGTTTGCCGATCAATACCGCGATTTCCGCTTCGTAGTGCACCGAGCCGCGCTCGGTTGGGATGCTGAAACCGCCTTCCAGCGGCACCACGCAGCTGCCCGGCTTGATGAACAGCAGCGGCTCGGTGGGCACCGGGTTGTCCAGTTCCTTGGCATGTTCGGCATAGTTACGCCCGATACACACCACTTTGCCGAGCGGAAAGTGGATGTTGGTGCCGTCGACATACTTGTGCTGGTAGCTCATGGAACGACTCCTTCAGGGCGATTAAACAGCGAAGATCTTGCCAGGGTTCATGATCCCGTTCGGGTCGAACACGGCTTTGACGGCCTTCATGTATTCGATTTCAACCGGCGAGCGGCTGTAAGTCAGGTAGTCACGCTTGGTCATGCCCACGCCGTGTTCAGCGGAGATCGAACCGTTGTACTTCTCGACGGTTTCAAACACCCACTTGTTCACGGTGGCGCACTTGGCGAAGAACTCGTCCTTGCTCAGGTTTTCTGGCTTGAGGATGTTCAGGTGCAGGTTGCCGTCGCCGATGTGGCCGAACCAGACGATTTCGAAGTCGGGGTAGTGTTCGCCGACGATCGCGTCGATTTCCTTCAAGAACGCCGGTACTTTGGAGACAGTCACCGAGATATCGTTCTTGTACGGGGTCCAGTGGGAAATGGTCTCGGAGATGTACTCGCGCAGTTTCCACAGGTTGTGCAGTTGGGTTTCGCTCTGGCTCATCACGCCGTCCAGCACCCAGCCCTGTTCCACGCAGTGTTCGAAGGTTTCCAGGGCGTGGTTGGCGACTTCTTCGGTGGTGGCTTCGAACTCCAGCAGTGCATAGAACGGGCACTCGGTTTCGAACGGGGCCGGCACGTCGCCACGGCCCATGACCTTGGCCAGGGCCTTGTCGGAGAAGAATTCGAAGGCGGTCAGGTCCAGCTTGCTCTGGAACGCGTGCAAGACCGGCATGATCGAGTCGAAGTCGGTCGTGCCCAGCACCATGGCGGTGAGGTTTTTCGGCGCACGGTCCAGGCGCATGGTGGCTTCGACCACAAAGCCCAGAGTGCCTTCAGCGCCGATGAACAACTGGCGCATGTCGTAGCCGGTGGCGTTCTTGATCAGGTCGCGGTTCAGTTCGAGTACGTCGCCCTTGCCGGTGACGACTTTCATGCCGGCCACCCAGTTACGGGTCATGCCGTAGCGAATCACCTTGATCCCGCCGGCATTGGTGCCGATATTGCCGCCAATCTGGCTGGAACCGGACGATGCGAAGTCCACCGGGTAGTACAGGCCCTTTTCTTCAGCGACGTTCTGCAATTGCTTGGTGACCACGCCCGGTTGGCACACGGCGGTGCGGTCGGTGAGGTTCACGTCGAGGATCTGGTTCATATAGTCGAACGACACAACCACTTCGCCATTCGCCGCCACGGCAGCGGCGGACAAGCCGGTACGCCCGCCCGATGGCACCAGCGCCACCTTGTGGGTATTGGCCCAACGCACAATGGCCTGGACCTGCTCAGTGGTCTTGGGGAAGACAATGGCGGTCGGCGCGGGTGCGAAGTGCTTGGTCCAATCCTTGCCGTAAGCCTCCAGGGAGTCTGCATCGGTCAGCACTTTGCCGGGCTCAACCAGGGTCTTTAGCTCATCAATCAGGGCAGGATGGGTCATCGACAGAACTCTCGAACAATTCATGGTCATCCTGAGAACGCTTCACGTCGCAGGAATAGGTGTTTAGCGGGGCGCGTATGCTAGCATACCGCCCCCGCAGGACAGAGCCCAAGGGCGTTTCTGCGGTGACGGCTTTCCTGCCGTCCGGGTCAGCTTGTGCTGCTCGATTCCCTGCCATTTTTCTCCGGGATACAGGTTTACGCAGATGAGCAAGACTTCTCTCGATAAGAGCAAGATCAAGTTCCTTCTTCTGGAAGGCGTCCACCCATCGGCTGTCGACGTTCTGAAAGCCGCCGGGTACACCAGCATTGAGTACATCACCAGTTCTCTGCCGGAAGCCCAACTCAAGGAAAAGATCGCCGACGCGCACTTCATCGGCATTCGCTCCCGCACTCAGCTGACCGAAGAAATCTTCGATCACGCCAAGAAACTCGTGGCAGTCGGCTGTTTCTGCATCGGCACCAACCAGGTCGACCTCAACGCAGCGCGCGAGCGCGGCATCGCGGTGTTCAACGCACCGTACTCCAACACCCGCTCCGTTGCGGAGCTGGTGCTGGCCGAGGCCATCCTGTTGTTGCGCGGCATTCCTGAGAAGAACGCTTCCTGCCACCGTGGCGGCTGGATCAAGAGCGCAGCCAACTCCTTCGAAATCCGTGGCAAGAAGCTGGGTATCGTCGGTTACGGCTCCATTGGTACTCAGCTGTCGGTATTGGCTGAAGGCCTCGGCATGCAGGTGTTTTTCTACGACACCCTGACCAAGCTGCCATTGGGCAACGCCACGCAAGTGGCTAGCCTGACCGAGCTGTTGGGCATGTCCGACATCGTGACCCTGCACGTTCCGGAAACCGCTGAGACCCAGTGGATGATCGGCGAGAAGGAAATCCGCGCCATCAAGAAAGGCGGCATCCTGATCAACGCTGCCCGTGGCACCGTGGTCGAGCTGGACGCCCTGGCCGACGCGATCAAGGACAAGCACCTGATCGGCGCCGCCATCGACGTGTTCCCGGTGGAGCCGCGCTCCAACGACGACATCTTCGAAAGCCCGCTGCGTGGCCTGGACAACGTGATCCTGACCCCGCACATCGGCGGTTCCACCGCTGAAGCCCAAGCCAACATTGGCCTGGAAGTGTCGGAGAAGCTGGTCAAGTACAGCGACAACGGTACCTCGGTATCGTCCGTGAACTTCCCGGAAGTGGCCCTGCCGGCTCACCCTGGCAAGCACCGTCTGCTGCACATCCACCAGAACATCCCTGGCGTGATGATGGAGATCAACAAGGTCTTCGCGGAAAACGGCATCAACATCTCCGGTCAGTTCCTGCAGACCAACGAGAAGGTTGGCTACGTGGTGATCGACGTCGACGCCGAGTACTCGGACCTGGCGCAAGAGAAACTGCAGCACATCAACGGCACGATTCGTAGCCGCGTGTTGTTCTAAGGTTTCGCCGCAGCATGAAAAAGGGAGCCCCTCGGGGCTCCCTTTTTTGCATCTGAACAAATCTTACTTAACGTTAACCGTGATCACTTTCGAGACTACAGTGGGCTCGAACTGACGGTGCACGTTGTCGCCCGCCACCAGTTGCAAGGTGTGCTTGCCAGGTGTGAGGGTCAGCTCGGTCTCGGTTTGCGCCTTGCCGAAGTGAATCGACGTGGCGGTGGCTGGAATGGCTTCGTCGGCCTTGAGCGACGTCACGTCCTGGTCGACCAGCAGGTGGTGGTGGCCGGCGCCCGGTACCTGCTTGTCGATCGGTTCCAGGTCCAGGCCCTTGACGCCGAATTTGACGGTGAAGGTTTTGTCGACGGTTGCACCGTCTTTGGGCGAGACGATAAACACTTCGGCGCCTTTGGGCGCAGGCGTACGAGGCACATCAGCGGCGTTGGCAAACATCGAGGCGCCCAGCAGCACGCTGGCAAGGGTTGCACGGGACAAAAGGGCTTTCATTCGCTTCTCCAGTTTTTCTGTGAAATCTGTAGGGTTATGACAACTTCGCGACAAATTGCTGTCCAAGGCACTCAACACCATAGCAAAGCGATGCTGAACGGCGCCTCGCACATTAAAAATCTCTAGGAGTGACCATGCGCTTTTCGCCTGGCCTGTTACTTTTGCTGCCCCTTCTGAGCCCTTTGGCGCATGCCGAACTGCTCGATGATGTATTTGACCGGGGCGAACTGCGCATTGCAGTCGTGGCCGAAAACCCGCCATTCAGTTTCAAGGAAGGAAACAAACTCACCGGTTTGGAAGTGGAGCTCGGCGAGCAACTGGCCAAGGAGATGGACGTGCGCGCATCGTTCATCACCACCGATGCGACTGACCTGCTGCCAGGAGTGGAAAGCGGCAAGTACGACGTAGCGATGAACTATATCGCTGTGACTCCCGAATTGCAGGATCGGTTCGATTTCAGTGAGCCTTACGGCGAATCCCGCGGGCGCATGACAGGCCCGTCGACCCTCTATGCGATGCCGTTCCAGAAGGGCAACCCGGCATTCAAGTCAAGCCTGAACAACGCACTGCAACGACTCAAATCCGACGATCGATTCAGGCAACTGTTTCAGAAGTGGTTTGTGGATTACCCCAACCGTCCGGCAGCCCAGGCTCAATAATCGCCATTGCTCAATGCCTGGGCTGCCTGCACCAATTCCAGTTCACTGAACACCAGCACGCCGTGGCGCTTGAGCAGCGCTGCCGTCACGCCTTCGCCACTCACCTTCACGCCGGTGAATGTGCCGTCATAGGTCAGCAGATTGCCGCACGACGGGCTATTGGCCTTGAGCACGGCGATACGGATGTTGTGGCGCTGCACCAGCGCCAGGGCCTGGCGCGCACCGTCGAGAAAGGCTTCGCTGAAATCTTCGCCCTCGGCTGTGAGTACCTGGGCGCGGCCCTCCCAGACATCCACGCCCTGCCCGCCGGGAATCTCGGCGGGCGGACGCGGCGTCGGCAAACCACCCGACACTTCCGGGCAGATGGCAACCACACGGCCTTCGGCCTGCCACACCGCCAGTTGGTCAAACGGCCCGCTGGCGCCACCGTCGTAGCGCACCTTGTGCCCCAGCAGGCAGCGGCTGATCAGTATCTTTTGCATGCTCAGAACGGCTCGTTGCCCCGCCGGCGAAACCAGCCGGTGAGGGACAGGCGTTCGCGCGTAGCGGGCATGACTTCGTGGGGCACTTCGCCCGACAGGAACACCACCAGGCAACCGCCGGTGGGCACCACATCGTATTCGACGCCGTCCTTGAGGTACATGCGCAACTGGCCACCATGCTCGGGCAGCCAGGCATCGTTCAAGTAGATCACTGCCGAGACCATGCGCCGGTCATCGTCGCGAAAACGGTCCAGGTGCTTGAGGTAGAACGCCCCCGGCGGGTACATCGCGAAGTGGCTTTCGAAATCTTCGAGGCCGAGGAATAGGCCACGGTTCATCGCCAAGCGCAGGCTGTCCATCAGCGCCATGTAGGTGTCGCAGACCGCCGCGTCACCGTCCTCCAGCCACTGGATATGGTCACCGCGAATACCTTCGCGGATCTCCTGGGCCGGGCCGCGTCCCACCGCCGCCGGGGCCAGTTCACCCTCCGCCGCACGTTTACGGCACTCAGCCGCCAGTTCCAGGGTCAGAGCCTGGGGCAGGAAGCCGTCCTGCCGGGACCAGCCCTTTTCAGCCAGGTCGTCGACAATACGTTGCAGCAAGGGGTGATCGAGGGGTATTTGCATGGCGCGCATAGTATCCATACGCCTGTGAATCCGACAGAGCCGCCGAGCGTCTGAAGATACTTTAGTCAGGTGACTGATAGGACTTCTCGACAAATCCTACGCCCGACACGGACAATAGTGGCCGACTGACAGGAGTCCATATGCGTCGTTTGTTTTTTTCCTTGCTGATGTTCTGCGTTTTGCCCGCCTGGGCAGACGGCCATGACCAGTTGTACAAGGTCGCCGGCTGGGCCGAACAACGTGCGCATTTCAATGACGCCCTCAGCGCCGCCCAGCAACGCTACCGCAACAGCCTGCCGCCGGCGGTGTACCAGGCGCTGGTGGACAACAGCAATAAACGCTTTGCCGCCCAGGCTGTGGACCAGCGTGCCGAAGCGCAATTGCGCAAGCACCTGGCGGATCCCAAGCCAGCCCTGGCGTTTTTCCAATCGCCTCTAGGCCGTAAAATTGTCGCCGCCGAGTTGCTCGCCACGCGCCGCGATCAGTTGGCGAAAAACGCCCAGGGCCTGCCGAAAATCGAAGCCGATGCCACCCGTAGCCTGATCATCGGCCACCTGGCCCAGGCCCTGCCGGCCCGTGAAGCCGGCGCGGAAGTCAGCCTGGCGATTGCCGGGGTGGCGGCCGACAGCTTGAGCCAGATGATTCCCGGCCTGCTGGGTGGTGGGCAAGCCCAGGGCATGTTGAACGGCCAGCGCGAGCGGCTGATGCAACAGATCGACAAGGATCTGAACAACACGCTGCTGTACGTCTATCGGGATTTGTCCGACCCGGAGCTGGAAGAGTTCGCAACGTTTGCCGAGTCGCCGGAGGGTAAGGCGTATTACCAGGCTGCCCTCGCAGCCATTCGCGCCGGACTGGCTGTCGGCCAAAGCACCTCAAGCCTGGCGCCCTGACCCCCTGTAGGAGCGAGCTTGCTCGCGAAGGTCGTTAACGATTACGCGGGGCATCTGAATAAACGCGGTGCGTGTGCGTTCTTCGCGAGCAAGCTCGCTCCTACAGGTGGTCCGTTAAGTATCGGAAGTACTCGTCACGAATCTCCGGAATCTCATTGGCCAGGTGATGCCTGCCACGCGGCAGCATCAACACCTCGGGCTGGTCGAACTTGCCCCGCAGCACCTGCAGGTTGTGCTGCCAGTCCACCGTCATGTCTTCCTCGCCCTGCACAATCACCGGCCGCCGAGGGCTGCGCGGTGCGGCTTCGATGCGTTTGATCCAGCGCGCCAAGGCGCCGACCCAGGCGGTCGGCAATTGGCGTGGTTGCAGCGGATCAGCTTCCAGGAACGGCTTGAACGCCGGGTCGTTAGTGTTCTCGCTGAACCGCCGTGCGATGCCTTTGACGAATGGGCGCAGCAGGTAATAGCTGACCTGCGACCACCCCCAGGCACGCGGCCGCACCAGAGGTGACAGCAGGAAAGTCTTGCCCTGGGCCGGGCTGTCGGCGCCATGGTTGAGCAGGTGATCCACCACCACCGCGCCGCCGGTGCTTTGCCCGAACAGGTGCCAGGGTTGCGGCAGTTGCAGCGCTTGCGCCTGGGTGAACAGCGCATTCACCACCTGTTGATACACCGCAAAATCATCGATGCTGGCACGCACGCCACTGGACAGGCCATGCCCCGGTAAATCGCAGGCGATTACCACGAAGCCCTGCTCCAGCGCCCACTTCACCACATGGCGATACAAGCCCATATGATCGTAGAAACCGTGGAACATGAACATCGTCGCCACCGGCGTGGGCGGCCACCACACCTGCGCCACCACCTCAAACCCCTCCACCTCGAAACGCCCCAGACGGCTCACGGCCTGGTCCAGACCGTAAAAACGCTGGTAGACCCGCGCCTCGGCTGAAAGCGGTTGCGCATCCACCAGGGGCCGCAAGCTTTCGCGCAGATGATCAGGGTCAAAGGTAACGGGCATAAAGGCTTCCAGACTTGCGGCAAAGATGAATATCGAGCTGCGATATTCATCTGTCAGGACAAGCATGGCAAGCTACGCGACCTTCGAGGATACATCTGAATGCGACAGCCCTACCGCACCGCCTTGTTTGCCAGCCTGATCCTGGTTATCTGCGCCGGCGTGCTGTGGGCGGCGTATGACTGGTTCCAAGGCCGCTACCTGCGCGCCTTCAGCGAGCACACGGCGGTGTTTTCCGGCGACCCGTTGAAGCTACCCGCCGACCTTGCCGGCCCCGGCCCGATTCGCCTGGTGCACTTCTGGGACCAGGCCTGCCCGTGCAACGTCGGCAACCAGCAGCACCTGGGCGAGCTGATCGAGCAGTACGCGCCCCAAGGCGTCGAGTTCTACGCCCTGCAAAAGCCCGGCAGCCACGGCCAACTGCCCGACAACCTGCGCCGCATGAAAACCCTCGCCGCCCTGCCCGGCGCCGAGCAGGTGCCGGCCAGCCCGGCCGTGGGTATCTGGGATCGCAGCGGCAAGCTCGCGTATTTCGGGCCCTACAGCGAAGGCCTCACGTGTAACTCCAGCAACAGTTTTATTGAGCCGATCTTGAAGGCCCTTGAAACAGGACGCGAGGTAAATGCCACGCACACCCTGGCGGTGGGCTGCTATTGTTCGTGGCCAACAGGTTCGTAGCCCCCTCTTTGCCAAGGAAAGTTCATGAAGCGCGTCTTGCAGGTTCTCGCGGTTCTGGTGGTATTGGTTGCCCTGGGCGCCGGTTGGTACGTCTACAGCAAGCAACCGACCCGCCAAGGCACGGTGACGCTGGCCAACCTGCAAGGTTCGGTCACCGTGCGTTACGACGACCGTGGTGTGCCGCACATTCGTGCCGAGAACGAGACCGATCTTTACCGCGCCTTGGGCTACGTGCACGCCCAGGACCGCCTGTTCCAGATGGAGATCATGCGACGCCTGGCCCGTGGCGAGCTGGCCGAGGTGCTCGGGCCCAAGGTGCTGGAGACCGACAAGCTGTTCCGCAGTCTGCGCATTCGCGACCGAGCGGCCACCTATGTGACGCAACTCGACCACGAATCGGCGCATTGGAAGGCCCTGCAAGCCTATCTGGACGGGATCAACCAGTATCAGGACAGCCACGCCAGCCCGATGGAGTTCGACGTGCTGGGCATCCCCAAGCGACCGTTTACCGCCGAAGACACCATCAGCGTCGCCGGGTACATGGCCTACAGCTTTGCCGCCGCGTTTCGTACCGAGCCTGTGCTGACCTACATCCGCGACCAACTGGGCACTGACTACCTCAAAGTCTTCGACCTGGAGTGGCAGCCCAAGGGCGCCCTCAATCTCGCCACCAGCGATTGGCAGGCCCTCGGCGCCCTCGCCTCCCTGAGCGAACAGGCCCTGGCCGACAACGGCCTGCCGCAGTTCGAAGGCAGCAACGCCTGGGCCATCAGCGGCAACCGCACCAAGAGCGGCAAACCGTTGCTGGCCGGTGACCCGCATATCCGTTTTTCGGTGCCCTCGGTGTGGTACGAGGCGCAGTTGTCGGCGCCGGGTTTCGAACTGTATGGCTATCACAACGCACTGGTGCCGGTGGCGTTCCTGGGGCACAACCTGGATTTCGGCTGGAGCCTGACCATGTTCCAGAACGATGACCTCGACCTCATCGCCGAGAAGGTCAACCCGGACAACCCCAACCAGGTCTGGTACCACGACCAGTGGGTCGACATGAACAGCACCGAGCAACAGATCGCAGTGAAGGGCCAGGCGCCGGTGACGCTGACCCTGCGTCAATCGCCCCACGGCCCGATCATCAATGATGTGCTGGGCGAAAACGCCGGCAAGACGCCGATTGCCATGTGGTGGGCATTCCTCGATACCCAGAACCCGATCCTTGAGGGCTTCTACCAGCTCAACCGCGCCGACACATTGGTGAAAGCCCGTGCGGCGGCGGCCAAGGTGTCGGCGCCGGGACTGAACATTGTATGGGCGAATGCCAAGGGCGATATCGGCTGGTGGGCGGCGGCGCAGTTGCCGATACGCCCGGCCGGGGTCAACGCCGGGTTTATCCTTGACGGCAGCACCGCCCAAGCCGACAAGCTGGGCTTTTATCCCTTCAGCGCCAACCCCCAGGAAGAAAACCCGGCGCGCGGCTACGTGGTATCGGCCAATGCCCAGCCGGTCTCACCGACTGGCATGGAGATTCCCGGTTACTACAACCTGGCCGACCGTGGCCAACAGTTGAACGCGCAGTTGAGCGACAAAAGCGTGAAGTGGGATGTGAACAACAGCCAGGCCTTGCAGCTCGGCACCACCACCGCCTTCGGCCCGCGCCTGCTGGCGCCGCTGTTGCCGGTGCTGCGTGAGGTGGTCAAGGACCCGGCGCAGTTGAAACTGGTGGAGCAGCTCGCAAGCTGGAAGGGTGACTATCCGCTGGACTCGACCAGCGCCACGCTGTTCAACCAGTTCCTGTTCAACCTGGCCGACGCCGCCTTCCACCCGAAACTCGGCGACGGCATGTTCAAGACCCTGCTCGGCACCCGCGTGATCGACGCTGCCTTGCCACGCCTGGCCGCCGCCCCGGATTCACCGTGGTGGGGCGGCAAGCGCGCCGACACCGTCAAGCTCGCCTGGGACAATAGCCTTGCGCACCTCAAGGCCACCTTCGGCGATGACCCGAGCCAATGGCAATGGGGCAAGGCCCACACCCTGACCCACGGCCACCCGCTGGGCTCGCAAAAACCCTTGGACCTGATCGTCAATGTCGGCCCGTTCCCGGCGCCGGGCACGCACGAAGTGCCAAATAACCAATCGGCCAATATCGGCCCGGCACCGTGGCCCGTCACCTACGGGCCTTCGACTCGCCGCCTGATCGACTTCGCCGACGCGGCCCACGCATTGACCATCAACCCGGTCGGCCAAAGCGGGGTGCCGTTTGACCGGCATTACGGCGACCAGGCAGAAACCTACATCGAGGGCGGCTACGAACAGGCGCACTTCACTGACGAGGAAGTCACCGCCAACACCCGTGGCACCCTCAAGCTGCTACCCGCCCGATGAACGCAGGCGCCCTGGCGCCTCGCCATAGGTTTCCTTGAATTTCTTGCTGAATGCCGCCTGGGACTGGTAACCCACCTGGGCGGCGATATCCAGCAGGCTCAGGTGCGACTGGCGCAACAGGTTGAAGGCCAGCTCCATGCGCAACTGGGTCAGCAGCACCCACGGCGACACGCCCGCCACTTTCACGAACGCACGCATGAAGGTGGCGCGCGACATCGTCGCGGCAGTCGCCAGGCTATCGATGGTCCACTCATGCCCCGGATCGGCCAGCATCGCTTGCCAGGCCTTGCTCAGGCGCTTGTCGGCGAGCAGCGCGAAAGTGCCGGCCACGGGTGCCTGACGGGCCAGCCAAGTACGCAGGATCAGGGTGAACAGCGCCGACGACAACGCATCGATAAAAGAGCGCGCGCCCAATTGCTGGCCGTCCGCTTCACTGCGCAATAACGCGATCAACGCCGCCAGTTGCCCGTCGCCCTGCCATTCACGACTGGACACCACCAGGTGCTCCGGCAACGCGCCGAGCAGCAGTGACTGGCGGTTGTAGTGGAAGCTGCCACAGAGCATGTCCAGGTCCGGCCGGTCGCCGCCCAAACGATGCACCGGGAGCAGGCCGCCGCTGACCACTTGCGGTTGCATCGGCCGAATCCGCGCACCCTGGCTGCGCAGCAAGTGCGTGGCACCGCCGGGCATCAGCAGGATATCGCCCTCTTCCAGCGTCACTTGTTGCCCTCCCGACAACTCGGCACGACAGGTGCCGCTGAGCACGATGTGGTAAGGCGCCACGCCGAGGCTCTCCGGAGAGTGATCCAGGGCCCAGTCCCCCTGGAATTGACAGCGTAGATCCAGACTGCCGCGCAGGTTGGCCAGCGCGATGAGTGTGTCGATCGAATTCATTTGCGAGCATCGGTCAAAAAGATGAGCGGATTGAACAATAACGTCACTCCCGAACGGAAGAGACTGGCTCCACACCACCCACACCTGTTCAGGAGTTACCGCAATGTTCAATAACTGGTCCGACTTGCTGCCTACCGTGAAGAAAGCCTTTGGCGCGCTGGGCAAGAGCAATCCGAAGATGGTCAAAGCCTACATGGCTCTGGGCGAGGCCGCCGAAGAAAACAACGTGCTCGACGCCAAGACCCGTGAACTGATCTCCATCGCCGTGGCCATCACCACGCGCTGCGATGGCTGCATCGGCGTGCATGCCGACGCGGCGATCAAGGCCGGCGCCACTCGCGAAGAAGTCGCGGCAACCCTGGCCACGGCGATCTCGTTGAATGCGGGCGCGGCGTACATCTACTCACTGCGCGCGCTGGAAGCCTACGACACCCTCAAACCGGCGCCGCAAAGTTAAGCCGGAACTGTTGCGGCGTCACGCCCAGCCGGCGGTTGAACACACTGCGCATGTGCTGGGCGTCGCGAAAACCACATTGATAGGCAACCGTCTTGAGCGGCGCGGGGCTGCTTTCGAGCATGACCCGCGCCGCGTCTACCCGCGCCCGCTCGACAAACTCCGCTGGCGTGATCCGCGCCTCTCGGGCAAACACCCGGGAGAAATTACGCGCGCTCATATTGGCTGCCTTGGCCAGGTCAGCAATGGTCAAATCCCCCGTCAGGTTCGCCAACACGTACAGCTGCACCAGCGCCACCGCCGAGGTGGATTCGGCATGGGGTGTAAGGAACGGACTGAACTGCGACTGCCCGCCCGAGCGCTGGGTGAACACCACCAGGCGCTTGGCCACGCTCAACGCGACTTCCGGGCCGTGATCCTGGGCCAGCAAATACAGCGATAGATCGATGCCCGCCGTGACCCCGGCCGAGGTGTAGAGATTGCCGTCCTGCACATAGAGCCGGTCGGCGTCGACCTGGGCCGTGGGGCACAGGCGCGCCAGGTCCGCTGCGTCATTCCAGTGGGTGGTGACGGTTTTGCCATCCAACAGCCCGGCGCGCGCCAGCATGAAGGCGCCGTTGCAGATAGAACCGAAACGTTGCGCACGGGCACTGGCGCCACGCAGCCAGTCATCGAACTCGGCGCCGAAGTCTTCGAAGGGTAACTGCGGGCCGCCGGCGACCAGCAGCAGGTCGTAGGCTCGCAGGGCTTCGCTGTAGTGATGGTGGGCCTGCAACGCGAGGCCGTTGGAGGCGGCCATGCTGCCGTGGCCGAAGCCGATCACGTCCAATTGGTAATGGTCTTGCGGCGGTAGAAAACGGTTGGCTTCGCAGAACACGTCCATGGGGCCGGTCACGTCCAATGACTGGACGCCGGGGAAGATCAGGATGGCGACGGTTTTGCCCATGGTCGGTAAGCCTTGTGATGACCTGTAGGAGCGAGCTTGCTCGCGAAGAACGTTAACGATAACGCGTTCTGCCTGGATGGGCGCGGCGCCCTGGCGTTTTTCGCGAGCAAGCTCGCTCCTACAGAGATACGACCTGGCGCGATATCAAGGCACATTGGCCGGGATCGCACCCTCGCCGCAATGGCCCCTTCGCTGGCACGCGACCAGACTGGAATCTTTCCAGAGGAGAACCACCATGACTACCACCATCGCCGGCATCCAGATCCCGGACAGCGCCCTGGCCAAGGCCACCACCGAATACATCCGCGACGTCGAATCCGACCTGCTCTACCACCACTCCCGCCGGGTATTCCTGTTCGGCGCCTTGAGCGGCGAACGCAAGCAACTCGCCTACAACCCGGAACTGCTCTACGTCGGCGCGATGTTCCATGACCTGGGCCTGGTCGAAGGCCATCGCAGTGAAAACGAGCGTTTCGAAGTGGACGGCGCCAACGCCGCCGCCGCTTTCCTCAAACCTTACGGGCTGAGCGATGACGATATCGAACAGGTGTGGCTGTCCATCGCCCTGCACACCACACCGGGCGTGCCGCAGCATCTGCGTCCGACTGTGGCGCTGGTGACGGCCGGTGTGGAAATGGACGTGCTGGGAATGGACTACGCCGCATTTTCCACCGTGCAGCGCGAAGCCGTGGTGCATGCGCATCCACGTGGTGAAGGGTTCAAGGAGTGCATCATCTGCGCGTTTGCCGACGGCTTGCGCCATCGTCCGCAGACCACGTTTGGCAACGTGAAGACGGATGTGCTGGTGGATCAGGAGCCGGGGTTCAAGCCGATGAATTTTGTGGACGTCATCCGCAAATCGCCGTGGATTGCGTAATCGACCTGAAATGCGGTCAAAACTGTGGGAGGGGGCTTGCCCCCGATGGCGGTGTATCAGTCTCAGATGTGAGAGCTGACATGCCGCTATCGGGGGCAAGCCCCCTCCCACATTTGAACCCGGTTGCGGATTTCAGACCGGTGCAGCCGCCCGGCGCTTGTCCGGCTGCTGCCAGCCATCCGCCGCCGCTTCTTCAATCGCTTGTTGGATAGCTTTCTTGCGGTGCTCTTCGGCTCGACGGCTGAAGAACCACACCAGGAAGGTCACCAACGACACCGCCAACAGAATCAAACTGGCCACGGCGTTGATCTCGGGTTTAACCCCAAGGCGCACCGCCGAGAACACTTCCATCGGCAAGGTGGTCGAACCCGGCCCCGACACGAAGCTGGCCAATACCAGGTCATCCAGCGACAGTGCGAACGACATCATGCCGCCCGCCGCCAACGACGGCGCGATCATGGGGATGGTGATCAGGAAGAACACCTTCCACGGCCGCGCGCCCAGGTCCATCGCCGCTTCTTCGATCGACAGGTCCAGCTCACGCAGTCGCGCCGACACCACCACCGCCACATACGCCGCACAGAACGTGGTGTGGGCGATCCAGATGGTGACGATGCCACGCTCCTGGGGCCAGCCGATCATTTGCGCCATCGCCACAAACAGCAGCAACAGCGACAGACCGGTGATCACTTCCGGCATCACCAACGGCGCAGTCACCAGGCCGCCGAACAGCGTGCGGCCCTTGAACTGGCTGATGCGCGTCAGCACGAAGGCCGCGAGCGTACCCAACGCCACCGCGGCCACCGCCGTGTAGCAGGCGATTTCCAGGGAGCGCGCCACCGAGCCCATCAACTGGGTGTTGTCCAGCAGGCCCACGTACCACTTGATCGACCAACCGCCCCACACTGTCACCAGCTTGGATTCGTTGAACGAGTAGATCACCAGGATCAGCATCGGCAGGTAGATGAACAACAACCCCGCCACCAGCATGAAACTCGAGAATCTGAAGCGCTTCATATCTTGCCCTCCATCTCTTTGGCTTGGCTGCGGTTGAACAGGATAATCGGCACGATCAGGATCGCCAGCATCACCACCGCCAGGGCAGAGGCCACCGGCCAGTCACGGTTGTTGAAGAATTCTTGCCACAATACTTTACCGATCATCAGGGTTTCCGGGCCGCCCAGCAGCTCCGGGATCACGAACTCACCCACCACGGGGATGAACACCAGCATGCAGCCGGCGATGATGCCGTTCTTGGACAGCGGCACGGTGATCTTCCAGAAGCTGTTGAAGGTGCTCGACCCCAGGTCGGATGCGGCTTCCAGCAGGCTCTGGTCATGTTTCACCAGGTTGGCGTACAGCGGCAGGATCATGAACGGCAGGTACGAATAGACCACGCCGATATACACCGCGATGTTGGTGTTGAGGATCTGCAGCGGCTCGTTGATCAACCCGATGGACATCAGGAAGCCATTGAGCAAACCGTTGTTGCTGAGAATGCCCATCCACGCATACACGCGGATCAGAATCGCGGTCCAGGTCGGCATCATGATCAGCAGCACCAGCACGGTCTGCATCTCTTTGCGCGCACTGGCAATGGCGTAGGCCATCGGGTAGCCGATCAGCAGGCACAGCAGCGTGCTGAAGAACGCCATTTTCAGCGAGCCCAGGTACGCGGCAATGTACAACTCGTCGTCGCCGAGCATCGCGTAGTTGCCCAGATTGAGCACCAACTGCAGTTTCTGCTCAACGAAGGTGTAGATCTCGGTGTACGGCGGGATCGCGACGTCGGCTTCGGCAAAACTGATCTTCAGGACGATGAAGAACGGCAGCATGAAGAACAGGAACAGCCACAGGAAAGGAATGCCAATGACCGCATGACGGCCACTGGGCGTTATTCGTTGCAGGCGGCGCTTGAGCTTCTTCATGTTCATGAGCGAAGTACCACGCCGCTGTCGTCTTCCCACCACACGTAGACCTGGTCACCCCAGGTTGGCCGCTGGCCACGGCGCTCGGCGTTGGCCACGAAGGACTGCACCAGCTTGCCGCTCGGCAGCTCCACGTAGAACACCGAGTGGCCGCCCAGGTAAGCGATGTCGTGCACCTTGCCGCTGGACCAGTTGTGCTCGCAGGTCGGCATTTCGGTGGTGACCAGCAGTTTTTCCGGGCGAATCGCGTAGGTCACCGACTTGTCTTCCACCGACGTGGCGATGCCGTAGCCCACGTAGATGTCGCGGTCCAGGTCAGCGCACTTGAGCACCGCGTGGCCTTCGGCGTCATCCACCACTTGGGTGTCGAAGATGTTGACGTTGCCGATGAACTCGCACACCAGGCGGCTGGTAGGCGTTTCGTAGATGTCGATCGGGCTGCCGATTTGGGCGATCCAGCCCAGGTGCATGATCGCAATGCGCTCGGCCATGGTCATGGCCTCTTCCTGGTCGTGGGTCACCATCACGCAGGTCACGCCGACGCGCTCGATGATTTCCACCAGTTCCAACTGCATCTGCGAACGCAGTTTCTTGTCGAGGGCGCCCATGGGCTCATCGAGCAGCAGCAGTTTCGGACGCTTGGCCAGGGAACGGGCCAGGGCCACACGCTGACGCTGTCCACCGGACAACTGGTGCGGCTTGCGTTTGGCGTACTGGCTCATCTGCACCAGCTTGAGCATCTCGGCCACACGGGCGTCGACTTCAGCCTTGGGGATCTTGTCCTGTTGCAGGCCGAAGGCGATGTTCTGCGCCACGGTCATGTGCGGGAACAAGGCGTATGACTGGAACATCATATTGATCGGCCGCTCGTAGGGCGGCATGTCGGTGATGTCTTCGCCGTCGAGGTAGATGCGCCCTTCAGTCGGACGCTCGAAACCTGCGAGCATGCGCAGCAAGGTGGACTTGCCCGAACCCGAACCGCCGAGCAGGGCGAAGATCTCGCCTTTCTTGATTTCCAGGGACACATCGTCCACGGCAATCGTCTCGTCGAACTTCTTCGTGACCCGGTCGATTTTGACCAGCACCTTCTTCGGTGTCTGGTCCCCTTCGAGGGCTTTCTTATAGGCGCCGGAGGCAACTGCCATTTACGAAACTCCCAACAAAAATGTCTGTTCGCCCGAAGCAGGCGAACCTTGGATAGTTTGGGCTTTACTTGCCCGTCTTGACCTTGGTCCAGCTACGGGTCATCAAACGTTGCACTTTCGGGGGTAGCTCGAAGTTGACAAAAGTCCTGTCGAGTACCGCCTGCGGTGGGTAAACCGCTTCGTCCGTGCGTATCGATTGCTCCATCAGCTTGTCCGCCCCGGGGTTAGGGTTGGCATAACCGACGTAATCACTGACCTGGGCGATCACCTCAGGTTGCAGCAAATAGTTGATGAAGGCGTGGGCCTCTTTGACGTTGGTGGCATCCTTGGGGATGGCCAGCACGTCGAACCACAGGTTGCCGCCTTCTTTGGGAATCGTGTAGGCGATGTTCACGCCCTTGCCAGCCTCGGCCGCACGGGCCTTGGCCTGGAACACATCACCGGAGAAACCAGCCGCCACGCAGATGTTGCCGTTGGCCAGGTCCGAGATGTATTTGGAAGAATGGAAGTAGGTCACATACGGCCGCACTTTCAGCAGCTTCTCTTCTGCCTTCTTGTAGTCATCCGGGTTCGTACTGTTGGGGTTCAGGCCCATGTAGTTGAGCACTGCCGGCAGCATTTCATCCGCCGAGTCCATGAACGACACGCCGCAGGTCGCCAGCTTCTTCATGTTCTCAGGCTCGAACAGCACCGCCCAGGAGTCGATATGGTCGACGCCCAGCACTTCCTTCACTTTATCGACGTTGTAGCCGATGCCATTGGTGCCCCACAGGTACGGCACGGCGTACTGGTTGCCCGGGTCATTCTTTTCCAGGCGCTTGAGCAGCGCCGGGTCGAGGTTGGCGTAATTCGTCAGCAATGACTTGTCGAGCTTCTGGAACGCCCCGGCTTTGATCTGCTTGCCCAGGAAGTGGTTGGATGGCACCACCACGTCATAGCCGGTACGCCCGGCCAGGAGCTTGCCTTCCAGGGTTTCGTTGGAGTCAAACACGTCATACACGGGCTTGATGCCGCTGGCCTTTTCGAAGTTGGCCAGGGTGTCGGTGCCGATGTAATCCGACCAGTTATAAATATGCACCGTCGGTGCGGCCTGCACGCTCAACGTCAGCGTGATACCTGCACCCACCAGCATGGCTTTGCGAAATAAAGAAATTGGCAAGTGGAGGTCCTCTTAAATAGTTGGGCCCAAAGTTGTTGCCCGGCAACAAAACCGGCGCGCAACTTACCCTCGATAAACCGATCCGGCAAAACTTTCTGTCATTTAATTGTTTCGATAACCACCGCGCCAGGCGCGGTGGTTAACAAAGACCGGTTATTTACCGGACTTGATCTTGGTCCAGCTGCGTGTCATTTCACGCTGGGTCGCAGCCGGCAGGTCAGCAATGGCGTAGAGCTTGGCCTGCACGTCCGCTGGCGGGTAGATGCCCGGGTCGCTGGTGATGTCTTTGTCGACCAGTGCGGTGGCCTTCTCGTTACCGTTCGGGAAACGCACGCTGTTGGTGATCGACGCCATGACTTCCGGCTTGAGCAGGTAGTTCATGAACTTGTAGGCCGCGTCGACGTTCTCGGCATCTTTAGGGATGGCGACCATGTCGAAGAAGCTGCCAGCGCCTTCTTTCGGAATGTCATAGGCCACCTTGACCTTGCCACCGGCTTCGGCCGCGCGGGACTTGGCCTGCTGGATGTCACCCGAATAACCCACGGCCACGCAGATGTTGCCGTTGGCCAGGTCGGAGATGTACTTGGACGAGTGGAAGTAGCCGATCGAAGGACGGATCTTCAGGAACAGCGCTTCGGCTTGCTTGAGGTCGTCTTTCTTCTGGCTGTCGGTCGGCAGGCCCAGGTAATGCAGCGCGATCGGCAGCATTTCGGTTGGCGAATCGAGGAAGCTCACGCCGCAGCTTTTCAGCTTGGCGATGTTCTCCGGCTTGAGCAGCACGTCCCACGATTCGATCTTGTCCACGCCCAGCGCGGCCTTGACCTTCTCCGGGTTGTAGCCGATGCCGATTGAGCCCCACATGTACGGGAAGGCGTGCTTGTTATCCGGGTCGCTGACCGACACGGCTTTAAGCAGGGATTTGTTCAGGTTGTCGTAGTTGGACAGCTTGGACTTGTCCAGCTCCTGGTAGACACCGGCCTTGATCTGCTTGGCGAGGAAGTTGTTCGACGGTACGACGATGTCGTAACCGGACTTGCCTGCCAGCAACTTGGCTTCCAGGGTTTCGTTGCTGTCGAAAACGTCGTACACCACTTTGATGCCGGACTCTTTTTCAAAGTTGGCGATGGTGTCCGGTGCAATGTAGTCGGACCAGTTGTAGACGTGCAGCACTTTATCGTCGGCCTGGGCCGCGCCCGCCATTGCGCCCATCAGGGACAAGGCGAGGAGGGTCTTGCCAGCGTTCTTCAAACCTAATGCCTTCATTTGGTGATGCTCCAATTTTTTCTTTTTTGGGCCACAAGCTTCATATGTTTCGAGGCCCAGCCAAAGGGCAACAAAACAGGGCGACAGTCTGGCAAGTTCCGAGGCCGGCTTTCAACCAAAGCCTCATTTATAACTGCCCAAAGCGCAGCGCCCGAAGCCGCTGCGCTCTGAGCCTAGCACTTAGCCCTGCAATGCCGCCAAAGTCAGGTCCAGGCACTGACGAGCCTTGGTCACCAACTGGTCGATTTCTGCCTTGCTGATCACCAGCGGTGGCGAAATGATCATGGTGTCGCCTACGGCGCGCATGATCAGGCCATTTTCGAAGCAGAACGTGCGGCAGATCATGCCGACGCCCTTGCCTTCATAGCGCTTGCGCGTGGCTTTGTCCTGCACCAGTTCAATGGCACCGAGCATACCCACGCCACGCACTTCGCCCACCAGCGGATGATCCGCCAATTCCCTCAGACGTTTCTGCAAATACGGTGCCGTTTCGTCGTGGACACGGTTAACGATTTTTTCATCGCGCATGATGCGGATGTTTTCCAGCGCCACTGCCGCCGCCACCGGGTGACCGGAGTAGGTGAAACCGTGGTTGAAATCACCGCCTTCGTTAAGGACGTCCACCACTTCATCGCGCACGATCAGGCCGCCCATGGGGATGTAACCCGAGGTCAGGCCCTTGGCGATGGTCATCATGTGCGGCTTGAGGTCGTAGAAGTCGCTACCAAACCACTCACCGGTACGACCGAAACCGCAGATGACTTCGTCGGCAATGAACAGGATGTCGTACTTGGCGAGGATTTCCTTGATGCGCGGCCAGTAGGTGGCCGGCGGTACGATCACGCCACCGGCGCCCTGGATCGGCTCGGCAATAAAGGCACCGACGTTGTCCACGCCCAACTCCAGAATCTTTTCTTCCAACTGGTTGGCAGCCCACACGCCGAATTCTTCGGGGCTCATGTCGCCGCCTTCGCCAAACCAGTAAGGCTGGGCGATGTGGGTGATGCCAGGGATCGGCAAGTCGCCCTGCTCATGCATATAGGTCATGCCGCCCAGGCTGGCGCCGGCCACGGTGGAGCCGTGGTAGCCATTCTTGCGGCTGATGATGGTTTTCTTGTTTGGCTGGCCTTTGATCGCCCAGTAGTGGCGGACCATGCGCAACATGGTGTCGTTGCCTTCGGAGCCGGAACCGGTGAAGAACACGTGGTTCATGCCGGCAGGCGCGATGTCGGAAATGGCCTTGGCCAGTTCCAGCACCGGCGGGTGAGCGGTCTGGAAGAACAAGTTGTAGTACGGCAGTTCTTTCATCTGCTTGGCGGCGGCGTCAGCCAGTTCATCGCGACCGTAACCGATCGCCACGCACCACAGGCCGGCCATGCCGTCGAGGATCTTGTTGCCTTCGCTGTCCCACAGGTAAACGCCGTGGGCTTTGGTAATGATGCGCGGGCCTTTCTCTTTCAATTGCTTGAAGTCGCTGAACGGCGCCAGGTGGTGATCACTGCTCAAGGCTTGCCATTCACGGGTTTGCGGGTTGTTGCTGGACATACCAATCTCCTAGACTTTTCAGTGAAGGGCGCGCCGTTTAAAGGGCGCGCCCGGCGCATCAGACGGCGAAGAGCAGGAATTCCCGCTCCCACGAACTGATCACGCGCTTGAAGTTTTCATGCTCGGCCCGCTTGACCGCGACGTAGCCTGTGATGAATTTTTGACCCAGGTATTTCTCGATGGTCTTGCTGTTTTCCATGCGTTCCAGGGCGTCTTCGATGGTCAACGGAAGACGCAGGTTGCGTCGCTCGTAACCACGACCCACCACCGGCGCGCTTGGGTTATGGCCTTCGACCATGCCGATGTAGCCGCACAACAAGCTGGCGGCAATTGCCAGGTACGGGTTGGCGTCGGCGCCCGGCAGGCGGTTTTCCACACGACGGTTCTGCGGGCCGGCATCCGGAACACGCAAGCCCACGGTGCGGTTTTCTTCGCCCCATTCCACGTTCACCGGCGCCGAGGTGTCGGGCAAGAAACGGCGGAACGAGTTCACGTTGGGGGCAAACAGCGGCAGCAATTCAGGGATGAATTTCTGCAGGCCACCAATGTGGTTGAGGAACAGCTGGCTCATGGTCCCGTCTTCATTGGAGAAGACGTTCTTGCCGGTGGCGATGTCGATGATGCTCTGGTGCAGGTGCATCGCGCTGCCGGGCTCGCCGGTCATCGGCTTGGCCATGAAGGTGGCGGCCACATCGTGCTTGAGCGCGGCTTCACGCATGGTGCGCTTGAACACCAGAATCTGGTCGGCCAGGGACAGCGCATCGCCGTGACGGAAGTTGATTTCCATCTGCGCGGTGCCGTCTTCGTGGATCAGGGTGTCGAGGTCCAGCTCCTGCAGTTCGCACCAGTCGTAGACGTCTTCGAACAATGGGTCGAATTCGTTGGCCGCTTCTATAGAGAAGGACTGGCGACCGGTCTCCGGGCGACCGGAACGGCCAATCGGCGGCTGCAACGGGAAGTCCGGGTCTTCGCAGCGCTTGGTCAGGTAGAACTCCATCTCCGGCGCCACGATGGGCTGCCAGCCTTTGTCGGCGTAGAGCTTGAGGACTTTCTTGAGTACGTTGCGCGGCGACAGCTCGATCGGGTTGCCTTGCTTGTCGTAGGTGTCGTGGATCACCTGGGCGGTGGGCTCGATGGCCCAGGGCACCAGGTACACAGCGTTCTGGTCAGGGCGGCAGATCATGTCGATGTCGGCCGGGTCGAGCAATTCGTAATAGATGTCGTCTTCGACATAGTCGCCGGTCACGGTCTGCAACAGAACGCTTTCGGGCAGGCGCATGCCTTTTTCAGCGATGAACTTGTTGGTCGGCGAGATCTTGCCCCGGGTGATACCGGTGAGGTCGCCAATCATGCATTCGACTTCTGTGATCTTGTGGTCTTTCAACCAATCGGTGAGCTGGTCGAGGTTGTTACTCATAAATGCCTCTGGGCTGGGTTTCCTGGCATCCGTTAAAGGCCAGGCGTTGGTTGACGCAGCATCCGCGTCGTTTTTTCATTCAGGGTAGGAGCTTACCTGCCATTTGCTGCAGCGTTGCATTCCTCACGCCAAAGTTGTGCGCAATCTTGAGCAGCACGCGAGGCGCGCGCCGT
Organism: Pseudomonas reactans; assembly: GCF_013387025.1. Taxonomy (NCBI): domain Bacteria; kingdom Pseudomonadati; phylum Pseudomonadota; class Gammaproteobacteria; order Pseudomonadales; family Pseudomonadaceae; genus Pseudomonas; species Pseudomonas reactans. The sequence goes on along the minus strand of NZ_JACAQP010000014.1, from coordinate 1,902 downwards.
TCGGTGGCAAATGAGGAGGCAAAAAAGAGGCTGGCCCGGGCGTCAAGAATATTGGCCGGTGCGCGGGTATTCACGCGGGAGGAATGGACGGATGACACAGCCCGGCTGAAGCAGGCCAAGACGCCGTTGGGCGGCAGGTGAAACATGAAGCACCCCGGTATTATTGCTGTTATGGGTTTGAATCGAGCTTAGCCTTGTTCATTTTTTTACACAACACCCCCGTAAAAAATACAACACGGGCCGCTCAAGCCTGCTAGTCCCAAGCCCCTCAAATCCGAAAAACCGCCCCAAAAAGCCCCAAAAAAGCCATCGCAGCGCTTTTTTAGGGCAAAAAAGGCCTCGCTTGACTTCGGCATGCCGTTCGGGTTGACTGAAACTAGAAAAGATCAATGATTGATATTTTTAACAACAAAGGTGTTGCATCATGTCGGTACCCCCGCGTGCCGTTCAGCTTAACGAAGCGAACGCGTTCCTTAAGGATCATCCTGAGGTTCTGTACGTAGACCTTCTAATTGCGGATATGAATGGTGTGGTGCGCGGCAAGCGCATCGAACGCACCAGCCTCCACAAGGTTTACGAGAAGGGCATTAACCTGCCTGCCTCTTTATTTGCCCTGGATATCAACGGCTCTACGGTGGAAAGCACCGGCCTGGGCCTGGACATCGGTGATGCTGACCGAATCTGTTATCCGATCCCCGACACCCTGTGCAATGAACCCTGGCAAAAGCGCCCTACCGCGCAACTGCTGATGACCATGCACGAACTTGAAGGTGAACCTTTCTTCGCCGATCCGCGCGAAGTGCTCCGCCAAGTTGTAACCAAATTCGACGACCTCGGTCTGACCATCTGCGCCGCCTTCGAACTTGAGTTCTACCTGATCGACCAGGAGAACGTGAATGGCCGCCCACAACCGCCCCGCTCGCCGATCTCCGGCAAACGCCCGCACTCGACACAGGTCTACCTGATCGACGACCTCGACGAATACGTCGACTGCCTCCAGGACATTCTGGAAGGTGCGAAGGAGCAAGGCATCCCGGCCGACGCCATCGTCAAGGAAAGTGCCCCGGCGCAGTTCGAAGTGAACCTGCACCACGTGGCCGACCCGATCAAGGCCTGCGACTACGCGGTACTGCTCAAGCGTTTGATCAAGAACATTGCCTACGACCATGAGATGGACACCACCTTCATGGCCAAGCCTTACCCAGGCCAGGCAGGCAACGGTTTGCACGTACACATCTCCATTCTGGACAAGGACGGCAAGAACATTTTTGCCAGCGAGGATCCCGAGCAGAACGCCGCATTGCGTCACGCGATCGGCGGTGTGCTCGAGACCCTGCCCGCCCAAATGGCGTTCCTGTGCCCCAACGTCAACTCCTACCGTCGTTTCGGCGCACAGTTCTACGTGCCGAACTCGCCGTGCTGGGGCCTGGATAACCGCACCGTGGCGATCCGCGTACCGACCGGCTCGTCCGACGCCGTACGTATCGAACACCGTGTGGCCGGTGCCGACGCCAACCCTTACCTGCTGATGGCTTCGGTCCTGGCAGGCGTGCACCACGGCCTGACCAACAAGATCGAGCCTGGCGCACCGGTGGAAGGCAACAGCTACGAGCAGAACGAACAGAGCCTGCCGAACAACCTGCGCGATGCCCTGCGTGAGTTGGACGACAGCGAGGTAATGGCCAAGTACATCGATCCTAAGTACATCGATATCTTCGTCGCCTGTAAGGAAAGTGAGCTGGAAGAGTTTGAACATTCCATCTCCGACCTTGAGTACAACTGGTACCTGCATACCGTCTAAACGGTGGTTGCATCGAAGAACGTCACTGGTCTTTGGTCAGTGGCGTTTTTTTTGGGTTTCTACCAAGAGACCGAGGTGGCATCTTCGCGAGCAAGCCCGCT
>NZ_JACAQP010000107.1:0-321 GCF_013387025.1 Pseudomonas reactans | reverse complement strand
AGTGCCGTAAAGGTAATGCCTCCAAATTTTAAGAGCGAAAACCACGGCACCGAGCTCCAAATCATGAGTCGTATAATTCCTTTCATGGATTTTGAGTTGTCGCGATGCGTAAGCTATAACCTTTCCCCTTTGCATCAAAACACAACCTAGACCGAGATTGGAGGCATCGCAGTATACCACGAAATCTTCGGATCCTTCAGGGAGTGTAAGAATCGGAGCGTCACACAATCTTTGTTTAAGGGTTTGGAAAGCGTCTTCCTGCTTGGGTCCCCAATCAAATGGCGTACCCTTGCAAGTGAGAAAAGTAAGCGGTAAAGCGAT
>NZ_JACAQP010000106.1:0-414 GCF_013387025.1 Pseudomonas reactans | reverse complement strand
AACAATAAAGTAAAAAATCTCGAAATTTTTTGCGAACAGGATCGCATTCAAAATAAATCTCCGATGTCAAGTTGATCGGTTAATTCAATAAGAAATGGGAGTTAGCACACGATTGTGTTAGTACCATCCAACCGAATCCAATTTAATTGTTTACTTATTCAATTTCAATGAGTGAATTTTCAAGTTCAACCAACCCATTTTCAAAATATCAAGTAGATGAATAAGAATCTTGAGAAAATCTTTCATTTGTCTATCATTATAGACAATCCCATCTATATTATCCATGGAATTCGAACCTGAACTCTATTTACGATTCAGTATTTCTATATCATCGGCTCTTCTTATTTCTATTGATTTAGGTCTAGCCTGTTGTTCTTTTTTTTTTACCTTTTAATATTAATAGAAAAATTCCAC
>NZ_JACAQP010000105.1:0-367 GCF_013387025.1 Pseudomonas reactans | reverse complement strand
TTGAATACTTTTGTCCCAGATTGTTCTTTCCAATAAAGGTTGAGTTTAAAGAGGGAAAGACAGTTGGAGCAGAAGTACTACCATTTTGATGATCAGAATTTTCTCCATTTAAGAAATTTTCAAGTTTGATTGTGCCATCATTCCTTGTTAGTTTAGTAGATCTCAATTGATGAGTTACTGAACTAGCAGAGTCTGATTCAGATTTTACAACTCTTTTGAATGATTTGTTGAAAAAAGTATCATCTGGGCTGCAGTTGATAACTGTTTCATCATCTGAATCGTCCTCATTAGTAGATAAGAAGAAATCTGGTAGAGGCGATTTAAAGTTTTCACAAATTGTCCCATTTTTCTTTTCAGTCTTTTCATT
>NZ_JACAQP010000104.1:0-784 GCF_013387025.1 Pseudomonas reactans | reverse complement strand
GGTTATTCAGCCCGTCTTAGCCATTGGAAGTGGCAAAGGAAAGAAAAGGAAGGGCCCTCCTAAGCAAAATTGGAGGGAAAAGGTTCAGGTCGGGTCATCCAGTAATGGCTCGAGAACCAAGTCTTCCCAGATTCCTTGTGTGGCCAACCCCGATGAAGCCAACTGTTTCTACTGCAAAGAGAAGGGCCATTGGAAGAGAAGCTGCCCCAAATACTTGCAGGATGTCAAGGATGGGAAAGTAAAGCCATCGACAGCAGGTATATACACTATCTCTAAAAACTCACCATCTTCTAATTCTTGGGTNNCCATCTTCTAATTCTTGGGTCCTTGATACAGGATGTGGTTTTCACATTTGTTCTGATCTGCAGGGCCTAAAGGAAAGCAGGGAGGTGGAGCACGGTAGACTGAACTTGATCATGGGCAATAGGAGATCGTCCCCTGTTACCAAGATCGGCGTTTATAGTTTAGTGCTTAGTAGTGATGTTTGTTTAGAGTTATTTAATTGTTGCTATTCGCCAGAAATGGCAAGAAACATTATTTCATTTCACGCATTGTTCAGACAAGGATTTCAATTTTCTTTTGATAATAAAATTGGTTCGATTTCTGTTTTCAAAAATGGTATTTTGATTTTTACTGCTTATCCTTGTGATGGTGTGTATGAAACTGTTGAATGTGTTGACAATTTAGGACATAGTGTAAATTATATTGATTCTACTAGTGGTGTGGCAAAGGCATGTCTGTGGCGTAGTCGGCTCGGGCACATCCGCAAGAAACGCATCGCCCA
>NZ_JACAQP010000103.1:0-1101 GCF_013387025.1 Pseudomonas reactans | reverse complement strand
GATTATTGTTAGTTCATCTAATATAAGAATATGTGTCTAATTATTTTTATTAATACTCCATTCATGTTTAGTAGTTCCTAAACCAAAACTATTAATTATAATAGGTTCCACGTCGTTTTGACCCGAGCCGTCTATCGTACAACACGCGCATTCCTTATTGGACTAATGTGAGTAATCTACCCCATATTTTATAATTTTCAATACTTTTGGGGTGTATCATGTGGTTTTAATATGTTCCAACTTCATTTTATTATTTTTTCACCATTGAGACATTGTTGGGACATTTATACGTGAATCATTATTTGTATAATTATTGTTTGTTTACGCTACATGTACTTGTAGTGCATTACCATTTTTAGTCTAATCTCCATGACTATGCCCGTATTCTTGAGGTACGTTATGGACAATAATAGCGCTATTGGGTTGACCACCCCGCCTTGGGACGCTAAGGTGATTGATTGCACGTGGTTGAGTGTGTATGATGATTAGATGCTCCATCCTATATATATACATATATATGTATATATAGGGTGAGGACTTATTGTTGTTGTTATCATTTGTTAATCAATTTTTGATTTATAAACCGTTATCTCAATAATAGTTGCTTGTCGACTTCCAAAGAAAACAAGTTTCAAATTATAATTATTTCAAANNATACACCCCAAAAGTATTGAAATTTATAAAATATGGGGTAGATTACTCACCAACTCTCGTAGTTGACCTGTTTTTACCCATGATGCAGATTTGAAGAATGAAGTTGATGAAAAGTAGGGTGTACCTTAGAAACCCACAAGACTATTTAAATTTGATGTAATAAATGTTGTTTGTATTTGGATTTGTATTTGTATGTTGTGGATCTTGTTTGCCTACTTAGTACTTAATTGAATCTAATCATATTATAACATAGTTGTCATGAGACTTTGAACAATATATCACGCCTTGATCGATTCCGCCAAGGATCGGGGTGTGACAGATTGGTATCAGAGCCCTTGACTATAGGGAATTAGGTTAATTGCCTTGACCTAGTCTATAGCCTCTAGGGTCCTCTCGTATGCTAGTTTATAAAATGCACACACAAGTGCATGCAATTCGCACTTAGAA